>NZ_LFJJ01000063.1 GCF_001189365.1 Candidatus Burkholderia verschuerenii | reverse complement strand
TCGGCGAAGTTCCAAACTCCCAGGAAACCATTCAGATCAATATTGCTTCTGGGAGTTCTGGGAAACACGATCTTCCGGCGGCCCCTTGCCACCCTTGACTTCGACTAATTCTGAAGGGCCGACTATCGTAGTCTCTGGTCCCGATCGCTTCGATCCTCCCTGCGGCGATCTCGAAGCGAGCCGCTGGGAATGGCTTGGCGTTCGACTGCTGTGCAGCGCGCTCTTCGTTATCGGACGCCGCGTCTTGGGTGTCGTTTCCAAGAGTCGGAGACTTGATAGCCGATACGTATGCCAGGTTGGCGAAAGTCTCACGAAACTGAGCGGCGTCCAAGGAAGCGGTCATGACCTTTGGAGCGGAAACGTGCGAAGGTTGCAACGCCTGTCCCGGCTTCAATCGGGCGAGATTTTTGACCCCTGACGCCTTGAAGTATTGCTTGATCTCCCAAGTGCCGCCGGCCGTTCCTGTCAGTCTCTTGTAGACATCGAAAGCAGTATCGCCCGGCTTTACCACGTATTTCACCTTAGGGGCCTCTGCTACGTAGGGACAGCCGGGCCACTTGAGCGAGTATCCGCGCTCGCCGATCACTCTATCAGGTTGAATGTTGGCTCCGTCCAGGCTGTTGATTCGCACGAATTGATCCCAGTATGCCGCGCGGAACGATCCGCACAACACGTTCACGATCTGCCGCGAAGTCAACACCTTCAGGTCCGGGAAATTTTTCTCATCGAAAGAGCGCGCGTCCACCACGGACGTGAATTCACGCAACGCCTTATCCGACAGCGGCTTTTCAACGCGCACAACCAGCTTTGACTTGTCCGAATCGCCACCCGCGCTGCGAACTTCACCCGACATTGTCGTCAATATAAAAAGGAAAACTAACCTAAATAAACAGCCTTCGTTGACTAGTCGTGACATGGCAGAAAACCTCGCGTCGCGTTGATGCCACAAATAACCAGATGCTTTCGCGCGTCAAGCCATTGCGTGATGAACTTTTTGAATTGAGGCGTCGCTAATGGCGCAATCCGCGAGACGGCGACCGGTCCGGAGGGATCATCCTGATCTACCTGAACACTCGAGTTGATGCCCCGCACGGATCGGGAAGCGCCCTGTTTGGCAACAGTTGCGCCCGACATCAATGGTCCACCCGAGTGACCGTCACACAGCGCCGGCGCGCTTTTTATTGAGGAGTTGATCTTTATGACGCGATCGATCTCGACGTCCTGATTGGAGGGCAAAGAGGTGACAGCTGCGTCACCGAGACGCAACAGTCCGTCGAGTCTGACATCGTTTTTTCCTGACGAAAGCAGGATTGCGCGATCCGAGCAACCGAATCCGGTCATGAGCACCTTCGACCCCTGAGCCAAAGGGTTTTCGATGTCGATGTTCTCGTAGTCAAGGTCTTGCATGAATTGTGGAACGATCTTGAGCATATCAAAGGCGCACACTGCATAGTCTTCGCTAACGCGTGGCGAAGGGCCGTTCCATATATGCTGATCCACAGCCTGGACGTATTCGGGTGAAAGTTCGCACGTCGCCTTTAAACTTTGGCCTCCCGCACGCAACCATGCGGAGGTAACGAGTTTGGAACCCGGACCATCGTCGAAGCAGTGTGCCGCCGTCAGGAATACACCCGGTCCTATCAGGATCGCAGTACAGGTAGCAGGAGGATAGACGCCTTGAGGCGAAAGCGCCGCATCGATCACGGTTGCCCAGTACCGTTTTTCCGCTTTTACTCCACTGATTAGCTGTACGCTGGCGTCCGTCCCGTGCTCAGCGAATGCCCTAAAGACGACGTCTCCTGGCAATGGCTGCGTAGCTTTCGCACGTTGAGCGACCGACGACTCGTTTCGCATTAGCAAGCAAACCGCTGCGCATATGACCCATGCGTACCTCATGGCGATTCCTTAGGCGATTCATATTGATTCGGAAGCCGAATACAATTCATTCCTTTAGCAAAACTCTCAGTTTCGCTACAGCCTACTTCTGCTTGCCTGCAGCCACGCCAGAGGCAGCAGCAGGCGTCTTGGCTCCGCCATTAGTGGCGTCCTTTACTGTTTTGACTGCCGATTGAAATGCAGAAAGGTCATCTGAGATGGATGCCAAAGTATCGGAGCTTTGCGTACCAGAGACGGATGCTCCGCAGACAGTCCCAAGATCGATCTTTCCCTTGACAGGAAGCGACTGCAAGCGGATGAGATCAGGCGCAACAACGACGAGATGAAACTGGGAGACCGAACGGTCTGATCGTCTGTCGATTTTCAGCGTCGCGGTCCGGCAAGCCGGCGTTGGAAAATAAGAGACCGTCCGATCGATCGACCTCGTCATGAAGTCATGGTAAGAGACTGTGCCCGCAGGCTCGCCTGCATCGTAGGTAAAGCTCCAGTTCCAGTCATCGTTGATTGTGTTCGAATCGGTTTTCGATGGTACAGCTATAACGAACGGCTCCAGCGATTGTGGATGGGTGCCTGGTGCTTTCTTCACCACTGATGAAACTTGCACGACGGTCGCTAGCACGGACGCAAATTGTCCCAAACGCTTTGGGACCAGATTCTCGGCTTCACTACTGACGGAAGAAACCAAGTCTGAATTCTGGTACTTTGTCAGCCCAATCGTCGTCGACTCGAAGAATCCGGACACTCCTTTGACGGCAAGAGTACGGGTGTCATCCGGCATGACGACAACGCGCGCCTTCCAGGTTTTTCCATGGAGTGTCGCCGTGTTCAAACCATTGTTCAGCGACGGCGCCGTCCCGATGTTTCCCTGACCTACAGTTTCGGAAGCGGGCTGCTCGGAGGCAGCCGACGCAGCTTGCGCTCCGGATGCCGAAGTGCCGGATTTTTTTTTCGCTCAGCGCTTGAGCGCGCGCCGATGCACCGGTGGCGCCTTTCGTGCGGCATGCCCGTTAGCATCGGATGGTTGTTGTGCATCCGGCTTATTGTCCACCACAGCCTTAGCGGCCGGCGTCACGAGTATATAGGCCTTAGGTAGTGAAAAATATTGATAATGCTCCTCCGCTTGACTCTCGGCGGCTTCGAAATTGCGGGCGGGTGAAGGCAGCGCATATTGGACTTTCACCGACTCGCATGCGCTGAGCGTAAGTCCCGCCAACGTCACGACTAAAGCGCGCATCTTGTTCTTTTCCATATTTTGAATGCCTAACTTTTTATAAGGAAGCCCGTTACGCCTGATTGGCGGCACGGCACGTCGACATCTGCAGATCAGTCGGCCCACGTGATTCGCGGACAGCGCAACGCATCCACTGAAAGCTAGTCAATCACCTTCGAAAGGATAATGGACTATTTGTAGTCCGGAGCGATTGGAGTACACCGAATCGGAAAAAACACCCAATGGAAGAGCATGCGAACGTTCGATGCACGGTACAGTCTGTTTCAGACTCAAAGTTTCGCGGGCAAGCCCGACAGAACGTTCGAGCCCGGTTTTGACGCCCCAAAACAAAAATGCCCCGGGCTAGCCCGAGGCATCTTCGTCCTGCAATCGCCGCGCTACATCAACGCGCGCCCTGCTTCATCCTCAAAGCGCCGCCGACGCCCTCTGCGGCATCGCGCCGACCGGCGCAGGCGAACCCGTCTCCTTGGCAATCGCTTCGCACAAGCCGATCACATGCCGCAAACACGCGGGATTGAAAAGCGAGTGATCGACATCCGGAAAAGCCGCGAGCCGTATCGACGGATAGCGCGACAGCCGCGCGCCATTCTTGCCGAAGTACGACGACAGCAGATCGAGTCCCGGCTCGTAACTGCCGTATAGCATGACGGTCTTGACGCCCTTTGCGTCGAGTGCGCGCATGATCGGCAGCGGCGTTTGCGCCTGTTCCGGCGGCACCGTGCTGAGACGATCGAGATGCAGCATATCGATGATGCGCGAGCGCACGCGCACCGAATGACGGCTCGCGATCAACACGAGAATGCGCGCGAGATTCTTCTCGCCGCGCAAAATCGCCTTCCACTTGTCGATATCGAAAACGGAGTGCGCGTAACCGGCCATCGAGTTGCCGGTCAGCTCGAAAGTCGCTTCGGGTTTTCGGTCGGCGGGACGCTTGAAGGTGAGGATGTTCACCGACATCACGCCCGTGATGACCGGTTCGAGCACCGCCGCTCTCAGCGCGTGATAAGCGCCCGAGCAGATGCCGAAAGTGATGATCGACTTGTAGCCGCGACGCGAAAGCCAGCGCGCCGCCGATGCCGTATCTTGCGTGCCGACCAGGTTATAGATGCGTCCGTAAGGCGTATCGGCCTGAACGTCGCCGGGCGCGGGCGGACTGTCGCTGCGTCCGCGTGCGTCGAAACGCAGCGACGCCACGCCGCGACGCGCCATCTCGCGTGCGACGCGCACCGCAAGCCGGCTATCGCCCACGCGCGAACTCGCCGCGGTGCTCGTCAGCAGCAGCACGGAATCGCCGCGCGCCGCTTTCATATGCGGCTCGCACAAGACGCCGAACAGCCCTTCGTCGCCAATGCGCACCGGACGCTCGATAGCATCGACCGTCTCGATGCTCAGCTTCGGCCAATCGACCGGCGTCGCCGATGGCTCGGCTGGCGCGCGCGCGTTCGTATCGCCCGAAATCCATTGCGCGACATGCGTGAATGTCGCGTGCGGCGTCTCGGAGAAAGCCGACTCCTGAAGAAAGCCCAGCAGATCGTCGAACGCATGCGCGTGGACATCGACGCCCAAGGCGGTCAACGCATCGGTCAAAGGTGCGTTCGCGCCCGCTCGCGCCTGCATGATCAACGCACGATGCGCGGACGCATTCGATGAAGCCTGGACCGTTTTCGTCAGATCACCCCGCGTACCGTTGCCCGGATGTAGCCATCCAAATCGCTTGCCGAACACAATCGGAGTCATTCTTCTTTCCTACTTTCGTCTCAAGTGCAGGGCCAACCACTCGTCAGCTTATATTTGCCCTACTGAGCGATTGCGATTGCATTGCGGAGTGAAGCGCAATAATTCACATGGGTGGGAAAGGCCAGGAGAAGGACGATAGGTAGAGCGCGCAGGATGGTTTATCGCTCGTCGTCGGAACAAGGCCGTTCAGGATGAGACTACGCCTTGAGCAAGCGCGCGGACGCTTCAGGACAGGAGGCGCGCCTTGAATAAGCGCGAGGTCTCGCACAGTCATCTAGCCCTCCCCGCTCGCGATTTTGCGTTCACTCGGCGGTTCAATGAAACGGAATCTAACAGATTTCCAGCGACTAGCGATATCTATTTCTTCGTCCGCTTAGCAAAGCCGATCAACCTGAAAGTGCCTTGCGTAAGGGCTTTTTAAAGCCTATCGGGCTTAGCGCGTTGCTCATTCAACGATGCGACTTCGATGTGTTAAGCAGCGAACATGCGAGTAGTTAATTCATGGTGTATTTGGAAATTGTCTTGGCCCGACACGGAATTCTTTAGCGATATCCAAGCTTTTTTGGCAGGGCAACATGGCATCGCTCAAGCAAGTCTTTAGGAATATCCAAGGCTTTTTACGTCTGACGCGAAATTGCCTTTTAGCGCATTGCACAATGCGCCAGCTAAAAACGCTTAAGGCTTTTAACGTAGTACCAGTAGCCAATTTGGTACGACAAGAACCATGCGCAAAGTTGACCGACCAATCCGCCAATACATAGCGAATCTGGCCAGCCTTAAACATTCGATACATCGCGAATGTATGATCCACCGCGTAAGCACCAATAGAAATGTTTTCCCTTCTGGGTAGATGCCATAGAACTTCAGAAAAAACCCACTACTACATACGAATTTTTGGATCATAAATCTTCTTTCATCTTCCCTTGCGACTTGGGGACCAGGGTTCTTTAGATGCAACCAGTTCGCTTCGACGGGACATGTCCGACAGTAGAAAGACGTAGTGCGCTTAGCCGCGTTTGAATCCGGAACAGACTTTGATAAAGCCAGTTTCGCGATCCGCCTTTGCGCACACATTCAGTCTGAGTCGACCTGTCCATACGAACCAGAAGCCTGTACTAAATGCCTGGCAAGCGGACGAACTGAAAAAATATTCCCAAGAAATACCGATGCATTGCTTTACGAAGTTTGAGATTGCAACGTGGTTCATCACCAGTCGAAGCTGATCGTCCCGCTCACGCGGCGCGCACGTCCATCAACGGGGAACGTGACGCGCGCGGCGTGAAAGCCGACCGATCGGTGTTTCGATCGAAGTATTCGACTCGCCAGGAATCGACAGGCAAACGGCCGCCGTGGTGCAGCCGATCGCATTGCTCTTAGCGCTTAAGCCTTAGCGCTCGTTCCTTCCTGTGCGGAGATCCTTATCGATTAGTAATCTTAAGTATTTAACGCTTGAAGTCGAGTCTTTGTTCAGCGCTCGAGACTCGCATTTGAATTGCAATGCAATAAGACGATTGCTGCTTAAGGTTACTGCTTAAGGCGGCTTTGGTTTCTGTATTTGAACAGCAAGACAAATGAAGTACTGTCTATCCCGGACGAGATCAGACAAAAAACGAGGAGAGGTGGTGAGTTGAGAACAGAACCTCCGAAACTGAGCGCGCTTTATCTTGCGTCGCGCCCGCCGTTTCCGCCGGCGGGTGGCCGTGAACGCCTGATATTGCAAAGCATCGAGTTTCTGGCATCGGAGTACGACCTGCATGTCGTCGTGTTCTGCCTGAAGGACGAGCGCCACGACCTGAGCGCCCTGTTCCGGATGGGAGTCCGCACCGTGCAGACCGTGGCGTTGCCGGGAGTGGTTCAGGTCGGCTACAACATGCTGACGCGTCGACGTTATTCGTTGCAGGAGAACCTGTTCTACTCGCGACGTATCCGCGCGACGATTCGTACGATCGTCCCGAGCGGCGTGAATGTGGTGATCGCCGACATGCTGCGCACGGGGCAATACTGCGACGATTTCAATCTGCCGAAGGTGATCGATCTCGACGATCTGCTCTCCGAGCGATACGGCCAGTTCCTTGCCAACGGGCATCGACAGACCGTGTTCGGCACGTTCTCGCGCCGCGTGCCTTCGCCGCTGCGCGCGCTCGAACCGTTCGTGCGCCGTCGTCTGCTGCGCTGGGAACGCGAAGCCGTCGCGGATCGCGAAGTCACCGCGCCGCGCCGTTTCGACGTGACCTTGCTGACGTCATCGCTCGAAGCCGCGCGGCTGCGCAGCACGAGTCACGCGGATCAGATCCACGCGAATCCGCAGGCCACGCCGCTGCCCGGCTTTCTATGGGCGCACGGACTGCAATCGCACGATCAGGTCGACTGCTTCTTTCTGGGCAATCTGCGCACGTCGCAGAACCTCGCATCGCTTTCGCTGATCGCGGAATCGGTCATGCCGCTGCTGGTGGAACGCGGCGTCGACGTGCGACTGCATATCGTCGGCGACTACGATGCGCGCATCAAGGCAATCACGCAGGGCGTGAGCGAGCGGATCACCTGGTACGGCTTCGTCTACGACTTCTCGGGCATCGTGGCGCGCTGCACGGTCGCGCTGTTGCCGATCGTCGAAGGAACCGGTGTCAAGACCAAGGTGCTCGATGCGATGGCGATGGGCATTCCGGTCCTGACCAATCGTTTGGGTATCGAAGGCCTGAGCGTCAAGCACGAACGCGAAGTGCTGCTGGCCGAAACCGCCGACGAAATCTGTCGCGCGATCACGCGCCTCGCTGCCGACGACGTGCTGTCCGCGCGGCTGTCGGCAGCGGCGCGGCATTACGTGGAATAACATCACGACCCGGCGTTGCTGCGCGATCAATATCAGCAGCACGTGCTGACCGCCATCGAGAAAGGCCGCGCGCGGCTTTCCGGACGCACGCGGCCGAGCATCGACACGCCGACGACGATCGTCCCCTTGCCGACCGCGGCCACGGCGTCGGTCACGGCCTCGGTAGCGGCGTCGGTGACGGTATCGGCCACGATCGAACAGGTCAGACGGTGACATCGAAAAACTGCCCGGTTCGACGCACGCGATCCGCCTGAGCCATGCAGGCATCCGCAGCACGAACCGAACAACACATCGCGCGGAAGACGAACGCTTTCGCACAGACGCAATACACGGCGAGTCGTTGGGTCTCGCACTTGGGAGTGAAGAAAAATGCGCCATAACCAGTCCATTCGCAGAATGAACGAGCCCGAAGATCTCTACTATGTTCAGTCGAGTGAGCGGGAACCCGACACGATGAACCTGCCGTCGGTGTTCGACGTCGCGCTCGACAACAAACGCATGATCGCGATCGTCGCGGCCTGCTTCGTCGCGGTCGGCGCGCTGTATTCGGTGCTGCACGCGCCGGTCTATCGCGGCGATCTCGTCGTGCAGCTCGAAGACTCGATGAGCCCGCCCGTCACCGGTCCGCTCAATAGTCAGACGGCTGTCCCCGGCGGCGACACCAAGTCGAAGACCGACGGCGAAATCCAGTTGCTCGAATCGCGCACGGTGCTTTCGCAGGCGGTCGACAACACGCATCTGTTCGTCGATGCCAAGCCGCACTACTTCCCGCTGATCGGCCGATGGATCGCAGCGCACAGCGACGGCCTGTCGTCGCCGGGCATCTTCGGTCTCGGCGGCTACGCGTGGGGCACGGAATCGATCGACGTGCCGCAGTTCGACGTGCCGCAGAAGATGGAGGACGACAAGTTCTATCTGCGCGTGCTGCCGGGCAACAAGTATCAGCTCGACGGCAAGGACCTCGACAAGCCCGTCGAAGGTCAGGTCGGCAAGACGCTCAAGTTCAAGACCGACGCCGGCGAGATCACGCTGTTCGTCGCGAAGCTCGAAGGCCGTCCGGGCGCGGAGTTCGATCTGAAGCGCCAGTCGCGTCTGGTGACGATCCAGGATCTTCAGGATCAAATCGACGTGAAGGAGCGCGGCAAGGAATCGGACATCATCGGCGCATCGTATGACGGTACGGATCCGGTGCTGGTCGCGGGCGTGCTGAACGAAGTGGGACGCCAGTATCTCGCGCAGAACGTGCGTCGCAAGACCGAGGAGGCGCAGCGCTCCATCGACTTCCTGCAAAGCCAGATTCCGTTGCGCGCCGAATCGCTGCGTCGCGCGGAAGACGACTACAACCACACGCGCGCGCAACTGAGCTCGGTCAGTCTCGGCGATGAAGCCAGCATGCTGCTGCGTCAATCCGTAGATGCCGACAGCCAGCTCGCCGCATTGCGTCAGAAGCGTCTCGAACTGTCGGCGCGTTACGGCCCGAACCATCCGGACATTCAGGCGCTCAATGCGCAGATCGCCGATCTCGGCGCGCGCTCGACGATGTTGAACGACCGCATCAAGGTTCGTCCGATGATCGAGCAGGACATTCTGCGCAAGACCCGCGACGTGCAGGTCAATCAGCAGTTGTATATGACGCTGCAAGACAATCTTCAGGAGATGCAGCTCGTCAAGGCGGGCATGGCGGGCAGCGCGCGCATCGTCGACTGGGCGCCGATTCCCGAAAAGCCGATCTGGCCGCGCATGCTGATCGTGCTGCCGCTCTCGGCGCTGGCGGGCCTGTTCATCGGCTTCGGCGCGGCGTTGCTGCGTAGCCGTCTGTTCCGTGGCGTCAGCGATTCGCGCGATATCGAACGCACGGTCGGTCTCGACGTCTACGCGACGGTGCCGAACAGCGTGATGCAGAAGCGCCTCGAAAAGCGCATGGACAAGACGCCCGGCGCAACCACCCTGCTCGCGGCCTGCTCGCCGCGCGATCCGGCGATCGAAAGTCTGCGCAGCTTCCGCGCGGCGCTGCAGCATATGGTGGGCGAGACGGTCAACAATCGCGTGATGTTCACGAGCTCGCGCGCCAGCGTCGGCAAGTCGTTCGTCGCGGCCAACAGCGCGGCGCTGCTCGCGTCGCCGAATCGCCGTGTGCTGCTCGTCGATGCGGATATCCGCAACGGCATGATTCATCATCGTCTCGGACTCAAGCGTCAGTACGGTTTCGCCGATCTGCTCGAAAGCGGCGACGTGCAGCGCGCGATCCAGCACACCAGCATCGAGTATCTCGACTTCATCTCGGCCGGCACCGAAGGCATGGACGCGGACCTGTTGCTGCAGAGCCCGTTCCTCGAAAAGCTGCTGGAAGAACTGTCGTCGCGCTATGACATCGTCGTGATCGATACGCCGCCGACGCTCGAAGTCGCCGATTCGGCGTCGCTCGCGCCGAACTGCGCCTCGGTGTTCCTGGTGACGCTGGCGGGCGTGACGAAGATGTCGGAGCTGGAGGAATCGGTGAAGCGTCTGCGTCAGGTCGGCGTCACGCCGACGGGCTCGATCTTCAATCGCGTCACGCCGACCTTCGGCAAGTACGGATACGGCGAATACGGCGCGAATCGCTCGACGCCAGCCAAGGGCGCGCGCGTCACGCCGGAGCTTCGATGAGTATCGTCTGGCCGCCCGAGCGCGGCATGGGCGCGAACGGCATGCGCGGCGTGCGGACGGCCGCGCGCGCACGGCGCGAAGTATCCGCTTCGCATGCTGGGCGTGCTGTTCGTGTTCGGCGTGCTGACGCAGCGTTTCGCGATTCCGCTCGGCAGCCAGCAAGTGCCGATCGCGTTTCCGATCTGCTGGTTCGCCGCGATCTGGCTGTCGCTCACCGGCGCGACGACGATGCGCCGCACGCCGACCGCGCTGTTGTGCATCGCGTTCAGCGGCATTCTGGTGAGCGCGGCGTTCGCGGTCGGCAAGCCGTCGCTGTCGTCGCTGTTCTATCTGCTCGGGTTGTATCTGCCGCTGGTGTTCGGCTCGACGCAAAAGATCAGCATGGAGGATTCGCAGAAGGCGGCGCGGCTGTTCGTCAACATGATGCTGGTCTTCTCGCTGATCGCGGTGTGACAGTGCGCGAGTCAGGAAGTGCTGCATATTGCGTATGTCGATCCGTTCGAGCGGCTGGGCGACAAGTTCGTCTTGCAAGGCTATCTGACGTCGTATCCGATTACTTACGGCGCGTCGCTGTACAAGTCGAATGCGTACTTCTTCCTCGAAGCATCGTTGCTGTCGCAGTTCGTCGCGCTCGCGATCATCATCGAGTTGTGGCTGTTCCGCCGCTTCTGGGCGCTGGCCTTGTTGTTCATCGCGCTGGCGACGACCTTCTCCGGCACGGGCGTGCTGCTGATCGCCGCCGTCTTTCCGGTGCTGTTCGTGCTGAAGGCGCGCGACATCAAGACGATTCTGCTGACCGTGATCCTGGTGATGGCCGTCGCCGGCGCGATCATCATGCGCCCCGCCGTGCTCGATCGCGTGTCGGAGTTCGGGCAGCGCGACACCAGTGCGTCGGCGCGCTTCATCGAACCGTACAAACTGATGGCGCATGAAGCGCTGGTCAGCGCGCCGCGCTTTCTGACCGGTTACGGCGCGGGTTCGGCGGACCGCATGGTGGCATCGAACGATGCGCTGGTGAACTTTTCGGCGGTGCCGAAGGCGGTGATCGAATACGGCGCGATCGGCGGCATCACGTTCCTGATTGCGCTGGCGTTCCGGATCGGCATGTCGGGACAGCCGCCGCCGATCGTCGCGGCGCTGCTGGTGTTGCACTACTTTCTGTCAGGTGCGCTGTTGCAGCCGATATCGGTGTTCGTGCTGTTCTATTTCATCGCGTCGGGCTCGCAGCGAAAGCCGCGATCGCGCGTGTGGCTCAGGCGCCGGGCGGTATCGACGGGAGACCACGAATGAGCGCTTTGCCGAAGGAAATACTGAAGCAAGGCAGCCTCAAGCAGCATCGCGTGCTGGTGATTTCGCACGTCAAGGAAGTGCGTAACGCGAACGGCGGCACGGTCTTCACGAGCGGGCTGATCGATCTGCTCAAACGCGAATTCGCCGATGTGCACGTCGAATACGTCTATCAAAGCACGCCGCGCTGGCGGCGCGCGCGCATCGCGATGGCGTTTCTGCGCTCGGGCTTGTCCGGCGTCGCGGCGAAAATCGAGTACTTTCGTGTGAACGATGCGCGCGAGCGGATCGGCAAGAGCGTCGAGCGTCTGCTGCCGGACATGGTGATCTTCGATCATCTGGAAACGGTGCTGTATGCGCCCTTGCTCGATGCGCGCGTGAAGAAGCTGCTGATCCAGCATAACGACGAAGCCGCGCTCTATGCGCAGCGCGTTTCGCGGATCGGTTCGCCGTTTCTGCGCGCCGTGCTCGAAACCGAACTGAAGCGGCTCGGCCGCTTCCAGGACAAGGCTTATGCGTTGTGCGGCAATGCGATCTTCCTGTCGGCCGACGAAGCCTCGAAGGCATCGAAAGGCTCGACGCTGCGTTCATGCACGCTGATGCCTTCGTTCGACTATCCGCCGATTCCCGTCGTCAAGCGTCCGGCGACGGAACTGCATCTGCTGTTCGTCGGCACGATGGACTGGTGGCCGAACACGGATGCGCTCAACTGGTTCGTCGACGAGATTCTCGACAAGCTGCCGGGCAATGTCGTGCTGCATGTGGTCGGGCGCGGCTCGGAGCGCTTGCGCGAGCGGCATCCGAAGATCGTCGCGCATGGTTTCGTCGCGGATCGCGCGGACGTGTGGAATCTCGCGCCGATCTTCATCGCGCCGTTGCGGCTGGGCGCGGGCGTCAACATCAAGGTCGCGGAAGCGATCCACAACGGCCGCGCGCTGGTGGCCACGCCGCAGGCATTGCGCGGTTTGTCGCTCGAAGCCAACGATGCGATCGTCAGCCTCGAATCGGCCGAAGACTGGATCGCGCTGCTGTCCGACTCGGCGCGCGTCGCCGCGTTGTCGAGCGCCGCGCCGACGCCGGCCAATCGCGACAGCTTCGGCCGCGAGCGTGCGCAGGGGCGGCTTGTCGAGTACCTGGAAACTTTGTGAAATCGCCTGACCTGACGGCAGACGATCGAGATCTAGACCAATGAATTCCGTCGCACGTAAGGGAATGTTTCAGCTCGCGTCGTCGGGGCTGATGGGGATTCTCCAGATTGCGCAGATCGGCGCCCTCGCCCGTGTATTCGACGCGCAGGCGCTGGGCGTGGTCGCGCTCTATTCGATGGTGATCGTCATCACCACGGTGTTTTGCGATTTCGGTCTGCAAAGCTACGTGATTCAGGACACGCGTTCCGATGACGAAACCACTACGGACGTCGCGTCCGTTTTGCCGCTATTCATGGGCGTCGGCGTGGCGGTGTGCGGCGTCGCGTGGTTCATCGCGCATTCGATCGTGGGCTCCGCCGATATGTCGATGGCCATGCTGTGGATCACGCCGGCCGTGCCGCTCGCGCTGTTCATGGGCCCGTTGCAGGGCTTCGCGGTGCGTCGTCTGTACCTCGACGGCTGGCGCTCGCCGAAGCCGTCGGCAAAGGCGCGGGCGTGCTCGTGACCGTCGCGCTCGCGTGGTTCTGGCGCATGGACGGCTGCGTGATGGTCGGCTTCTACGTCGCGCTGCTTGCCAAGATTTTCATCCTGCATCACGATATTCGTCCATTTGTCCAGCGCATGTTCACCGCGAAGCGCGACAAACGGCGCATGATGCAAACCATGTCGTATGCGGTCGCGCAGTTGCTCGGGCAGATCGCCAACATCATGGCGGCCAAGGCCGACGAGATGATCGTCGCCGCCACCATGCCGCTGGCGGTCTACGGCATCTACGGCTCGCTCAAGCAGCTCGTCGTACAGGCAGGCGCATTCGTCGCACCGATGATCCGCCGCACCACCATGCCGCTGTTCGCGGACCTGCGGCGCGGCACGGCCGGCGTGTTCTGGACGGTCAGTCAATTGATCGGCTGGTCGAATGCGATCTACATCGGCTTCTTTCTCGCCATCGCGCTGAACGCCGATCTGGTGACGTATCTGCTGTTCGGAAAGCGCTTCGTCGGTCATGCGGACTGGCTCGCGTGGTTCGCTTTCCTGTATTCGTGGCGCACCTTCGTCGGCGGCGGCATCTCGGCGATGTTGCAGAGTACCGGCGCGCCGTTCGTCGATCTCGCCTGGTCGGCAATTCAGGCCGTCGTGCAAACCGTCGTACTATATGTCGCCGCGCCTTATGGCGTCGAAACCATGATGATATCGGCGTCGATCGCTTATGGCGTGCTCGGCGTGATCGGGCATCTCGTGATCGTCGGCCGGCGCTGCAAGGTCGCTCAACGCGAAGTCGTCCTGTCGCTGCTGCTTCCAGTGGTCGGATACTTCGCAATCGGTTTCGTGCTGTCGATGCTCGAGCAGCACGTTTCCATCACCTGGCTGCAACCGGTTTGGGCGGTGCTACTCACATTGGCTATCGCGGCGTTGACGGCGCGTATGACCGGATTCCCCCGATCCTTTGTTGGAGTGAAATTGACATGAACGCTATGGACGTCCCGGTGATCGTCTTCGCTTACAAGCGACCCGATCATCTGAGGAAAACGCTGGCGGCCCTGGCGGCGAGCAAGGGAGCGAAGGATACCGATGTATTCATCTTCTGCGACGGCCCGCGCAAGCCCGCCGACGCGGATGCGGTCGCGCGCACGCGTAAGGTGGCGCAGAACGCCAATGGTTTTCGCTCGGTATTCGTCTGCGCGGCGGAAGCGAATCAGGGGCTCGGACCGTCCGTCATCGCGGGCGTGAGCCGCGTGCTCGCCGAGCACGACGCGGTGATCGTCGTGGAAGACGACGTGGAAGTGGCGCCGGGATTTCTCACCTTCATGCGCGAATCGCTCACGCGTTATCACCATGATCGTCGCGTGTTTTCGGTCGCGGGTTACGCGCTGCCGGTCGAAGGCCGCGAAGCATTCGGCGATGTCTTCTTCGTGCCGCGCATCTGTTCGTGGGGCTGGGCGACGTGGCGCGATCGCTGGCGCTCGGTTGACTGGGATGCGTCGTCGTATCAGTCGTTCATCAACGATCGCCGGGCGCGCGCGGAGTTTTCGCGCGCGGGCCGCGACATGCTCGACATGCTCGTCAATCAGATCGAAGGCGAAGCCGAATCGTGGGCGATCCGTTTCGATTTCGGCCGCTTCGTCAACGGCGATGCGCTGACGCTGTATCCGGTGCAGTCGCTGGCGCAGAACATCGGCGCGGACGGATCGGGACAGCATCAGGGCAGCACGACGCATTACGAAACGCAGGTGTGTTCGCAGATTCACTTCGAATTTCCGCAGCAGGTTCGCGAAGCCGAAAGCATGACGCGCGAGTTCGCGCGTTTTTATCCGCGTCCGTGGCCGAGCCGGCTCGCGATCTGGGCGCGCCGTCTGCATGTGCACGGCCCGATGCGCGATCTGTTCCGTTACGTGTTCGACAATCCGAAGGTGCGAACGTGAATGTTGCGATCGCGGTTCCGGATATCCGCTTTCGTGGCGGCGCTGAACAGGTCGCGCGCGATATCGGCGTGGCCTTGCGTCTCCTGGGCGAGGTGGTGATCGTCAGCGCGTTTTCGAATCGCACGGAAAGCGGTCAGACGCCCGAAGGCCTGACGATCTGCCATCTCGGTCTCGAACGTCCAAAGTCCGCGCTAGACAAGATCGCGATGCGCTTGCGGCTGTCGTCGCATGTGCGGCGCGCGGTGCCGGATGCGGACATCATCATCGGCAACAACTTCTATCGATACTGGGCGCTGCCGCCGCTGATGCGTTCGCGCGCGTTGTGCATCGAAGTGCAGCATCTGTGTTACGAGGAAGAGCGCCCGAGTTATCTGCGGCTGTTGCTGCGCAATCTGCTTTACCGATGGCTCAACGGCGTCGCGGTGTTGACCGAGCGCGACCGCGAGATGTTCGCGCGGCATCGCGTGACGAACACCAGCGTGCTGCCGAATGCGGTGAATATTCCCGCCGAGGATTTTTCGAACGTGCAGCGGCCGAACGCGATCATCGCGGTCGGGCGGCTGACCGCGCAGAAGAACTTCGCCGCGTTGATCGAAGCGTGGGCGAGCGTCGCGCCGCGTCTGCCGGACTAGTCGCTGCGCATCTTCGGCGAAGGCGAGCAACGCGCGATGCTCGAAGGACTCGTGCAATCGAACGCGCTTAGCGACAGCGTGCAGTTCGTCGGCCACAAGAGCGATCGCGAGGAAATCTATACGAGCGGCTCGATCTTCTGTCTCGTGTCGCGCTACGAAGGCTTTCCGCTCGCGTTGTTCGAAGCGGCGTCGTACGGTTTGCCGATCGTCTCGGTCGATTGCGCGTCCGGGCCGCGCGAAATGTTCGCGCTCGGCGAAGTCGGCCGCCTCGTGCCGGTGGACGATCGCTCGCGTCTCGCCGATGCGCTCATCGAACTAGCGAAAGACAGCGGCGCGCGCGATCATTGCGGACGCGAAGCGCGCAAGACGGCGGAAGTGTTTTCGTTCGAATCGTTCGGGAAACGCTGGCGGCAATACGCGACATCGCTTCACGCGATGCGCGGGCGCACGAGCTGAAACGCTCGCGCATCCGCGGCTGCGGTTTTAACCAGCGTTATTGACTGCGCCCGAAGAGCAGTTTGTATCGCGCGGCCGCCTTGGGCACGCGGCCGGCGGTCGGACCGGAAATCGCCGCGTTCGGTCCGTCCGCGTGCGTGTTCCAGTAAGCCTGATACAACACGTTGGCATCGGGTGCGTTGAACCACTCGTGCATGCCTTCGACGAATTCTGGATCGTCGCCGAGACCGTGCGAACTCGTCGACAGTCCCCATTCCGGATACGCCTCTGGATTGCCGTGCGCCTTCGCGAACGCGCGAAACGCGACCAGTCCGCTCGAACCGTTGCGCAGATCGTCCCAGCCTTTCGTGTACTGATCGTAGACATCCATCGAAACGATGTCGACGACATCGTTGCCGGGATACGCGCGATTCCAGTCGAAATTGCGTTCGCCCGTGCGCGCCAGATTCCATTCGAAGCGCAAGCCCGGCGTCTCCTTGCGCATCAGCAACGCGACATGGCGAAACGCTCGGGCGAACGTGTCCGGCGAGCGCGCCGCCGTCCATGCAAACCAGTTGCCGTTGAATTCCCAGCCGAGCCGCACGATGATGCGCTCCGGCGCGCCGGTGTCCTTGAGACGTTGCGCGAGCTGACGATAGACATCGTCTTGTTGTCCGTCCGCCACGGATTGCAGCACATCGGACGGCGAGCCCTTCGCCGCGAGCGGCACCGACACGACTTCCACGTTCTTCGGATTCGCCGCGAACCATTGCCGCGTCGCGCCCAGAAAATACGGATTCGCGATCGTGCGCCACGACGAGTCGTCGACGAACACCACGCGATACGACACCGGCTGACCGACCCAGTCGCCGAACTCGGCGTATTGCGAGATCGAATCGTCGCGTCCCGCGTGCACGCCGATGGCGGGCGCGGCGAACGCATGCGATTGCGCCGCCACCGCGAACGCGATGCCTGACGCGATACGAAGCGCTTGTCTACGATTACCTTGCGAATTTCCCATAGCACCCAGAGAGACAGTCGCGGTCCCGCCGTTGATCACGCGTGTATCAACCGGTGGTGTCGGGGGAGTCATCGACGAAGATTGCGGATGGACGCGCGCGCATGCGCAACATGAAGTCGCTGACGCGCACGCGCTGCCTTTGATGCGGCGCTGCGACCGGGAACGAGAAGTGTCGTGCGACGGCACGAGACGAGACGACTCAAGACGGCACGACGTCGCGAATCATGCAACCACGACCCGGTTTGTTGCCGTCTGAGAATGGAGGAAGCCTACGGGGATGTCAAGGCGGAAGCCGGACACAACTGCGCTACTTTCGCAGCGCAAGCGATGCCCGGTTTCCACTCGCCTACAACAAGTATTCGACTGCGTTACTTGCGGGCGCGGTGCGACTGTCCGACTGATTAACGCGAGAACAGCTTCTTGTATTCGGCAGCCGCGTTCGGCACGCGACCCGAACCCGAGCCTTGAATCGCCGCGTTCGGCGAGCAGGCGCTCGTGTTGAAGTACGAGTGATACAGCACGTTGGGCGCGCCGGCGGCGATCCACGAATACATGTTGTCGACGAACGCGGGCGAATGAATCGCCGTTACCGTGCGATGCCGTCGAGCAGCCCCACTCCGGATACGCTTCCGGCTTGCCGTGCGCCTTCGCGAAGGCACGCAGCGCGTTCAGGCCGACACCGTTCGGGCCGTTCACGATATCCGACCAGCCCGAGTTGTACTCGTCGTACACGTCCATCGAAATCACGTCGACGACGTCGTCGCCGGGATACGCGCTGGTCCAGTCGAACTTGCTGTAGCTCTGGAAGTCCGTGCACCAGTCGAAGCGCACGCTCGGCGTGACCGCGCGGATCACCTTCACGACGTGGCGGAAAGCGGCCTTATAGCCTGCCGGATCCTTCAGCGAGCTCCACGGGAACCAGTTGCCGTTGTGCTCCCAGCCGAGACGGATGATGACCTGCTTGTTGTGATGGATCGCGTTGATGTTGTTCGCGAGCGTCGTGAAGATGCTGTCGCGCTGACCGCTCGTGATCGTCGAGAAGCCCGCATCGCCCGGGAGCAGCAGCGGCACCGACATTACTTCGACGTGACGGGTATCGGTATCGAGCCACAGCTTGGTCGCGCCGAGGAAGAACGGCGAGGCGACATCGTTCCACGAGTTGCGCGCGGTGAACACGTTGCGATACAGAACCGGCTTGCCCAGCCACTGGCTGAATTGATCGTAACCGGTGATGCTGCCGTTGCCGCCCGACGTGTGAATGCCGACCGCGGCCATGCCTGCGGGCGAAACGGAGGGAATGGATGCCTTCGCGGTGCTGCTGAGATCGGAGCCGAGATTGCCGATGCCGCCGTTGTCGCCACAGCAGCCCGTCAACATGTAGCTGCCGGCAATTGCGGTGAGACCCGTGAGAAATTCGCGTCGCTTCATCATCATGAACTTAACCTTCAAAAATTAAGGGCAAAAAAAATCCCTCTGCAATACTAAGCAGATTTTTTGACCTTCACACTTCTTTAACGAAGTGACCAACAGACCGTTATCGCCGGTCTCTCGTGGCCACCCCCATGAATTGCTTAAGATCGCCCCGGTAATTCAGAGGTCGGTTTCGAATCGACTTCACTCAGGTAATTTCTGACATATAGTCGAGCGAACTTGAGTAAGAAGGTTATATGTAATTAATGCCGGATTCGGAAACCTCAGAACCAATGAGCAAATATTAACGTCTGTTACCGGCTCATACCATATTATCTAAGAAAAAATTAACATCATTTCATCAGATAAAAGTAAATAGTGCTTATCCACGTAACTAAATGTGCTCATAGTTTCCGACTAAATAAAACTTTCACGAAGCCGTGAGTAAAAAGACGGAAACCGTCCTCTCGATGCTTCTATACCGCTAGCGGGGGCGACGCTCGCCGCAATAACAGGTTCGCGAACGTCTTGAGATTCGCACTTCGAAGTCCGGAGCCAGGATGATTCGTGCTTGAGACGAAATCCCGGCCCGCGCAAGATCCGCGTGTACAACGCGAATCGATCTGGACATGAGCGCACGGATGCAGACAATGATTCGAGCCGGTTGAGGGCATCTAATTATTTTCGGCGTCCGCATTGTACACAAAATGAGATGGCCGTGTGACCTTAAGTTGCCTCGATGAAGAGGCGATGTCAACTACACCGTATAACTTAGTATTTTTACAAAATTTTAAAGCGAACGCTTAAAACAAGGGGTTTTTGCAAAATAGGCGCGTTTGATGCAGTTTCCTGTCTTATTCCGCCATTGATACGTAATCCGAATCAAAGTAAAATACGCCCGTCTCATGGAGAGAACGGGCGCATCGTACTACATCAAAAACGACGCCAATATTAACGGGACGCGCGCGGCGCCTGAATCATCTTCCAGCCGTTTCCGGCCGGATCGCGAAAACCGGCATCGATGCTACCGTAACGTTCCATCGGTTCCTGCGTGAATTCGACGCCCTTCGCTTTCAATCGGTCGTAGATGGCGCGGCAGTCGTCCACCGACAAGACGAGCGGCGGCATCGCGCCTTTTGCAACCATTGCGCGCAGCGTTTGCGCGGTCGCATCGTCGTGAATGGGCGGACCGGGGGCGAATAGCCCGAGTTGAAACGACGGCTGATCCGGATGCTGCACCGTCAGCCATCGATACGCGCCGTTGCGCACATCGGTATGCACGCGAAAACCGAGCAAGTCGACATAAAACGCGAGCGCCCGATCCTGATCGTCGACATAAACGCCCACCACGCTGATTCCCTGAGTCATGACACCTCCCTGGTCGATGATGGCCGGACTATAGCCTCGCCTTCGGCGCGCCGCTTCTCCAAAACTGCGCTGGTAAGCGCGGGCCGTTGCGCGGCCTTCAGCGCGCATGCCGGCACGCGATCGAGCGCGCCGGGGCGAGCGCGCGCCTCGACGCGCATCGCGCCGGGACTCATGCCGGTGATGTCGCGAAAGATGCGACCGAAGGTGCCGAGACTCGCCCAGCCGGTGGCGAAGGCGATATCGGTGATATCGAGATCGGTGTCGCGCAGGAGCGTGGTCGCCTGCTCGATGCGGCGCGTGAGCAGATAGCGATGCGGCGGCACGCCGAACGCGCGTTTGAACGAGCGCGCGAAATACGCCTCGGAGACGCCGCTCACGGCCGCGAGCCGCGCGATCGGCCACGCTTCGTCCGATGCCGCATCCATGCGATCTTTCGCGCGCAGCAGGCGACGCAGCAGCGCTGGATCTTTGAGTGCGGGCGTATCGGCGGCGCGCAATCGTTTGGCGGGGTCATGGCGACGAGACATGCGTTCGTGATCCGCAGTGGCGATGCGCGTAGTGTAGTCCCGCGCCGACGCGCTATTGCGCCGTCGCGTCGACGGCCTCCGCCCGTGCCGCCGTTTCGGGCGTCGCGCAATCCGCGCAATACACCGCGAGTTCGCGATCGTCGAGCACGCGCGCGGACATCAGCCACGGTTGAGATGCGTCCTCGAATTCGAGTATGCCGATGCTCACATGCGGCGCGCGCCGATCCACTTCGCGCTGACACAGCGAACACGCCGCCGTCACGGCAAACAGCTGACACGCGACTTTCAGCGTCGACACGATCGCCGCCAGCGCTTCGTCGCGACACGATTCGTCGCAGAAGTCGGTCATCAATGTGCTCGACAGCACAGTCGCGATCGTTTCGCCGCCGCTGCGCTCGACTTTCTCCGTCGCCTTCGACAAGCTGAAGTATCGGCTGCGAAGCGCGCCGTGACATACGCCGCACATCCGCCCCTGAAATGAAGTCTCCATTCGTTTCCCCGTCCGGTCATCATGTATCGGCGCAGTGTGACGCGCGTCCGGGACATCCGGCGTCCCGGGCGCGCGCGTCGAACATCTGCCCAGCGCGCGGCGCATCGTCGTTCATTCAAGAATGGGAAACAAGCCTGAGCAATACCGCGCGCGCCAATGCAGTTCCGGCTGAAAAGAAGCGTCGTCAAGCGCGGCCCGCGCCGGGGGCATCGGGAGTTTTACTAGCGGCGTGGCGATCGCGGGATTTTTTACCTTCATCCTTCATACCAGCATCGAACTGCGTTCGATAGAACACGTTGACTCCGGTTCGATCGTGGAAAAATGCATTCGTGGCATGCGAAGACGACGGGAGACCAGGCATATACAAATAGAAGCAGCCGACGTCTCGCACACGCCAGTTCATCAGGTGAAAAAAGCGGAGCGATGCTCCTGTAATCAGCCAATATCGTCGAAAAAGATATGGACTACGTTGAAAGCACAGCGCAGGCAGGGGCCTGCAAATCACCGACGCTCGTCGTCGATGTCGATGCCTGGGCTGATCAGGATCACAAGCGCGCGCCCCGCGCCGATGCGTCGGCGCGCGAGTCGTTCGTCGAATTTCCGTCGCCGCGCCCGGCCGCCGCCAAGCCGGTGCGCATCGATCCGCCCGCCAGCGAGCGCGCGTTCGCCGGCCTGGCCACGATTGCCGCGATCCTGTTCGCGATCGTCGGCGTATTCGCCATGCTGACGATGTTCCGCAAGCAGCGCGCGTGCGAAGCGTTCCTGGACGATCCTTACGAGATGGGCGGACGTTGAGCGTCCGGGCGCGGTCAGCCGCGCCGGAACGCCGCCGTCACGATCCCGCGACGATATACAGCATGCCCACCGGCGCCTTCGACGCGCCGGGCGTCGCCGCGCGCAACGGATAACCGTAAGTGCCGCGCACGCTGACGAAACGGTTCACCTGAAAGCGGAATCCCGCGCCCACGCCCACCAGCGAACCGTTGTTCGGCTCCGTCGGCTGATCGATCTTGTCCCGCGTCCACGAACAGAAAGGGCTGGATCGCGATATCGCTCCGGCCGATCGGCCACGCCGGCGTGCGCAATTCCGTTTGCAGATTCCAGCCGCGATCGCCCTGCACGACGTACGGCTCGTAGCCGCGCACGCTGCTGTCGCCGCCAAGACCCAGTTCCTCGCTCGGCAATAGCGTGTCGGGCGTCCACTGGACCATCGCGCGGCCCCAGGCGGTAAATCCCGCGCCGAGCGCCAGATCGCGTTGTCCGGACAATTGCAGATACGCGTAACGCGGCGTCGCGCCGTGACGCGCGCTTTCGAAGGCGTCGGGCTCGTTGTCGGCGTCGAAGTGTCCGGGGCTCAGCACCGTCGTGAAATTCGCGCGCGACTGGCCGAGATTGTCGGTTTTGTTCACGTCGTAGGCGACCACGAACTGATGAATATGCGTGTTCGAGTTGAACACCTGAAATCCGCCGAACTCCAGATCGTTGTTGGAACGCTTGAAGTCGTAGCCGAACTGCAACTGCTGCTGCCAGCCCGACCACACCGGCAGACGCCAGTCGTAGCGGAAACTGGCCTGCGCGGAAATGCCGGTCTGTCCATAACTGTCAGGCAGACGCGGCGTACTCTGCGCATACACCCCGAACAGTTCGATGCGATCCTGCCACGGCAGCGGCGCCGAATAACTCAGCGCGTGCGCGATGAAACGCGGCCGGTTCGGCCGTCCTTCGATATCCGGATTGCCGGTCAGCGCGTCGTTGCTGGCGGTGACCTGATAGGCGATCTGCTGATCCAGCTCGAACAGATTGCCGTAGTCGATACCCGCGAAAAAGCGGTCGCGGCCCAATTGGCGCACACCCGAGTTGTCGTAACCGGCGGACACGCGCATCGGGAAACGGTCGGCGGTTTGCAGAATGACGTCGGTGGTGTTGTCGGCTTCGCCCGGCGCGTAGACCACATCGACCGAGCGATACGGATTCGCGTTGAGCGTGGCGAGCCCGTTGGCGACGTCGGATTCGCGGATCGCCGCGCCCAGCGCGAGCGGCATTTCGCCGGTCAGCAGCGCATCGGAAAACCAGCGGTTGCCGCGCGCCGTCACGCGCCCGAGCCGATAGCTCGCCACGGTGATATGCACCACGCCATCGGTCACGTCCTGCTCGGGCACGTAGACATCGACCAGCGGCAAGCCTTTTTCGCGATATAGCGCGACGACGGCGCGGCGAATCTCCGCGAGCCGCGCGAAGGTCAGCGGATGGTCGAGATCGACGGCGAAGCGTTGCAGGAACGCGGCGTCCAGCAAGGGCAGCCGGTTCGCGGCGATGCGCCCGTCCACGACACGCGCGCCCTCGCCCGTCGCCGCTGAACCGGCGCTGGCCGCCGTCGCCGCCGATGCATCGAACACCAGTCCGCGCAACGCGGCCACGGCGACCTGCTCCGAACCGGCTTCGGGCTGCGGCGGCTGCGGCGGCGCGGACGGTTTGGGCGGCGCGGGCGGCGGCGTCGGACTGACGTCTTTATAGGATTGGGCTTGCGCCAGGGGGCTCCATAGAAGCAGCGCGGCCACGCAGGGCCTGGAGCGGCGCGGGATCGACTCGGCGAGCGCGATCATCGATGGCCGATGACGCGCAAGAACAGCGACTCGCGTGCGTGCAGCATGGTTGTCTCCGTTTTTTAAGGCCCGCTTTTAAGGCCCGCTTTGAGGCCGATCGCATCAACCTTTTATTACATCGACCTTTTGGGGGTTCGAGTCTAACAGACCCGTTTTGCATCGGCAGACGGTTGCGCGCCGCGAAATACCGCGAAATTTCGCGAAACGCCGCTATGCCGGAGACAACATCGCGATCTGGCGCGCGAATTCCGCCTCGTCCTCCAGACAGCGCAGATCGAGCAGCAAGCTGTTGTCGGCGATCCGGCCGATGATCGGCACGGGCAGCGCGCGCAGCCGATCGGCGAGCGCATTGAGTGGCGCGCCCGACTTCGACGCCGCGTGACGCACGACCAGCGCCGCGCTCGGAATGACATCGACGGGCAAGGAGCCGCTGCCGACCTGACTCGATACCGCCGCGATCTCGACGCGCCAGTCCGCGCCGAGCGCATCGGCGAGCGCCGGACGCAGGCGCTGCGCGACGGCTTCGATGTCGGCTTGCGTGCGCCGCGTCAGCAGGCGCAGCGTCGGGATATCGCGCAGCAGATGCTCGGGCTTGCGGTAGATCATCAGCGTCGCTTCGAGCGCGGCCAGCGTCAGTTTCGACACCCGCAGCGCGCGTTTCATCGGATGACGCTTGATGCGCTCGATCAGCGCGCGTTTGCCGACGATCAGCCCCGCCTGCGGGCCGCCGAGCAGCTTGTCGCCGCTGAAGGTGACGATATCCGCGCCGGCCGCGACCGTTTCGCGCACGATCGGCTCCTTCGGCAGCCCGTAAGCGGACAGATCGATGAAACTCCCCGCGCCGAGATCGACGATCAGCGGCAGCTCGCGCGCGTGCGCGATGCCCGCGACCTGCGCTTCCGCGACATCCGCGACGAAGCCGGTAATCTTGTAATTGCTGGTGTGGACCTTCATCAGCGCGGCCGTGTCCGCGCCAATGGCGCGCTCGTAATCCGCCGGATGCGTGCGATTGGTGGTGCCGATTTCGACCAGCCGCGCGCCGGCGCTGCGCATCACGTCGGGCACGCGGAACGCGCCGCCGATCTCGACCAGCTCGCCGCGCGACACGGACGACTTCCTTGTCGTGCGCCAGCGCCGCCAAAACCAGCAGCACGGCGGCGGCATTGTTATTGACGACGGTCGCGGCTTCCGCGCCGGTCAGCTCGATCAGCACGTCCTCGACGAGGCTGTCGCGCTCGCCGCGTCCGCCGCTCGCCAGATCGAATTCGAGATTGCAGGCTTCGCGCATCGCCGTGGCGACGTGCGTCACCGCCGATTCCGGCAGCAGCGCGCGGCCCAGATTCGTATGCAGCACCGTGCCCGTCAGATTGAACACGCGACGCAGCGCGAAGCTTTCGCGCGAGGCGAGCAGGGCTTCGATATCGGCGATCAGCGCGGCTTCGGCGGGCGCTTTGTAATCGGCATCGCCGATGCGCGCGCGATACGCATCCAGCACCGCGCGAATCGCGTCGACGACGGCGGTGCGGCCGTGATGAACGGTGAGCGCTTCGACCGGCGCCGCGCGCAGCAGACGATCGACCGAGGGAAACGGGCTGGCGGTTTTATTGGAAGTCATGGAGAACCGGAAAACGCGCATTCAGCGCTGGGGAGATTTTCGCATCGCTCGCGACGGCGCGCGCGTCGCGAAGCGTGCGCGTGTCACCGTTGCGAGATCGCGACCGGCGCGACCGGCGAGACGGCGGCGATAAAGGCGTCGGCGGTCATCGGCCGGCCGAGCAGGAAGCCTTGCAGCGTATCGACGCCGAGTTGCGTCAGAAACGCGCGCTGCGCCGACGTTTCCACGCCTTCCGCGACGATCCGCAGATTCAGCGTGCGCCCGAGCGCGACGATGGCCGCGACGATCGCGGAATCTTCGGTGCCGCGCACCAGATCGCGGATAAAGCCGCGGTCGATCTTCATCTCCGTCGCGGGCAGCCGCTTCAGATAGAGCAAGCTGGAATAACCCGTGCCGAAATCGTCGATGGCGATCTGCACGCCGGTTTCGCGCAACTGGCGCAACACGGCGAGACTAAGCTCGACATCGCGCATGGCGGTCGATTCGGTGATCTCCAGAATCAGGCACGACGGCTCGAGTTCGTGGCGTCGCAACGCCTCGCGCACGGTCTGCGCGAGCCCGGCATGCACGAACTGCTGCGGCGACAGATTCACCGCGATGGTCCAGTCGCCGTGTCCGGCGTCGCGCCACAGACGCATCTGACGGCAGGCTTCGTAGAGCACCCATTCGCCCAGCGGCACGATCAGACCGGTGCGTTCCGCCAGCGGGATAAAACTGTCCGGCGGCATCAGCCCGCGCGCCGGATGCATCCAGCGCACCAGCGCCTCCGCGCCGATCGGCACGCCGGTGGTCGCGTCCCATTTCGGCTGATAGTGCAGCAGCAATTCGCCCTGCGCGATCGCCGCGCGCAGTTCGTTGGCGATCTGCATCTGCTAGTAGACGTCGGCGTGCATCGAGCCTTCGAAGAAGCAGTAGCCGTTGCGGCCGAGCGATTTCGCATGATACATCGCCGTATCTGCGTTGCTCAGCAGTTCGCGCGGATTCGCGCCGTTGTCGGGAAAAATCGCGATGCCCACGCTCGCCGACACCTGCACTTCGTAATCGCCCGCCAGAAACGGCTCGCCGATCGCGCTCGTCAGCGCCTGCGCGATATTCGCCGCTTCCGCCGGATCGTCGACGCCGGACAGCAGCACGAACTCGTCGCTGCCCACGCGCGCGACGGTATCGCGGGCGCGCACGTTGGCGCGTATCCGTTGCGACACCTCGACCAGCAACTGATCGCCGACGTGATGGCCGAACGCGTCGTTGACGGCCTTAAAACCGTCGAGATCCATGAACATCAGCGTGAAGCGGCTTTTGGTACGGTCCGCGCCTGCACCAGCTGATCGAGCCGGTCTTCCAGCAGCACGCGATTCGGCAGCTTGGTGAGGCTGTCGTGCAGCGCCAGATACGCGAGTTCCTTGTTCGCCTCCGCCAGCGACGCCGCGAGCACGGCGGTGCGCGCTTCCATCTTGAGATCGAGCACCGAAATGATCGACGCGATCGCCAGCACCGCCAGCGTCACGACGATCACGACCACCGCGAGCCAGCCGTTGTCGGTGTCGTCGCTCGCCGCGCCGCAGACTCTGCCCAGCGGAAAGCGCGCCGCCGCCATGCCCGTGTAGTGCATGCCGACGATCGCCGCGCCCATCACCAGCGACGCGCTGCTGCGAAACAGGAACACGCCGGTCGATTGCCCGCGCAGCCGGAACGCGATCCACAGCGCCACGCCCGACGCGACGATCGCGATAAAAATGGACAGCGCAAACAGCGCCGGATCGTACTCGATGGCGGGCATCATGCGCATCGCGGCCATGCCGGAATAATGCATGCCGGCGATGGCGGGCCCCATCAGCAGCGAGCCGACGACGAGACGCGACATCGGCAGGGTTTTCTGACAAACCAGCCATAAAGCGTAGGCCGATGCGCCGATCGCGATGAGCAGCGAGATAAAGGTGATGACCGGATCGTAGCCGACGGGGATCGGCAGACTGAACGCCAGCATGCCGACGAAGTGCATCGCCCAGATGCCCAAGCCCATCGCGCAGGCGCCGCCCGCCAGCCACCAGTGCGCCGCGCGGCCTTGCGCCGTGGCGATGCGCCCGGACATGTCGAGCGCGGTGTAAGCGGCCAGAATCGCCACCAATAACGAGCAGACGACGAGCAGCGGATTGTAGGCGCTGGCGAGCATTAAGAAATTGATTTTGAGAGACGCGTCGACGCTGGTTTCGCCCGTCGCCTTCGGCACGACGGACGGCGCGCGCCACATTATTCAGTCGATTGCGGTAGGGATGTCCATTACTGAACACCCCCCGCACAGATCCCGGCGTGCCCAATTTAGGCACCGGGCTCCTACCTTGAGTGCTTGACGACAAAGCGCCGATCAGGCCATGGATGAAGAAT
>NZ_LFJJ01000062.1 GCF_001189365.1 Candidatus Burkholderia verschuerenii | reverse complement strand
ACCGATTATCTGCACCATGCCGACTCACATCACCAGGCTTACCCGGAACAATGGACTCCAGTCGTCCCCATATCTCATCGGTCAGCAACATTCGACTCATCTTGATCGCTTACGCAAAAGATGAGATGTAAACACATTTCTTCAAATGTGAACAGAGCCATACAGTGCCGGGGCCGCTCAAGAAAGTGCTTAGGATCGGACAGCGGCTTTCTTTGGTTACTTTCTTTGCCGCCGCAAAGAAAGTAACCCCCCCCCGCCGGGGAGGCGGCTACTGAACAAAAAAGCACGATAAAAGCCAACAGACCCGCCGGCCCACCAGCAAAAGCCACACAAAGCGCGAGCAAAAAAAACTCACCCAGTAACAGCCCCCGATTAGCCGGCAACGCCAAAGTAGCAAACTTAGCCAACACGCCCCGCGTGTACTTAGGCGCCGGCCGCGTCCAGGCAGCCCTTCGCCGCGCGATCTCCGCATCATCGACATTCAGTTGCAGCAGCAGCTTATGCGCATCGATGGTGACGGAATCGCCCTCCTGCACGAGTCCGATCGTGCCGCCGGCAAAAGCCTCCGGCGCAACGTGCCCCACGACCATCCCCCACGTGTCGCCCGAAAACCGCCCATCGGTAATCAACCCGACCGACTCGCCCAATCCCTTGCCGATAATCGCCGACGTCGGCGCAAGCATCTCCGGCATCCCCGGTCCGCCCTGCGGCCCGAGATAGCGCAGCACGAGAATATCGCCGGCCTTGATCTTGTCGGCGAGAATCGCTTCGAGCGCGCTCTGCTCGTCGTCGAACACGCGCGCCGGTCCGGTGATGACCGGGTTCTTCAAGCCCGTGATCTTCGCCACCGCGCCATCCTCGGCGAGATTGCCGCGCAGAATCGCCAGATGGCCTTCCTTGTAGAGCGCCTGCTCGATCGGAAAAATCACCTTCTGATCGGCGCGGGGTTTGCTCGGCACGTCCTTCAGTTCTTCGGCGATGGTGCGTCCCGTGATCGTCATGCAATCGCCGTGCAGCAGGCCCGCATCGAGCAGAATCTTTAGCACCTGCGGGATGCCGCCCGCCTTGTGCAGATCGGTCGCGACATATTGACCTGACGGCTTCAGATCGCAGATCACCGGCACTTTCTTGCGCATGCGCTCGAAATCGTCGATGTCCCACTCCACCTCGGCCGCATGCGCGATCGCCAGATAATGCAGCACCGCGTTGGTCGAGCCGCCCGTGGCCATGATCAGCGCGACGGCGTTTTCGATCGACTTCTTCGTGATGATGTCGCGCGGCTTCAGATCCTTCTTCACCGCCTCGACCAGCACGCGCGCCGATTCGGCCGCGGAATCGACCTTCTCCTGATCGGGATTCGCCATCGTCGACGAATACATCAGCGACATGCCGAGCGCCTCGAACGACGAGCTCATCGTGTTGGCTGTGTACATGCCGCCGCACGAGCCAGTGGTCGGACACGCGTTCTGCTCGATGCCCTTGAAGTCCTCGTCGGACATGCGGCCCGCCGTGAATTCGCCGAGCGCCTCGAACGACGACACGATGGTCAGGTCCTTGCCCTTCCAGTTGCCCGGCCGAATGGTGCCGCCGTACACGTAGATCGACGGCACGTTCATGCGCGCCATGCCGATCATCCCGCCCGGCATATTCTTGTCGCATCCGCCGATCACCACCGCGCCGTCCATCCATTGCCCCTGCACGGCCGTCTCGATGCAATCCGCGATCACCTCGCGCGACACGAGCGAGTACTTCATGCCTTCGGTGCCCACGTCGGAAATCGTCGGCGTGCCAAATACCTGCGGGTTGGCGTCGAACTTCTTGATCGATTCGATCGCGGCATCGGCGAGACGCTGCAGGCCCGCGTTGCACGGCGTGATGGTCGAATGCCCGTTGGCGACGCCGATCATCGGCTTGTCGAAGTCTGCTTCCTTAGTAACCGAGGGCGTAGAACATTGAACGATTGGGCGAGCGCGCGACGCCCTGGGTGATGTTTTTCGAGCGGCGATTGAAGGCCATGATGTGCTCCTGAAGGGGACTTTTTTCGTCTAGTTCGAGAAGAATGCAACTCCCGCAATACGTCTGTCCAATATATTATTCTGGATCTATTAGGTCGCAAAACATATCGATACCGATGGATCTCCGGCTGCTGCGCTATTTCGTGACCGTCGCCGAGGAAATGCACTTCGGCCGCGCCGCCGCGCGCCTCGCGATGACGCAGCCGCCGCTCTCGCAGGCGATCCGCGCGCTGGAAGACGCGCTCGGCGTCGCGCTGTTCGTGCGCACGAAACGGACCGTGGAGCTGACGCCGGTCGGCAAGGATCTGCTGCCGGAAGTGCGCCGCCTGCTCGCATCGGCCGATGCGCTGCGTCCGCTGGCGCAGTCGCTGGCGCGCGGCGAGGCGGGCGTGTTGTCGCTGGCGTTCGTGTCGACGGCCGATTACGGGCTGCTGCCGGCGCTGCTGCGCGAATTCGGCGCGCGCTATCCGGGCGTCCGGCTGCAACTGACCGAAGCCACCAGCGACGTGCAGATCGAGGAACTCGTCGCCGGCCGCATCGACGCGGGGCTGGTTATTCCGCCGCTGCCGCCGCGCCACGCGATGTCGCTGTCGTATCGGCCGATCGCGCGCGAGCCGCTCGTGATCGCGATGTCGGAGGAGCAGTCGCGCGAACTCGGCGCGCCCGCGGACGCGCCCGTGGATCTCCACGATCTGGCCGCCGCGCCGCTGGTCGTGTTCCCGAGACATCTCGCGCCGGGTTTGTATGACATCATTATGGGCTGCTACGGCGCGGCCGGTCTCACGCCGCGCATCGGGCAGGAGGCGATCCAGATGCAGACCATCGTGAGTCTCGTGTCCGCCGGAATGGGCGTCGCGCTGGTGCCGGAATCGCTGCGTCATCTGCGGCGCACGGGCGTGGTGTATCGTCCTCTGCTCGGCGCGGGGCCGGCCGTGGAAACCGGTCTCGTTTGGCGCAGGGCGGAAGTCAGCCCGGTGCTGGCGGGCTTCATCGAGATCGTCCGTTCGGAGCCGGCCGCGCCCGGTGCTTTATGATTCGCCCCTGAAGTCGCTTTGCTCAATTACACACGATGCTCATTCATCCCAATTTCGATCCCGTCGCGATCCATCTCGGACCGCTCGCCGTGCGCTGGTACGGCCTCATGTATCTGGTCGCGTTCATCAGCGCGATCGTGATCGGCCGCCTGCGCTTGCGTCTGCCTTACGTCGCGGGTCAGGGCTGGACCGCGAAAGATATCGACGACATGCTGTTCTACGGCGTGCTCGGCACGATTCTCGGCGGCCGCATCGGCTACGTGCTGTTCTACAAGGCGAGCTATTACGCCGCGCATTCGCTCGATGTCTTCAAGGTCTGGGAAGGCGGCATGTCGTTCCACGGCGGCTTTCTCGGCGTGACGCTGGCGATGGTGATCTTCGCCTATCAGCGCAAGCGCACCTGGCTGCAAGTGACGGATTTCGTCGTGCCGATGGTGCCGCTGGGCCTGGCGGCGGGGCGGCTCGGCAACTTCATCAACGGCGAACTGTGGGGCCGCGTGACGAACCTCGACGCGCCCTGGGCGATGCTGTTCCAGAACTCCACCAACGACGACGCCGTCTGGCTCACGAAAAATCCCGATCTCGCCGCCAAATGGCATCTGATGGAGATTTTCGACCGCTATCACATGCTGCCGCGCCATCCGTCGCAGTTGTACGAAATCGCGCTGGAAGGCATCGTGCTGTTTATCGTGATCTGGACGTTCGCGCGCAAGCAGCACCCGGTCGGGGCCATTTCCGCGCTGTTCCTGATGGGTTACGGCCTCGCGCGCTTCACGGTGGAATTCGCGCGCGAGCCGGACGATTATCTCGGCCTGCTGACCTTCGGTCTGTCGATGGGCCAGTGGCTCTCGCTGCCGATGATCATCGCCGGCATCGTGATGATGATCTGGGCGGTCAAGCGCAATCTGCGCCTGCCGCCCGAATCCGCTCAAGCCTGAGCGGTTGGCGCTCAGCGGCCCATCTGCACGGAGCCGTTCACGTCGACGGTGACGGTCGTCGTGCCGGCTTCCATCGCGATGGGCGCGGCCGTCTTCATATCGGCGCCCATCGCGCGCGATTGCATCATCATGACGGGGCGCGGCTGCATGCCGCCACGTCCGACATTGACTTCCCGAATCGTGAAATTGCTGTAGCCGAACGCTTGCGCGGCGGTTTGCGCCTGCTTGCGGAACGAGTCGATGGCCTGCGTGACGAGCTTCTGCTCGGCGCCGCGCTGCGCTTCCGGCGACAGCGAGAACGCGACGCTGCCCACCTGCATCGACGAACTCATCTTGCCCGCGAGCTTCGAGGCCGCCGCGAAATCGTGCGATTCGAGGATGACCTCGACGCGCCCGCGCCACGCGGAAATCTTGCCGTCGCGATCGGTCGACGGATACACGCTGAACGAACCGCTCTTGGCCGTCACACCGTCGACACCTTTCGCCTCGCGCAAGGCGGCATCGGCGCGCTGATTGAGCGCGTTGGTCAGAGACGAGGAATCGGCCGCTTCCTGTTCGTAGAACAGCGTGATATCGACGGTATCCTGCGGCACTTGAGAGCTGGCCTGCGCGGACAGCGACAGCACGCCCGAAGGCTGCTGATTGACCACCGTCTGCGCGGCGGCGGCTTGAGAGAGGGTGAGCGAGGCGCCCGACATCGCGAGCAGCGCGAAAGCGGCGGCGGTTTTTTTGTTGATCATCGAAGGACTCCGGTACATCGCGTGATTTGCGACCGGATTTAGGCGTTCCCTTCGATTCGTAAGTTCCTGCGTTAGACGAGTCGTTCGGTAATAAAGCGCCACTGCGCGTCCGTCACCGGCGTGATCGACAGGCGATTGCCGCGCGCGAGCACCTGCATGTCCGCGAGTTCTTCGTGTTCGCGCAGCGCCGCAAGCGAGATAAGCGGCGTCTTCTTCACGTACTTCACGTCGACGAGCATCCAGCGCGGCGTTTCCTGCGTGGATTTCGCATCGTAGTAAGGCGACTTGGCGTCGAACTGCGTGGGATCGGGATACGCCGTCGAGCACACCTTGGCGATACCCGCGATGCCCGGCTCCGGACAACTCGAGTGATAGAACAGCACGCCGTCGCCGATCTGCATCTGATCGCGCATGAAGTTGCGCGCCTGATAGTTGCGCACGCCCGTCCACGGCAGGGTTTTCTTCGGCGCATGCGCGAGATGATCGATGCTTGCTTCGTCCGGTTCGGACTTCATCAGCCAGTAGCGCATGGTCGTGTGCGTGTGCGTTTGTGTGCTGCTGCGTGAAAGAGCGCGGCAAATGAAAACGGCATCGGAAAACCGATGCCGTTGAATGGGTCCCCGCCACAGCCGCTAGGCCGGCATCCTGAACCTGAGTTCAAGATTGGTCGCAGTAAGCAGCACTTCGGGTACATCGGACTAGCGACGCGCGCGCCCGTGCTGCAAGGTTCCACAACCGTGCCAATGTAGCATTGGTTCAAGGAATATATGACCTTGGCGAACCAGGCAGGGAACCGTCACTGTACACCAATCAATCAATTGGGCATTGCAGCCCTTTGGCGAGTATGTGACGGTTTCTTTTTTTGATCGCCGGCGAGCGCCGATTAATGATATTCGGCGCACGCGTTGGGAACTTTTAGTGCGTTTCGTATTGCGCGATGACAGCGCCGAGCTGCTCGTTCATCGAGTGCATGGTGCGGCGAATTTCCTCGGCGGGGAAGGCCTCGCCGTGACGCACGCTTTCCTGCAGCTTAAGCAATTCCGACGCCAGCGACAGCGCCGCCATCACCGCGATGCGATCGGTGCCGCGCACGCTGCTCGCATTGCGCACCTTGTTCATTTCCGCATCGACGCGCGCGACGGCTTCGCGCAACGCGCCTTCGGTTTCCGGCGAGCACGCCAGCCGATACTGCTGGCCGAGGATGGATACTTCGATCTGCTTGGTCGTCATGCCTTTTCTCCGTGATGATGCTCACCGTTCATTTCCGCATGCGCGTGTTCGTGCTCATGTGCGGTAGATTCGGCATCGAGGAGATCGAGCTGATTGTCGGCGTCGGCGTGTTGCGCCGATTTGCCGCGCGGCAGTTTTTCGAGGATCGCGTTGAGGCGCACTTGCGCATCGTCGATCTTCGCGGAGAGCGAGTCGCGCTCGTTTTGCAGCGCGTCGCGTTCCTGACGCATCTGCACGAGTTCGGCCTGCACGTTGGCGAAGTCGGTGCGCATTTGTTCGAGTTGTGCTTCAAGCGCGGCGCGCGCCTGATTATGGCGCTCGCTGATCTGGATCAGCCGGCCGATGTTTCCTGACAGTGATTCGAGTTCGTTGAGCATGTGCTGCGTCCTCTAAAGACCTCGCATTCTAGCGCGGTTCGATGGCGCTTCCGATAAATGTCTCGTTTCGAGACGTAACAGCACGCGATCTTGCGTGCATCGCGATGCATTCGTGTGCGGAAATGAGGCATCCATCGAGGTGATGCGATGCGATTTCATGTCCACGCATATGAACGCTGCGCATGCGTGTAGTTCGATTCGTTATCGCACTGAATCCGACGCGTACGACAGTGCGTCATGACGTTTCTTGACGGTCCCGGACGGCGCTTCTACACTTCCCGCGTTTTGGTGCGCGCGCGTTCTCGCGCACGCAGTCAAACGGGAAACAAGGAGCGGAATCCGTCACGGATCGGCCAACCTGTGCTGCCACCGCAACGGTAAGCGACAGCCACGCAAGTTGCAAGTCGTTCCAGGCGCGTTTTTGGGTGTCGGAGCGTGAAAATTGATCACGCGAAGGCACTGCAAGAAACGTGACCACGCCACTGCGCGCGATGCGCGGGAAGGCGGAACGATGTGTCGTCAGCCCGGATACCGGCCAAACGTCCAGCGCATCCGAATGCATGTGCGCGGGCGTGCGCGTCGCGCGAAAGCCTTGCGGGGAGCGAGGTTGCGCCAGCCTCCACCGGAAATACCTCACGCATGAAACCGCCTCTCGGAAGGCCATTCGGCCGCGCGGCGCTCGTCGCCTTGTGCGGCTCGACGCTCGCATCCGTCGCTCACGCCGACGACGACACTTCCTCGACAACGCTCACGCCCGTCGTCGTCACGGCCACCCGCACGAAAGAACCGCTCGCGGATGCGATTCCCCAGACCACGCTGTTCGACGCGCAGGACATCGCCGATTCGAACGCGCCCGATGCGCTCGGCCTGCTCGGGCTCGCGCCCGGCGTGCAGATCACGCGCAACGGCGGGCTCGGCGCGAATTCGGGCGTCTACATTCGCGGCGCATCGTCGACGCAGTCGCTCGTGATGATCGACGGCGTGCGCGTCGAATCGGCGTCGCTCGGCGCGGCGCAGTTGTCGCAACTGATGCGCGATCAGATCGGCCGCATGGAAGTGGTGAACGGCAACGTGTCGGCGCTGTATGGATCGAGCGCGATCGGCGGCGTCGTGCAAATTTTTACGAAGGAGGGCGAGCCGCATCCGCAGCGCTTTTACGTCGAAACCGAATACGGCAGCTATCACACGCAGCGGCAGGCGGCGGGCGTCAACGGCGCGCTGGATAAAGCAGGCCGCACGACCTTCAGCTTCGACGTATCGCGCGAAAAGACCGACGGCTTTTCCTCGCTCGATCCCGCGAAAGCGCCCAACGCGAATCCGAACGCGAACGGCTATCTGAACGAAAGCGTCGCGGCGATCGTGCGCCACAAGTTCACTGACAACTGGGACGCGGGCGTGCGCTTTCTGCAATCGAACGGCATCAACAGTTACGACGATGCCTACGGCCTGCCGACCGATCTCAACGAATCGCATAACCGCGTGCGCTCGATGTCGGCGTTCGCGAACGGCAAGCTCACCGAGTTCTGGACGACGCACTTCACCGTCGCGCAAGGGCAGGACCGCTCGAATCCGCGGCAGAACGGCGTCTATACGAGCCTGTTCAACTCGGAAAACCAGCAGTATCTGTGGCAGAACGATTTCAAGCTCAGCGACGATCACAAGATCGTGGCCGGTTACGAGCATCTCGATCAGACGCTGGATTCCGATCAGTTCACCGCGCCGAACCGCCACGTGAATTCGGTCTATGCAGGCTACACGGGCCGCTTCGGCGCAAGCGACGTGCAGGCCAATATCCGCCGCGACCAATACTCCGATTTCGGCGGCGCGAACAGCTACTATCTGGGCTACGCCTACAACTTCGACGCGCACTGGCGCGCCAGCGTGAGCTACGCGGCGTCGTTTCGCGCGCCGAGTGTCGACGACCTCTACTATCCGATCAGCGGCAATCCGTCGATTCAGCCGGAGCGCAGCCATTCGGTCGAGGCCGCGTTGCAATACGCATCGAACGCAGTGGGCGTACTGCGCATGACGCTGTTCCAGACGCGCTATTCGAATCTGATCGACTATGTGAACGACGGCAGCGGCTACTTTATCGCGCAGAACGTCGGGCGCGCGAAGGTGCAGGGCATCGAGGGATCGTGGCAAGGGCATATCGGCAAGACGGACGTGCGCGCGGGCGTCACGTTCCAGAATCCCGTCGATGAAACCAACGATCAGGATCTCGTGCGGCGCGCGCGGCGTTTTGCGTCGTTCAGCGCGCATCGTTCGATCGGGCCGGTGCGCGTGGGCGGCGAATGGATCGTGAGCGGCGAGCGCAGCGATTACGGCTCGAATCTCGCGGGCTACGGCGTGATGAATCTTTCGGCACGCTACGACATCACCAAGGCGTGGTACGTGGATGCGCGCATCGACAACGTGTTCGACCGAAACTATGAGCTTGCCTATCAGTACAACACGCCGCGACGCGGAGCGTATGTCACGCTTGGCTGGCATCCGTCGTGAACCACGCGACTGACGCGCGCGCATCGATGAACGCCGGCCGCGCCGCGACCATCTGGCTCGCGCTCGGCGTCGCGGCGCTGCTCGTGCTCGTCGCGTCGCTGATGATCGGCAGCGTGGCGCTGCCGGCATCGCGGACGCTCGGCGCGTTGCTGCGCGCGCACGCGGCCACGCCCGATATCGCCGATGACATCGTGCTCACGCTGCGTCTGCCGCGCGCGCTGGCGGGCTTCGCGTCGGGCGCGCTGCTCGCGTTGGGCGGCGCGCTGTTGCAGGTGCTGTTGCGCAATCCGCTGGCGGAACCCTATGTGCTCGGCGTATCGGGCGGCGCGGCGGCCTTCGCGCTTGCCGCGATGCTGGCTGTCGATGCCGTGGTGGGGCGTCGATCTCGCGGCGTGCGCGGGCGCGTTTGCATCGATCGTGCTGGTGCTGGGTCTCGCGCATCGGGATCTGCGGCGTGGCGAGCACGATGCATCGCCGCGTCTGCTGCTGACGGGCGTGGTGATCGCGGCGGGCTGGGGCGCGCTGATCACGCTGATTTTGAGCATCGCGCCGGAGAACCGGCTGCGCGGCATGGTGTTCTGGCTGACAGGCGATCTGAACGGATCGGCGTCGCCGTGGCCCGCGCTCGTCGGCGTGCCGATGTTCCTGTGGATGCTGCTGCGGAGGCCGCGATGACGCGCCTTCATCTCGATCGGATTTCGCTGCGCGCGGGTTCGCGCACGCTCATCGACGCGCTGACGCAAAGCATCGGCGAAGGCGAGATATGGTGCATCGCCGGACCGAACGGCGCGGGCAAGACGACGCTCATCAACGTGCTCGCCGGATTGACGCGGCCCGCATCCGGCACGATCGCGCTCGACGATCGCCCGCTCGACGCATGGCGCGCCGCCGATCTCGCGCAAGCCCGCGCGCTGATGCCGCAAGCGCTCCACGACGCCTTCAGCGCGACCGTGCTCGATACCGTGTTGCTCAACCGCTTCCCGCATCTCACCGGCTGGGGCTGGGAAAGCGCCGACGACCGCGCCGCCGCGCTCGACAGGCTCGGCCTCGCGGATTTCGCTACGCGCGACGTGCTGACGTTATCGGGCGGCGAACGCCAACGCGTCGCGCTGGCGGCGGTGTTGTGCCAGAACGCGCCGCTGCTGTTGCTCGACGAACCGCTTTCGCATCTGGACTTGCATCATCAGATCGACTGTCTGAGCGCACTTTCGCAAACCGCGCATGATGAAAAACGCACGGTGATTTTCTCGTGCCACGATCTGAATCTCGCGCGCCGTTTTTCGACGCACGCGCTGCTGCTCGACGGTCGCGGCGGCGCGCACGCGGGCGCAGTCGACGACGTGATGACGCCCGAGCGCGCAAGCGCGGCGTTCGGCTATCCGCTCACCCTGATCCGCGACGGCGCGCACGAAGCGCTGGTGCCGCTCATCCCACATCGTTAAAGGAAACCTCATGTCCATCGCTCAAGACATGCCGATGCCCCGCGCCCTCGACCGTTCGATCGAAGCCGACCTGCGCCGCGTCATCGATACGAAGACGAAACCGCCCGGCAGCCTCGGCCGCCTCGAAACGCTGGCGTTGCAGATGGGCCTGATTCAGCGGACGCTCAAGCCGCGCATCGAGCGTCCGGCGATGATCGTGTTCGCCGCCGATCACGGCATCGCGGCGGAAGGCGTGAGTGCGTATCCGCAGGAAGTGACGGCGCAGATGGTCGCGAATTTCCTCGCGGGCGGCGCGGCGATCAACGCGTTGTCGCGATCGGTCGGCATGACGCTCGAAGTCGTGGATGCAGGCGTCGCGGCGCCGATTCCGCTTGAAGGTTACGAGCGTCTGTCGCTCGGCGCGGGCACGCGCAACTTCGCCAGGGAACCGGCGATGACGCGCGAGCTCGCGCTCGAAGCTATCGCGCGTGGCGCGGCGCGGGTTCGGCATCATGCATCGCTCGGGACGAACGTGATCGGCTTCGGCGAAATGGGCATCGCGAATACGTCGGCGGCGGCGTGTCTGATGAGCCGGCTGTGCGATGTATCGATCGACGAATGCGTCGGGCGCGGCACCGGCCTCGACGATCGCGGCGTGCGTCACAAGCGCGACGTGCTCGCTAAAGCGCTCGCGATGCATCAGAAAGCCGACGACGCCATCGACACGCTCGCGACTTTCGGCGGCTTCGAAATCGCGATGATGACGGGCGCGTACCTCGCCGCCGCCAAAGCCAACATGACGATTCTCGTCGACGGTTTCATCGCGACTTCGGCGCTGGTGGTTGCATCGACCATCGCGCCGCAGGTGCGGGAATATTGCGTGTTCGCGCATGCATCGAACGAGGCGGGGCATCGGCGCATGCTCGCGCATTTCGATGCGATGCCGCTGCTGCAACTCGATCTGCGTCTGGGCGAAGGCACGGGCGCGGCGCTCGCGCTGCCGATCCTGCGCGCGGCCGTCGCCTTCCTCGATGAAATGGCGAGCTTCGAGTCGGCGGGCGTGTCGGACAAGCAAAGCTGAACATGCGCCGCGCACAGAACGAACTGCGCTATTTCTTCACCGCGCTCGGCTATTTCACGCGCGTGCCGGTGCCGCGCTGGGTCGGCTTCGAGCGCGATTATCTGAACGCGGCGGCGCGCTATTTTCCGCTCGTCGGCGCGATGGTCGGCGGCGTCGGCGCGCTCGTCTATCTGCTGGCGATGCGCGTGTTTCCGGCGGGCGTCGCCGTGTTGCTGTCGATGGCCGCGACGCTGGTGCTGACCGGCGCGTTCCACGAAGACGGCCTCGCCGACAGCGTCGATGCCTTCGGCGGCGGCTATACGCGCGACGACGTGCTGCGCATCATGCACGACTCGCGCATCGGCGCGTTCGGCGCGATTGCCTTGATGATCGCGTTGGCGCTCAAATGGCAGACGCTCGCCGCCATGACGATGCCGCCCGCGCGCATCGCCTGGCTGATGGTCGCCGTGCACGCCGCGAGCCGCGTCTTCGCGATCAGCTTTCTCGTCACGCTCGATTACGTGCGCGCCGAAGGCAAGGCGAAACCGGTCGCGCAACGCATGAGTGTTTCATCGCTGACGATCGCGGCGCTGTTCGGCTTGCCGTGGCTGTTTTGGCTCGACGCGAAGCTCGCATGCGCGACGTTCGTCGTGCTGGCCGCGCTGCGTTTCGCGCTCGGCCGCTACTTCGTGCGGCGCATCGGCGGCTACACGGGCGATTGTCTCGGCTTCGCGCAGCAAGTCTTCGAACTCGCGGCTTATCTGATGGCACTGGCATGGATATCGTCCTGATCCGCCATCCCGAAGTCGCCGTCGATGCAGGCGTCTGCTACGGCCGAACCGATGTGCCGTTGCTGCGCGATGTCCACGCGTCCGCGCGCGATACGCGATCGCGCATGACATCGCTCGGCGTGCCGGATTGCGTCGCGGGATGGCATACGAGCCCGCTGCGGCGCTGCGAATCGATGGCGCGCGCTTTATCCGATGGCATGCTTGTACACGTCGATGCGCGTCTCGCCGAAATCGACTTCGGCGCGTGGGAAGGGCGCAAGTGGGACGACGTCGATCGCGCGCTGCTCGATGAGTGGGCCGCGGATATCGAGCATGCGCGGCCGCATGGCGGCGAGAGCCTGGCGCAATTCGCGCAGCGCGTCAAGCAATGGTTCGCGCAACACTGCACGGACGAGGCGTCGACCTTGCACGTCGTCGCCCACGCCGGCGCGATCCGCGTGCTGACGGCGCATCTGCTCGGCATCGCGCGCGCGGACGTGCTGCAATGGCCGCTCGCGTTCGGCGGGATCGTGTGGCTGAAACGTATCGGCGAGACGTGGGCGCTCGCGCGATGGAACGCGTGACGCGCGTTACTTCGGACGTCGCCCGCGCGCCGCGTCGAGATCCTCGCACAGCCGCGCCGCGCCCAACGCCAGCCTCGGCGTCGGCCGATTGATCCAGTCTCCGTCGATGCCAAACAGATTGTCGCGCGCCACCGCCTTGAGCGCCGGCCAGCGTTTCCATCGGTCGAGCGCGGGTAGCGGGCGGTCGGGCGGCGTCGCGCCGGGCGTCGCGGTGACGATGGCTTCGGGATCGGCGGCGAGCACGGCTTCGGTCGAGATCGTCGGCACGCGCGTCTTGTCGGCGGCGAAAACGTTCGTCCCTCCGCACACGCCGATGATTTCGCTGAAGACGTTATCGCCGTTGAGCGTCATCAGCGGATCGTCCCAGACCTGATAGAACACGCCGACGCGCGGACGCTGTGCGTATTGCGCGCGCAAGGCGTCGATATCGGCGGAGAACTTCGTGGCTGCCGCGTGCGCTTGCGTGGACGTGCCGAGCAGCACGCCGAGCTTGTCGAGATCGGCGGCGATGTCGGCGAGATGTTTCGGCTCGCTATAAAAGATCGGCTCGCCGAGCGCGCGCAGACGCTCCATCTGGCGATCCGCATTGCCATGCCGCCACACCACGATCAAATCCGGATGCAGCGCGACGATGCGTTCGAGATCGAGCGCCTTGTTGTTGCCGACGCGCGGAATCGTCTGCGCTTCTTTGGGGTAATCGCTGTAACTCACCGCGCCGACCACGCGCGCGCCGCCGCCCGCCGCGAACAGCAATTCGGTGACGTGCGGCGCGAGACTCACGACGCGTTGCGCGGGCGCGGGCAGCGTGACGGTCGCGCCGCTGTCGTCGGTGACGGTGATGGCGGCATGCGCGGCCGATGCGATGGTCATCATCGCGGCGAACGCCGTCGCGATGCTCAAGCGCATAGGTCGGCCAGCGCGCGTTCCAGTCGCGCCCAATCGCCGTCCGCGCCCGGCAGGCCGATACGCAAACTCGTCGTCATTTCCGGCAGCGCGAACAGGCGCGTCCAGATGCCGCGTTGCGCGAGCGCGTGCTGCAAGGCGGCGGCGTCGGGCGTGGGCATCCACGAAAAAAGCGGCGTCGAGCGCAGGTCGAAGCCGTGGCTCGCCAGCAGCGCGCCGAGTCGCGCGCCATCGCGATGCAGCCGTGCGCGCGTGTCGCGCTGCCAGTCGAGATCGGCGAAGGCGGCCTGCACCGCGTGACGCGCCGGACCGCCGACCGTCCACGCGCCGAGCGTATCGCGCAAGGCGCGCTGCACATCCGGCGCGGCCAGAACAAAGCCCGCGCGGATGCCTGCGAGCCCGAAGAACTTGCCGACCGAGCGCAGCACGACGAGACCGTCGCGCGTGGCGATATCGGCGAGCGATGCGCCCGGATCGACATCGGCGAAGGCTTCGTCGACGATCAGCGTGCCGCCGCGCCGCGCCAGTTGCGCGTGCCAGCGCAGCAGCGTGTCGCGCGACAGGCGCGCGGCCGTCGGATTGTTCGGATTGGCGACGATGACGTGATCGACCGCATCGGGCAGATCGTCGGCATCGGTATCGAGCGTGACGATGCGATGCCCCGCGCGCGCGAACGCCGGTGCGTATTCGCCGTACGTGAGCGGCGCGACGGCCGCGACGCCGCCCTTCAGCAGCGCGGGCAGCACGCGAATCACCGCCTGCGATCCCGCCACCGGCAACGCCGATTCCGCACCGTAATAGCGCGCGGCGCAGGCGGCGACACCGTCGTCGTCTTCGGGCAGGCGACGCCAGGCATCGGGCGGCACGGGCGGCACCGGATAGCCGAACGGATTGATGCCGGTCGAGAGATCGAGCCAGTCGGCGAGCGCGATATCGTGACGTCGCGCGGCTTCGCGCAGATTGCCGCCGTGGGGAATGGAATCAGCCATGCATCGTGGCGCCGGAAAGCGCGAAAGCGAGTAAGGTCGCGAGCCACAACAGCGTGGATCGTTCGACGAGCCGCAACGCCGCGACCACATGCCGGGGCGTCGCATCGTGACCGGCGCCGAGCGTCGGCCGATGTTCGAGCACGCCGTGATACACCGCCGCGCCGCCGATCAGCACGTTCAGACTGCCCGCGCCGGATGCCATCACCGGGCCCGCGTTCGGGCTGTCCCACGCGCGCGCCTGCGTGCGCCAGCAGTGCCACGCCATGCGCGTGTCGCCGGTGAGCGCGTAGCTCGCGGCCGTCAAGCGCGCGGGGATGAAGTTGAGCACGTCGTCGAAGCGCGCTGCCGCCCAGCCGAAGCGCAGATAGCGCGGCGTGCGATAACCCCACATCGCGTCGAGCGTATTGGCCAGGCGGAACATCAGCGCGCCCGGGCCGCCCGCGATCGCGAACCAGAACAGCGCGCCGAAAATCGCGTCGTTGCCGTTTTCCAGCGCGGATTCGACGGCGGCGCGGGACAGCGCGTTTTCATCGGCGTTCGATGTATCGCGCGAGACGATGCGCGACGTGAGCCTGCGCGCGTCGTCGAGATCGCCGAGGCTCAAGGCGCGCGCAATCGGCGCGATGTGCTGACGCAAACTCTTCGCGCCGAGCGCGAACCACAGCAGCAGCACATGCACGAGACATGCATACGAAAACGGCAGCACGCCGACCAGCATCCATGCGATGCCGACCGGCGGCGCGACCGCGACGAACCACGCCAGAATGCCCGCCGGCCGCGCGCGATGCCCCGTGTTGAGCCGCGCTTCGATACGCGTCGCCAGCCGGCCGAAGCCGACCAGCGGATGCCGCGTGCGCGGCTCGCCGAACAGGCGATCGACGATCGTGCCGAGCACGGCGAGCAGGGCCATCGAATAAGCGGAAAGAAGCAGCATGATGCGTCAGCCCTTGAGCGCGAGCGGCAGGCCCGCGGCCATGAAGATCGCGCGCGTGCTGGCGGCGGCGACGCGCTGATTCAGGCGGCCGAGTTCATCGACATAAAGACGCGTGACGGAACCGAGCGGCACCACGCCCAGCCCTATCTCGTTGCTCACGACGATCAGCTTGCCGCGCGTGTGCGTGAGCGCGTGATCGAAGGCATCGAAAGCTTTGCGCGCGGTCGGCGGCAATGCGGCGGGTTCGCCGGCATCGTTCGAAAAGAGCAGCGTGACGAGCCACAGCGTGAGACAGTCGATCAGCACGCAATGGCCTTCGCGATCCGCGTCGCGCAATGCACCCGCAAGATCCGCCGATGCCTCGACCAGCGCCCAATCCGCCGGCCTGCGCTCGCGATGCAACCGCACGCGTTCGGCGAATTCCGTGTCGTGGATTTGGGCCGTCGCGATATACGTCACCGGCAAGCCGCTGTCGATGGCGAGCCGTTCCGCATACGCGCTCTTGCCTGAGCGCGCGCCGCCGAGGACGAAGGTGATATCGCGGGAGGAAGAAGCGGAGGAGGTCATCGCGATATTGTAGCGGCAGGCTAAGATAATGCCCTGCGCTCATTGACACCTTCCCGAGATTCTTCCGATGCAATTCGGCCCGCGCGGCACGTTGATGATTCAGGGCACCACGTCCGATGCGGGCAAAAGCACGCTCGTCGCGGGCCTCTGCCGGATGGCCAGGCGCAACGGCGTGCGCGTCGCGCCGTTCAAGCCGCAGAACATGGCGCTGAACAGCGCGGTGACCGTCGACGGCGGCGAGATCGGTCGCGCGCAGGCCTTGCAGGCGATCGCGGCGGGCGTCGAGGCGCGCATCGACTTCAATCCGGTACTGCTCAAGCCGACCAGCGATCGCGGCGCGCAGGTGATCATCCACGGCCACGCGCACGCCAATCTCGATGCGCGCGCCTATCACGACTACAAGCTCACCGCGTTCGATGCCGTGCTCGCGTCGTACGCGCGTCTGCGCGCCGAGTTCGATGCGGTGATCGTCGAAGGCGCGGGCAGTCCCGCCGAAATCAATCTGCGCGATCGCGATATCGCCAATATGGGGTTTGCGGAGCGCGTCGATTGCCCGGTCGTGCTGGTCGCGGATATCGATCGCGGCGGCGTGTTCGCGCATCTGGTCGGCACGCTCGCGTGTCTGTCGGAAAGCGAGCGAGCGCGGGTGCGCGGCTTTGTCATCAATCGATTTCGCGGCGATATCGCGCTGCTGAAACCCGGGCTCGACTGGCTGACTCGGCAGACCGGCAAGCCCGTGCTCGGCGTGCTGCCGTATCTTCACGGCCTGACGCTCGATGCCGAAGACATGCTGCCGAGCCAGCGTCACGCGCGCGGCGCCGCGCCCGTGCTGAAGGTGATCGTGCCGGCCTTGCCGCGCATCAGCAATCACACGGATTTCGATGCGTTGCGCGCGCATCCGCAAGTGGATTTCGAGTACGTGCGCGCGGGCATCGCGCCGCCTGCCTGCGATCTCATCGTGTTGCCGGGATCGAAAAGCGTGCAGCGCGATCTGGCCTGGCTGCGCGCCAACGGCTGGGATCGCGCGATAGAACGGCATCTGCGATACGGCGGCAAGGTGCTCGGCATCTGCGGCGGCATGCAGATGCTCGGGCGCGAGATCGACGATCCGGATGGCGTCGAAGGGCCGCCGGGAAGCGTGAACGGACTGGGTTGGCTGGATGTGTCGACGGTGCTCACGCAGCAGAAGCGGCTGGAGAACGTGACGGGGCGCTTGTGTATCGGCTCGGCCGATGCCCCCGTGCGCGGCTACGAAATCCACATGGGGCGCACGCGCGGCGCGGCGCTGGAAAGACCGGCGATCGCGCTCGATAACGGCTGCCACGACGGCGCCGTATCCGACGATAACCAGATCGCCGCGACTTATCTGCACGGCGTCTTCGATACGCCCGAAGCCTGCGCCGCGCTGCTCGCGTGGGCCGGCGTCGAGGATGCGCAGGCGCTGGATTATCCGAAGCTGCGGGAGGCGTCGCTGGAGCGGTTGGCGGATAGTTTTGAGCGGGCGTTGGATGTGGAGGCGGTGCTGGCGGCGTTTCGCTGACTGTTGACCGTCGACTCAATACAGAATCATCTGCGTACACCGGAACATCGCGATCAACTTCCCTTCACCGCTCGTCACCGTCGCATCCCAAACCTGCGTGCTCCGTCCCAGATGCACCGCGCTCGCTTTCGCGACGATCTTCCCTTCGCGCGCCGTCGACACATGGTTGCTCTTCAACTCCAGCGTCGTGAAGTTCTGCGCCTTCTCCGGCAGATGCGCGATGCACGCATATCCGCAGCACGTATCGGCCAGCGCGACCACCGTCGCCGCGTGCAGAAAGCCGTTCGGCGCGAGCAGGTCGGGGCGGATCGTCAGTTCGCCGGTCAGCGTGCCCTGATCCAGCGTCAGCACTTCGATACCGAGCAAATCCGGCAGGCGGCCTTTCTGGCGCTGGCGCAGCGCGTCGAGGGTCACTTCGGGGCGCAGCAGAGTCGTCATGGCATCGTCACATAGAAAAAGGGAAGGGAAACGCGCGCATAACCGTTCAGCCGTTCGACCGATCTGCCCGGCGCGTCAGTTTTGCCGATAATATCAACGGCTCGCATCATGCACCGTTCTTATAACGATGAAACCTCGCGCGAACAGAGCCGTTTCGTTCGCGCGCCGAACAAGACTCAGGACTTTTCATGACCGTGATCGTAGTGGCAAATCCGAAGGGCGGCGTCGGTAAAAGCACGCTGGCAACCAATCTGGCCGGGTATTTCGCGGCGCAGGGCGAATGGGTCGCGCTCGCCGATCTCGACAAGCAGCGCTCCTTGCACGGCTGGCTCCGACTGCGCGTCGATACGCTGCCGAAAATCGAGGAATGGAATCTCGATGCCGATTCGCCCGCCAAGCCGCCCAAAGGTCTGGAAAAAGCCGTCATCGATACGCCCGCTGGTTTGCACGGCAACCGCATGTCGCTGGCGCTCGATCTTGCCGACAAGGTGATCGTGCCGCTTCAGCCGTCGATGTTCGATATCCTCGCCACGCAGGATTTCCTCACGAAGTTGTCCAAGGAAAAGGCCGTGCGCAAGGGCGCGATCCAGGTCGGCGTCGTCGGAATGCGTGTGGACGCGCGCACGCGCTCGGCGGATCAGTTGCATCGTTTCGTCGAAGGGCTCGATCTGCCTGTGCTCGGCTTTCTGCGCGATACGCAGAACTACGTGCAACTCGCCGCGCACGGCCTGACCATCTGGGACGTCGCGAAAAGCCGCGTCGACAAGGACCTGGAGCAGTGGGCGCCGATCGTCGAATGGGTCGACAAGAAGTAAAAAAGCCGGCGGTCAGTGAAGAAACGCCGGCTTTTGCATGACGAAAACCTTCAGGTCCAGTTCTGCGTAGGAACGTGATCGCGACTGCCCTTGATGCGGTTGTCGCCATCGACGAACACGAGATTCGGCTTCCAGCCCGCCTGAATTTCGCGCTCGTCGACCGACGCGAACGCCGCGATGATCACCAGGTCGCCCAGTTGCGCGCGCCGCGCGGCCGAGCCGTTCAGCGAAATCATGCCGCTGCCGCGCTCGCCCTTGATGGCGTAGGTCGTCAGGCGCTCGCCGTTGTTCACGTTCCAGATGTCGATCTGCTCGTTCTCCAGAAGATTCGCCGCTTCGAGCAGGTCTTCGTCGATCGCGCACGAACCTTCGTAGTGCAGTTCACAGTGCGTGACGGTGGCGCGATGAATCTTCGATTTGAGCATGGTGCGCTGCATGATGCTTCGTGTCCTTCTGTCAGATTTCCAGATTGTCGATAAGACGCGTCGTGCCGAGCTTGGCCGCCGCGACCACGACGAGTTGCGCATCCTGATCCGCTTCGCCGGGCGTGGGCGGCAGCAGATTCGAACACTTGCGAATGCTGATGTAGTCGGGATTCCAGCCGCGTTCGGCCAGCGCGTTCATCGCGTCGCGTTCGAGCGCGGCCATGTCGCGATTGCCCGACAGCACGGCTTCGCGCACGCGCTGTAGCTGTTCGGCGAGCTTCGGCGCTTCGGCACGTTCTTCGGCCGACAGAAAGCGGTTGCGCGACGACAGCGCGAGGCCGTCTTCGTCGCGCACGGTTTCGGCGGCGATGATTTCCGTCGGCAGCGCGAACTGGTTGCACATCGCGCGCACGATCATCAGCTGCTGATAATCCTTCTTGCCGAACACCGCGACGCGCGGCTGCACGCAGGACATCAGCTTCATCACGACCGTGCAGACGCCCGTGAAAAAGCCGGGACGGAATTCGCCTTCGAGAATGTCGCCCAGGTTATGCGGCGGATGTACGCGATACTCCTGCGGCTCCGGATACATATCGCGCTCGGTCGGCGCGAACAGCACGTAGACGTTCTCGCGCTGCAGCTTTTCGATATCGTCCTGCAGCGTGCGCGGATATTTGTCGAAGTCCTCGTTCGGCCCGAATTGCAGCCGGTTGACGAAGATGCTGGCCACGACCGGATCGCCATGCTGGCGCGCGAGGCGCATCAGCGAGAGATGGCCTTCGTGGAGATTGCCCATCGTCGTAACGAAGGCGGTGCGGTTCTGGCCGCGCAGTTGATCGCGCAGTTCGTGGATCGAGCTGATGACTTTCATCGAGCGTATGTCTCCTGTCGGCGCGCGGACATCGCGCGCTTTTAGGCAAGGGTAAACAAAAAAGGGAAGCTCAGGCGGGCGAGTACGCGAGTCTCACGTAAATCGGCGCATACGGCTCGGCCTGCGTGATCTCGATCAGCGATTCGCGCGATAGTTCTAGCATCGCGATGAAGTTCACCACGACCACCGGCACGCCGCGCGACGTATCGAACAATTCCGTGAATTCCATGAAGCGCGCGTTTTGCAGACGCCGCAGGATCACGCTCATATGCTCGCGCACGGACAATTCCTCTCGCGTGATCTTGTGATGCTGCACGAGCTTGGCACGCCGGATGACGTCGGACCACGCGGCGCGCAGGTCGTTCATGTCGACATCCGGGAAACGCTGTTCGGTGGATTGCTCCATGTAGACGTCGGCGCGCAGGAAATCGCGGCCGAGTTGCGGCAACTGATCGATCTTCTGCGCGGCGAGCTTCATCTGCTCGTATTCCAGCAGACGGCGTACCAGTTCGGCGCGCGGATCTTCGGCTTCCTCGCCGGTGTCGGCTTTCTTCACCGGCAGCAGCATGCGCGACTTGATCTCGATCAGCATCGCGGCCATCAGCAGATATTCCGACGCGAGCTCCAGATTGTTCTCGCGAATCTGCTCGACATAGCCGAGATATTGCGCGGTGACATCCGCCATTGGGATGTCGAGCACGTTGAAATTCTGCTTGCGGATGAGATAGAGCAGCAGGTCCAGCGGACCTTCGAACGCTTCGAGGAAGACTTCGAGCGCGTCCGGCGGGATGTACAGGTCGGTCGGCAGCTTCCAGAGCGGCTCGCCATACAGATGCGCGATCGCGACGCCGTCGATGGTATCGGGCGTCGAATCGGTCGCGGGCGTGGCCAGCGCCACGGCGCGATCTTCCTTCGAGCCTTCGCGCTTGTCCGCGGGCGCGTTCGGCGTCTGGCCGGCTGCGCTCACGTTCAGAAGTTCTGGTAGTAGACATAGGACGTCTGCTTGACGCGCGAATCCTGCACGGACTTGCGCTCGTCGAGGTCGATGGGCTGCTTGTCCCACAGCAGGGCGCGGCCCTGACGCTGCTCGCCCTCGAGCTTCGGATTCTTTTCTTTCAGCTGGTTGATGAACTGGGTGATGTCCGATTGGTACATGATCCGGCTTCCGGTGGGTCGATCTTTCGATTGTCGTTCGGGACGCGCCTCGCGCGCTTTCGGCCGCAATTTTACCGCAAGCCCGCGCGGCGGACGCATCCGGCGGCGATCGGCGCGCGCTTTTCCCGGAACCCCTTGCCGCGCGCGCCGTCGAACGCCACGCGGCCATGCTTCGCGGACGGCGAAACGGCGCGATCCGGCGCTGTGCCGGATTTTTACCGCGTCCGCCCGTTTCAATGTGGTGAAATAGCGCCTGCGCCGTCCTGGCGCGCACTTTCACCTTTCGATCCCATTCAATCCGATGCCGGAGGAAACGTTTGGCAGGCCGTTCGTCTGATCCGCTGCGCGCGCTGCGCGGCCTTGCCGAATGTCGATGGCGTCACGCGACGGCGTCCGCGTTTCGTCCGGGTGTGCGTGGGCGCTTGCGGGGCGTGGCGTTCGCGCTCGCGGCCGTGTCGGCGTTCGCGGCATCGCCCGTGCAGGCGAAATACACCGTCGATATCGACGCGCCGCGCAGCGTGAAATCGCTATTGAAGGATCACCTCGACCTGTCGCGTTTCGCCAAGCGCGACGACGTCAGCGACGACCAGTTCCAGTTCCTCGTTACGGCCGCGCCGAAAGACGTGCGCGATCTCGTCGCGACCGACGGCTTCTTCACGCCGGTCGTGCGTACCGACGTCACCGCCGACGAAGACGGCAAGCGCACCGTGAAACTGTCCGTCGATCCGGGGCCGCAGACCAAGGTCGCTTCCGTGCAGCTGCATTTCACCGGCGCGGTGACGACCGAAGATCGCGCGCAGGAAAACGCCGCGCGTTTCGTTTTTTCGGTCAACGAAGGCGATCCTTTCACGCGGAGCAGCTGGGACGACGCCAAGAACGCGGCGCTGCGGGCGCTGCAGTCGAAGCGCTATCTCGGCGCGAAGATCACGCGTTCGCAGGCGCGCATCAATCCGCGCATGCATATCGCCGATCTGTCGGTGACCTTCGACAGCGGGCCGACTTTCACGCTCGGCAAGCTCGACGTCAGCGGCACGAAGCGCTATCCGTCGTGGATCGTCGATCACGTCAATCCGATCCAGCCGGGCGAGATTTACGACGCCTCGCGCATCAACGAATTGCAGCGTCAGGTGCAGAACACGCCGTACTACGCGAGCGTCGCGATCGATACCGACAACGACGTCAACAAGCCGACCGAAACGCCGCTGCATGTGAAGGTGAGCGAGTATCCGTACAACAGTATCCGCTACGGCGTGGGTTATGCGACGGATACGGGCTTCCACGTGCAGGGCGCGTACAGCTATCTCGATACCTTCGGTCACGCGTATCCGTTCACCATTTCCGGACGCCTCGACCAGACCCAGCAGTACGGCCGCGTGCAACTCGCGATGCCGCCCGATTCGCACGGCTGGGTCAACGCGGTGTTCGGCTCGTACACGATCACCGACGTATCGGACACGAAGATCTATAGCGCGCGAGTCGGCGTGCAGCGCTCGCGATCGCGGCAAAACATCGACACGACGTTTTCGCTCACGTTCTACGACGATCGTCTGACACAAAATCTGCCGAATCCGTCGACGGCGCGCGCGCTCGTGCCGGCGTGGACCTGGGTGCGCCGCAATGTCGACGATCCGCTGTTTCCGCGCAGCGGGAATATCGTGCGCGCGGAGGCGAGCTTTGCCGTGAAGGGCGTGATGTCGGATGCGACCTTCGCGCGTCTCTATACCAACGCGCAGCAGTACGTGCCGATCACCAAGAACGATCTGTTCGTGTTCCGCGCCGAATTCGGCGGCGTGTTCACGGGCGCGGCATCGAACGCGGTGCCGGCCTCGCTGCTGTTCCGCGCGGGCGGCGCGAATTCGGTGCGCGGCTACAGTTATCTGAGCATCGGCAATAACGTGGACGGTTCGATCCTGCCGACCAAGTACATGGTCACCGTCAGCAGCGAGTATCAGCACTGGTTCACGCACGACTGGGGCGGCGCGGTGTTCTTCGACATCGGCACGGCCACCGACACCTGGGGCGAGCGCGTGTTCCAGCCGGGCGTGGGCGTCGGCGCGCGCTGGCGCAGCCCGGTCGGGCCGGTCAACGTCGATCTCGCGTACGGACTGAAGAACAAGAGCATCAAGCCTTATCTGACGCTGGGTATCGCGTTCTGAGGACGATCGAGGATATTGGAAAGGCATGACGGATCCGATCAAGCAACCGGACGGTCAGGAGTCGGCACGCGCGGCTGAAGACGGCAACGGCGGCGAGCCGAAGAAGCCGCGCCGCCGCGGCTGGCGTCGCGTCGCGCGATGGTTCGGCGTGCTCGTGCTGGTCGTCGTGCTGCTGATCGCGATCGGCATCGGTTCCGTGTTCTTCGTGCTGACGACCGACACTGGCACGCGCTACGCTTGGAACACGGCGACCAAGCTGCTCAAGGGCCAGCTCACCGGCAAGCTCGACGGCGGCGCGATCGCCACCGGCCTGCAGTTGCGCGATGTGCGCTGGAACGACGGCAAAGGTACCGATATCGGCGTCGATAGCGTGTCGGGGCGCTGGGCGCTGACGCGCGAACCGCTGCGCTTCACCATCGACTATCTGCATGTCGGGACGATCGATCTGCGGATCGCGCCGTCGAACGAGCCGAGCAAGAAGACGGAATTGCCGCAGAACCTGCGCCTGCCGATTCAACTCGCGATCAACGATGTCACCGTCGACAAGCTGCGTCTGCATCAGGGCGCGACGACGACCGAATTTTCGCGCTTCGCCTTCAGCGGGCGCAGCGACGGCCAGCATCACGAGGCGACCGTGCATCGGCTCGATACGCCGTTCGGCGCGGTCACGGCGGACGCGAAACTCGATGGCGGCGCGCGGCCGTTTCCGCCGAGCGGCACGATCGGCTATGCGGGCAAGGTCAGCGGCGAAACGGTGAACGTCAACGCGCGTCTGTCGGGCGCGCTGGAAGACCTGATCGCCGATGTCGATGCGAGCGGCCTCAAGCTCAACGGACAGGCGCACGTCGAAGCGCTGCCGTTCGCCGACGTGCCGCTGAAGCGCGCGCTCGTCACCTTCGATCACGTCAATCCGCAGGCATTCAGCCCGAGTGCGCCCGCCGCCGATCTCGCCGTGCGCGCGGAAGTGAAGCCCGTCGAGAGCACCGATCCGAAGGCGTTCGTCGTCGCGGGTCCGGTCTCCATCGTCAATGCGAAGCCGGGTTCCATCGCCGACAAGCTGATTCCGCTGATCGATGCCCACGCCAACGTGCGCATCGACGGCGCGGCGCAAAGCATCACCGATTTGAACGTGCGGCTGCTCAAGCAGGCGACCATCACCGGCGGCGGATCGCTGACCGGCGGCAAAGGTCAGTTCGATCTCAAAGTCGCGAAGCTCGATCTCAACGCGATCGAACCGAGCGTGCGTCCGACCGATTTCGCGGGACCGATCGGCATCGTGCTCGGCGGCGACACGCAGAGCATCACGGCGGACCTGAACGATCCGAAAGCCGCGATCCGCGCCCAAGCCAAGGTCAAGCTCGATCCGAAGCAGACCACGCTGGACGAGGTGAAACTCACGGTCGGCAAAGGCCGCGTGGAAGCGAGCGGCGCGCTCAAGAAAGACGCCAATTCGAGCTACGACCTGAAGGCGAAATTCGTCGACTTTGATCCGTTGATGCTGACGCAGCAGTTGATCGAGCAGAAGCCCGCGCCGGTCAAGAAAGGCGCGAAAGCCGCGCCGAAAAAACCCGCCGCGTCGCCGCGCAAGATCGAAGCGCGCGTGAACGGCACGCTTGCCGCGACCGGCCAGATCGCGCCGACGCTCACCTCGAAAGCCACCTTCAAGCTCGCCGACAGCATGTACGACAACCTGCCGCTGACGGGCGAGGGCACCGTGCAGATCGCGGGCATGCGCCTGCTGCCGAGCAAGGCGACGCTGTCCGTCGCGGGCAATAACGTCGATCTGAACGGCAGTTTCGGCGCGGCGGGCGATCGGCTGCGCTTCAACGTCGATGCGCCGCAACTGGAGCGGCTCGGCTTCGGCATCACAGGCGCGGTGAAGGCGGACGGCGACGTGACCGGCTCGATCGCGCATCCGAACGTCGCGGCGAATTATCAGGCCGATGGCGTCGTGTTCGGCGCGAATCGTCTGGGTCACGCGGAAGGCCACGCCGATATCCGCGACGGCGCGAACGGCGCGCTCGTCTTCACGCTGAAGGCCCGCGATGCGAGCACGGACGGCATCGACATCGCCGCGCTCGATGCGAACCTCAACGGCACGCGCGCGCATCACACGCTCGATGTCACCGCGACCGGCAAGGTGCGCGGCCAGCCGGTCAATCTCGCGCTCGGCGCGAACGGCAAGTTCACCGATGCCGCCGATGGCCCGCACTGGGACGGCACCGTCACGAAGTTGACCAACAAGGGCACGCCGTCGGTCAACATGGAATCGCCGCTGACGGTCAGCTACGGGCCGAAGAAGCTCGTGCTCGGCGGCACGCGGATCGTCGCGGAAGGCGCGGCGCTCGCGCTCAAGTCCTTTGCAATGGAGAACTGGCGCATCCAGTCGGCGGGGACGCTGACGAACGTGTCGGTGCCGCATCTGCTGGAAGTGCGGCAGGAGATGACGGGCGAGGAATCGTCGTTGCGCACCGACCTGATTTTCGATGGCGACTGGGACTTCTCGCTCGGCGCGACCGCGACGGGCCATGTGCAGATCAAGCGGCGCAGCGGCGATATCAGCATCGACGGGACGCGCGGCATCGCGGCGCTCGGTATCAACGATGTCACCGCGCGCGCCGATTTCAGCGACGGCAATCGCCTGAACGCGACGCTGCATGCGGCGGCGAGCCGCATCGGCGTGATCGACGCGAACGTGCACACGCCGCTCGTCAACCGCGACGGCATGCTGACCGTCGACGACAACGCGCCGCTCAACGGCGCGATCAACGCGAACGTGCCCGAGTTGCGCACGACCGGCGGGCTGCTCGGCGCGAATTATTTGCTGGGCGGCAAGATCGCGCTGAAGCTGATCATCGCGGGCGTCGTTGCGAAGCCGAATCTGTCCGGCTCGCTCAATGGCGACAATCTGTCCGCGACGGTCGTCGATCAGGGCGTGCAGTTGAAGGACGGGATTATTCGTATCGCGCTGGCGGAGAATCTGGTCGACTTTCAGCAGGTCGAATTTCATGGCGCGAGCGGCACCTTGCGCGCAACCGGCAAGGTCCGGCTCGATCAGCAGCAGCCGGATCTGACGGCGAGCATCATCGCCGACAAGCTGGAACTGTTCGCCGCGCCGGATCGGGAATTGTCGCTGTCGGGCGAGGCGAAGATCGCGAATGCGGGCTTGCAGGGTGGCATGGCGATCGACGGCAAGTTCGTCGTCGATCACGCGCTGTTCGACTTGCCCGAAAGCTCCGCGCCCTCGCTCGGCGACGACGTCGTGATCGTGCGTCCCGACGGCACGGTGAAGGGCGAGAACGGCAATCAGCAGCCCGTCGCGGCGGGCGAGAAGCCGGTCGGGCCGTTCACGCCGCGCGCGAACGTCGAGATCAATCTGGGACAGCGCTTCCGCTTCAAGGGCGCGGGCGCGGATCTGGGGCTGGCGGGCACCATCACCGCGATGAGCGCGCCGAACATGCCGCTGCGCGCGGTCGGCAACGTGCGCGTGACGACGCCGGGTTCGAGCTATACGGCGTTCGGACGCAAGCTGAATATCGAGAACGGGTTCTTCACCTTCAACGGGCCGGTGTCGAATCCAGGTCTCAATATTCTGGCGATGCGGCGCAATCAGGAAGTCGAGGCGGGCGTGCAGGTAACGGGCACGGTGCAGGCGCCGGTCGCCAAGTTGATTTCCGAACCGAGCGTGCCGGACAACGAAAAGCTGTCGTGGCTGCTGTTCGGGCACGGCACGGATCAGGGCAACAACGTCGGCCAGCAGAGCGCGATGACGAGCGCGCTTGCCTTGCTCGGCAGCAAGGGCGGCGCGAAGATCGCGCAGACGGTCGGACTGGACGAGTTCACCGTCGGGTCGAGCGAAGTCGGGCTGACCGATCCGCAGGTCGTGATGCTGTCGAAGGCCATCAACGAGCGGCTCGTGCTTGGCTATGAGCAGGGATTGCAGTCGGCGCAGAACGCGATCAAGGCGACGCTGTCGCTGTCGCGCTTCTGGTCCGTGACGGCGTATGGCGGGACGTATCAGGGGCTGGATCTGTCGTATACGCGGCGATTTAATTCGTGGATGCGGTTGTGGTTCGGGTCGTCGTCTTCGTCGCGTTCTTCTTCCTCGTCCGCTTCTTCTTCGGCGGATGCGGCGTCCGCCGCCAAGGCAACGTCGGATGCGGATTCGACCGATTAGGCCATAGCCAAATACGACGATAAACGCTTGCCGAGCAGCACCCGACAAAGCGCATTTGAGCGATCACGTGCGCTTTTCTTTTTTCGCATGCCGAAGTTAGCGTTGCCTTTGTCCGGCTATCCCTGCGTACGGTCAATCACCCTTAAACGTTCTAATCCGAAGGCGCACCAATCGATCTGTAAAAAGTTGCCAAAAGCCGATGCTTAATTGTCAAAACGCTTTGAGTTTCAGAGGCGTCCTAGTCTCCGGCAAATAACGCCTTTCAATGATTGCCTTCCTTTCCTGAAAACATTAGTCGAGCGAACAGTGAGCGGCCAAGTGGGGTCGGGCCGCTTTGCCATGTGTTACTCGTCGCTTACGGTTTCTCGGGTCGGGTTCTCGATCAACACGGTCACGTCAGTGGCCCAAAGGCATATCAAAATGAAACTCGCATCTTCCGTCGTCGCAGCCCTGTTGGGTCTCGCAGCTGTCAGCGCCTACGCAGACCCGGCATCCAATGGCGGTGTTCTGACCATCAACGGCGCGCTGATCGCCAGCACGTGCGACGTGAGCGGCAACAGTCAAGGTAACAACTTCATCGTGACGTTGCCGACGTTGTCGGCATCCGAACTGTCGGCAGCAGGTTCGACCGGCTTCGACATCGCCCTGAGCAACTGCACGCCGGCAACCGGCAGCGTGCGTACGTTCTGGGAATACGGCGCGAATACCCTCGCTGACGGCAATCTGCTGAACAACGGCACGGCAGACAGCGTGGAAGTTCAACTGGTCGACTACAACAAGGGCCAAAACGTGATCGACGTCAGCAAGGCAGACGGCGCACAGAACTCGCAGTCGGTCGATATCAAGGGCGGCAGCGCGAGCCTGCAATACGCGGCGCAGTACATCTCGCCGAAGGGTGGCGCGGGTGCTGGCAGCGTCACGACCAAAGTGACGTACTCGATGATCTATCAGTAAATCGTGGCGAGAACAGGATGCCGTGAGGCGTCCTGTTTTCACACGGCATTGCCTGCTCGCGAGCGCCTGTCCGGCGCGCGCCCGCGTTCGCGAGGCTTTTATCTGCTTCACCACGATCGACTCCACGGCACGTATGTGGCTGTCGGGACGCGTCACCCGTCCGCGAGGAGGGTGCTGTGCGTCTGCTTATCTCCTCGAGTGTCATGAACTTTCGAAAACTCATCGGCGCGATTATCGCCGTGTCCATGCTGGCAGCCGGTTCGCTGTCGTCCATTGCGGCGCATGCGTCGGTCGTGATCGCGGGTACGCGGATCATCTACAACGCCTCGGACAGCGAGGTGACGATCAAGCTGTCCAACGCCGGCAAGAATCCGGCGCTGACGCAAGTTTGGTTCGACAAGGGTGATCCGAAGTCCGATCCGAGCACGCTCGATCTGCCGTTCATCCTGACGCCGCCGATCGCGCGCATCGATTCCGACAAGTCGCAGACCATCCGTATCGCCTATACGGGCGAAGCGATGCCGAAGGATCGCGAGACGCTCCTGTGGTTCAACCTGCTCGAAGTGCCGCCGAAGCCGCAAGCGGCGCAAGCCGAGTCGAACTACGTTCAACTGGCATTCCGCTCGCGCCTGAAATTCTTCTTCCGTCCCGCCGGTTTGCAAGGCCACGCGGACGACGCACCCGGTCAACTGAAGTGGCATCTCGGCGCGCATGACGGCAAGCCGGCGCTGCTGGTCTCCAACCCGACGCCGTATCACGTCACGATCATCGAAGCCTACGTCGGCGCGGAGCCGAATGCGCCGAAGTTCGATGAGGGCGACATGGTCGCGCCCGGCGCGGAGATCGCCTTGCCGCTGTCCGGCGCGCCGTCGACCGGTATCGGAAAGGTCGCGTTCACCACGCTCAACGATTACGGCGGCCCGATCAAACACGAGGCGACGCTGCAATAAGGTCGCGGCCAGCCGATGGCATCGCACCACGATATTCACTAGGCTCTGTTCACATTTGAAGAAATGTGTTTACATCTCATCTTTTGCGTAAGCGATCAAGATGAGTCGAATGTTGCTGACCGATGAGATATGGGGACGACTGGAGTCCATTGTTCCGGGT
>NZ_LFJJ01000061.1 GCF_001189365.1 Candidatus Burkholderia verschuerenii | reverse complement strand
AAAAAGAATATAGGGCCAAGGCCCAGACGAACGATCGCGCGCAGCAGCCAGCGCAGGTTGTAGCCGGCCGCACACAGCACCGCATGCAGCGCGTCGCCGGTTTGCCCCTTGAGCCAACAGCGCTGCAAGGTCGCGAGCAGGGCGAACCACAGGCCATGTTCGGGAATCAGCAACGCGCACAGCACGCTGCCGAGAGCGGCGACCGATCCCACCGACAAGTCGATGCCGCCCGTGAGCACCACGAGCAGCATGCCCACCGACATGATGCCGACGCCCGCCACCTGCCGCGAGATGTTGGCGAGATTCGGCACCGAAAGAAAGTCGCTCGATACGAACGATGCCGCGATCACGAGCACGACGAGGATCGCGACCGTATTGAAGCGGCGCGCGCTGGCCCACCACGAGGCGGCCGCCGCGCGATGCGTGCGCGCGTTTTGCGATTCCGGCGTGACGGCGCTTTGATTCATGATGTCATCTCCGCATGGGTATGAGTGAGCGAGGTTGCTTCGCCGGCCTCGCGTTGCAGCGACAGCGCGAGGATGCGTTCCTCGCTGTAGTCGTCCGGATTCAGTTGTCCGCGTATGCGGCCTTCGCCCATCACCAGAATGCGGTCGCACAGGTCCATCAGTTCCTGATGATCCGAGGAGATCACCAGCACCGCCTTGCCGCGCTCCGCCAGTTGATTGACGAGCGTATAGATTTCGACTTTCGCGCCGACATCGACGCCGCGCGTCGGTTCGTCGAGGATGATCAGGTCGCCGTCCGCGTGAAACCACTTCGCCAGCACGACCTTCTGCTGATTGCCGCCGGAGAGCGTGGAAACATCGGCGTCCATCGAACGCGCCTTGATGCGCAGCGATTCCATCAGCTTGGCCACCGACGCGCGTTCGCGCCGGAACGCGAGCCAGCCGAACGGCCCGCTCACGGAATCGAGCGAGGCGAGCGTCGCGTTGATGCGGATCGGCATGGCCAGCACCGCGCCTTGTCCCTTGCGATCCTCCGGCACGAAGCCGATGCCCGCGCGCACGGCGGCCATCGGCGAGCGCGCATTCAGCGTCTTGCTCTTCAGTTCGATACGGCCGGCATCGCGCTGATCCGCGCCGAAGATGAGCCGCGCCACTTCCGTGCGGCCCGAACCGATCAGGCCGCCGAGTCCGACCACTTCGCCCGCGCGCAGCGAGAATGAGACATCCTGCACGGCGCGGCCGCGCGTCAGTCCTTCGACCTTCAGCACGTCCGCGCCGAGCGCCGCGTGGCGTTCGGGAAACAGCACGGAAAGCGGCCGCCCGACCATCTTGCGAATCAGTTCGTCGCGCGTGATATCGCCGGGCGCGACCGTATCGACGCGCTTGCCGTCCTTGAGCACGGTGATGCGATCCGCGATCGCGAACACTTCTTCCAGCCGGTGCGAGATATAGACGATGCCGACGCCGCGCGCTCTCAGATCGCGCACGATATCGAGCAGGCGGTTGGCATCGGACGGGGCGAGGGCGGCGGTCGGTTCGTCGAGCACCAGCAGCTTCAACGTGCCGCTCAATGCCTTGGCGATCTCGATCACCTGACACTGCGCCGCCGACATCGTTTCGACCAGCGCCGCCGGATCGATCTCGAAGCCGAGACTTTCGATCAGCGCACGCGCCTTTGCGCGCAACGCGCGCCAGTCGATGACGGCGGGCATCGCGCCGAGAAACACGTTCTCCGCGACCGACAACGTGGGCGCGAGCGCCGTCTCCTGATGAATCACCGCGATGCCTTCCGCAAGCGACGCATGCGGATTGCGGAAGGTGATCTCGCGGCCTTCCACCTTGATCGTGCCCGCATCGGCCTGATGGCCGCCGCCGATCACGCGCATCAGCGTGGACTTGCCCGCGCCGTTCTCGCCGACGAGCGCGTGGACTTCGCCCGCGCGCACGTCGAAGTCGATGCCCTCGATGGCATGCACGCCGCCGAATCGCTTGGAGATGCCCGCAAGGGCGATGAACGGAAGCATGGAGTCGTCCTCCGGCGCGCGCGCGGCGTGCCTCAGAAAATCGCCTTCGGGTTGTAGAACTTGTCGACGTTGTCCTTGCTGATGACCGCCGACGGCGTGTACGAAATCTTCGGCACGTTGACCGCTTGCCCTTGCGCCGCCTTCACGCCGATATCGACGGCCGTGCGCGCCACCAGCGCCGGATCGTTGAGCGCGGTCGCGCCGTACTTGCCCTGCTTGATGAGCGCGAGCGCTTCCTTCTGGCCATCCGCCGCCGCGACCAGCGTGATGCCCTGACGATTCGCGCTTTCGATCGCGCGGCGTGCGCCGAGCACCATGTTGATGTCCTTGTTGGCGACCAGCAGGTCTTCCATTGCCTTCAGGCCGCCTTCGTCGGACCAGTTGCCACAGCCTTGCCCGACGACCTGCACGTTGACCTTGCCGGTCTTGGCGAGCTGCGCTTCCATGATTCCTTCGAGCACGCCGTCGCGGCGTTCGCGGCCGACCGGATTGCCCTTTTCGCCGGAGATGAGCGCGATCTTGAGCGGCTTGTCGCCCATCGTGTCGACGACCCACTGGCCGACCATCGAACCGTTCTCGCGATTCGACGACTGCACCAGCGTCAGATAGTTGGCCTTCGGATCGAGCGTACTGTCGATCACGACGACCTTCACGCCCGCGGCGGTCGCGGCGTTCACCGCGTTGACGAGTCCCTTCGGATCGGCCGGATCGATGATCAGCACCTTGATGCCGCGCGTCACGAGATCCTCGACATCGGAAATCTGCTTCTGCATCTTGCCTTGCGCGTCGGCCACGATCACGTCCTGGCCGAGTTCGGTCGCGCGCGCTTTGGCGGATTCCATCGCGGCGGCGAAGTAGGGCGCGTTGAGCACCTTCATCGAGATGCCGACCTTCATCTTGTCGGCGGCGAATGCGGACGACGACAGGGCGACGGCGGCCACCGCGAGGGCGATCGCACCGGCGGCTTTCTTCATGAGACGGGACATGTCTCCTCCTTTATGTGCGCGAACGCGCTTGGGTGATGGGTGTGACGCGCTTGGCGTGCGACGGGGTGGTTCATGCCGGCAGCAGCTTGCCGGGATTGAGCAGATTCAGCGGATCGAGCGCGTGCTTCACGGCGCGCATCGCGGCGAGTTCGGCGGGCGTGCGCGACAGCGCGATCACGCCGAGCTTCTTCAGTCCGATGCCGTGTTCCGCCGACACCGATCCGCCGAATTCCGCCGTCACGCCGTACACGACGGCCTGCACGCGCGGCGCGGTATCGGCCGGCCAGTCCGGTTCCTGCACGACGATATGCAGATTGCCGTCGCCGAGATGGCCGTAGATCAGGATCGTCGCGCGCGGCCACTGTTCGCGCAGTTGCGCTTGCGCATGACGCGCGGCCTCGCCGACATCGGCGATCGAAAAGCTCACGTCGAAGGACACGCGGCCGGGAATCAGGCGCGGATACTCGCCGGGCGCATCGCGGATGGCCCAGAACACGGCGGCATCGGCTTCGCTGGATGCGAGCGCCGCGTCCGCGATCACGCCGCTTTCCAGCATGTCGCTGAGAAAATCCTCGAAGGCTTCGGCCTGACGCTCCGGGTCCGCGCCGCTGCTTTCCAGCAGCACGTAATAGGCGTGCCGTTCGGCGAGCGGCGCGCGCAGTTCCGGCAAACGTTCGAGCACGAAGTCGTAATAGCCCGGCCACATCACTTCGAAGGCGGAGACGCCTGCGGGCAGGCGTTCCTGCGCGGCATGCAAGAGCGTGGTGACGGCGTCGTAACTCGTCGCGCCGCAGAACGCGGTGGAGACGGCGCGCGGCTTCGGGCGCAGCCGCAGCACCGCGCGCGTGATGACCGCGAGCGTGCCTTCGCTGCCGATCAGCAGATTGCGCAGGTCATAGCCGGTGTTGTTCTTGATCATCTTGCGCAGGCCGCCGACCACGTTGCCGTCCGCCAGCACCGCTTCGACGTCCAGCACCTGCTCGCGCATCATTCCGTACTTGATGACGCGATTGCCGCCCGCATTGGTCGCCAGATTGCCGCCGATGGTGCAACTGCCGCGCGCGCCGAGATCGAGCGGAAACATGAAGCCCGCATCGTCGGCCGCTTCCTGCACGGTTTGCAATGGCGTGCCGGCGAGCACGGTCATCGCCGATCCCACGCGGTCGATGCTCTCGATGCCGCTCATGCGCTCCAGACTCAGCGCGACCTCGCCGCCCAGCATGCATGCGCCGCCCGCGAGTCCGGTCAGCCCGCCTTGCGTGACCACCGCCTGCCGATGTTCGTGGCAGATGCGCAGCGCCGTCGCGACCTGTTCGGTCGTGCGCGGCCGGATCAGCGCGACGGGATCGGCGCTCGGCGTGCGACTCCAGTCCGCGTGCTTGCGTCCGGCGAAGTCGGCCGGCAGCGACACCACGTCGGCGCCGAGCGCATCGCGCAGCGCCGCGACCGCCGGCAGTTCTGAGTCGTGCATGGTTGTCTCCGGAAGGACCGTTTTCAGCGCGGAACGGCGTCTCGCCATGCGCGCTGACGGCTTCAAAAAATAATTAGTTTTATGAATTTTTATAGATCGTATAACTATCGTTACTTTGCTGTGAAGCAGCATATTCTCGGAAAAACCGGGTGATAAATCGATTAAACTTATCTTTTAACTTTACTATAATTAACTTTATAATCGTTATGACATTGATTCCCCGGAGACACGATTCATGAACTGGCCTGAACCGCGCGCGTTCGACGTCAATCTGGAGACCGGCCTCATGGACGGCACCGACACGCGCTATCGCAAGCATCTGAAAGACTTAGCCGGCCTCTATGCCGACGCCTTCGCCGCGCTGGCGGCGCTTCGCGGCGACGATGTGGTGTACGACGTGACCGACCATCGCCCGAGCGCGGCGCCCGGCGATCTCATCACCGGCGTCACGCGCATGAGTCCGGGCAAGGTCGGCGACGAGTTCTTCATGACGCGCGGGCATATCCACGCGAACATCGACCGGCCGGAGCTGTATTTCGGGCTGAAGGGCTATGGGCTGATGGAGTCGCCCGACGGCGACACGCGCATCATCGAGATTCGGGCGAACACGGTGTGTTACGTGCCGCCGCGCTGGATTCATCGCTCGGTGAATCTCGGCAGCGAGGATTTCGTGATGCTGTTCTGCTATCCCGCCGATTCGGGTCAGGACTACGCGATCATCGAGCAGTCGAACGGCATGAAGCTGCGCGTGGTCGACGACGGCGCGGGCGGCTATCGCACCGAGGCCAATCCGGCGTATGTCGAGCGCAGCGGCGCGGACATCGCCATGCTGATCGAACGCGCAAGCGAAGGAGCCACGCGATGAGTTACGAACCGGCGCGCCGCCCGACTTTCTATTTCATCGGCGTCACGACGGCGCAGAGTTCGATCATGCGGGTGTTTCCCGCCTGGGCGAAACATCTTGGCTTGGGCGATGTCGAGATCAAGGGCATCGACTTTCAGCCGCATGCGAGTCCCGACGCGTATCGCGAGGCGGTGCGTTTTCTGCGCGACGATCCGCTGTCGCTCGGCGCGCTCGTCACGCGCACAAGATCGACCTGTACGCCGCCTGCCGCGACCTGTTCGACGAGATCGACGAATACGCGCGCATCATGGGCGAGACCAGTTGTCTGTCCAAACGCGACGGCAAGTTCGTCTGCCACGCGAAAGACCCGATCACCTCCGGCCTCTCGCTCGACGGCTTTCTGCCGCCGCAGCATTTCGCGCAAACCGGCGCGGAAGTGTTCTCGATGGGCGCGGGCGGCTCGACCATCGCGCTGACCTGGCATCTGATGCAGACGAGCCGCGGCGCGAACCGGCCGTCGAAGGTGATCGTGTCGAACCGCTCGGCCGGGCGGCTGGAGGAGATCGAGCGGATTCATCGCGAACTCGATCTGGGCGTGCCGTGCGAATACGTGATCGCGCCGCGCCCCGAGGACAACGACGCGGTGCTCGCGCGTCTGTCGCCGGGCGCGCTCGTGATCAACGCGACCGGGCTGGGCAAGGATGCGCCGGGCTCGCCGCTGACGGATGCGGCGAGGTTTCCCGAACGCGGCATCGTGTGGGATCTGAACTATCGCGGCGAACTGGTGTTTCTCGATCAGGCGCGCAGGCAGGCAGGAAAGTGCGCGGCAGTTGCAGGTCGAGGATGGCTGGACCTACTTCATCTACGGATGGACACGGGTCATCGCGGAAGTGTTTCATATCGACATTGCGTCGAGCGGTCCGGCATTCGATGAAATCTGCCGTATTGCCGCCGATGCAGGCAAGCCCGCGCCGCGCGCGGCATCGTAAAGCACTCTGGAAGGAACATCGACATGTACATGGACAGATTCCGTCTCGACGGCCGCGTGGCGGTCGTGACGGGCGCGGCGCGCGGCATCGGCTTCGCGATCGCCGAAGCGCTGGCCGAGGCGGGCGCGCGCGTCGTCTTGACCGACTTCGACGCGAAAGCGCTGGATGAAGCGCTGGGCAAGCTCGCGGCATCGGGCGCGCGGGTCGAAGGCGAAGTATTCGATGTCACCGATCCGGCGGCGGCGCAGCGCGTCAACGATGCCGTCGTCGCGCGCCACGGACGCGTGGACGTGCTCGTCAACAACGCGGGCATCGCAATCTCGAATCATCCCGCCGAGGACATGAGCGACGAAGTGTGGGATCGCGTCATCGACGTGAATCTGAACGGCGTGTTCCGCGCCTGCCGCGCGTTCGGGAAAGGCATGCTGGAGCGCGGCGGCGGCAGTATCGTGAATGTCGGGTCGATGTCGGGGCTGATCGTCAACCGGCCGCAGGAGCAGGCCAACTACAACGCGTCGAAGGCGGGCGTGCATCATTTGACGCGCTCGCTCGCCGCCGAATGGGGCGCGCGCGGCGTGCGCGTGAACGCGGTCGCGCCGACCTATATCGACACCGAGATGAACCAGTATGTGTACGAGCCGGGTAACGAGGAGATGTATCGCCACTGGGTCGGCGGCACGCCGATGAACCGGCTCGGGCGCGTCGACGAAATCGCCTCGGTCGTGCTGTTCCTCGCCGGCGACGCCGCGAGTCTGATGACCGGCGCGATCGTGCTCGCGGACGGCGGCTACGTGTGCTGGTGATGCGCGCCGAACGCTTCGACGAACCGCTCGCGCAGCGTCTCGCCGATGCGCGCCACGCGCCGCGTGACGGCGAGATCGTGCTGTACTGGCTCGGGCAGGCAGGCTTCGTCATTGACACGGCGCAGGCGCGCCTGCTGATCGATCCGTATCTGTCGGATACGCTTGCGCGGAAGTATCAGGGCACGCGCTTTCCGCATACGCGCATGATGCCCGCGCCCATTGCGCCGCATGAGTTCGATCGGGTGGACCGGGTGTTGTGCACGCATCGGCATACGGATCACATGGATCCGGGCACCTTGCAGCCGCTGGCCGAACGGTTTCCGGCGCTGCGCTTTGTCGTGCCGGAAGCATCGCTGGATGAAGCGTTGCGGCGCACGGGCGCCGGCCTCGACCGTCTGATTTCGGTCGACGCCGGGCAGCGCGTGCCGGTACTCGACGACTGCGTCGTGACGCCGATCGCGTCCGCGCACGAGACGCTCGATATCGACGAAGACGGGCGGCATCCGTGGCTCGGCTACGTGATCGAAGTGCACGGCGTGCGCCTCTACCATTCGGGCGATTGCGTGCCGTATCCGCAATTGCACGAGCGCGTGCGGCAGGCGCGCGTCGATGTCGCGCTGCTGCCGGTGAACGGCCGCGACGCCATTCGCGGCGGCAACGGCGTGCCGGGCAATTTCACGCTGGACGAAGCCGTCGAACTGGCGCGCGCCGCGCATATCCCGGCGATGATCGCGCATCATCATGGACTGTTCGACTTCAACACGCTCGCGCCGGAAACGATCGACGCACGCATCGCGCGGGAAGCGGGCGCGTTGTCGATTCATCGCGCGCAGACGGGATGCGCGTGGCGCATCGGACCTTCGACCCGCACAGATGGGTGAATGACATGGAGACGTTTTATCTCGCGATCGATGTCGGTACGGGCAGCGTGCGCGCCGCACTGGTCGATTCGCGCGGCACGGTGAGACAGATCGCGGCGCATGAGCACGAGCAGATCGTGCCGCGTTACGGCTGGTCGAAGCAGCGTCCGGCGGACTGGTGGGCGGGCGCGGCGCGCTCGATTCGCGAAGTGCTGGAGCGCGTGCCGGGCGCGGCGGAAAAGGTGGCCGCGGTGTGCGCGTGCGGGCAGATGCACGGGACCGTACTAATCGACGCCGACGGTCAACTCACGCGCGATACCGCGCCGCTTTGGAACGACAAGCGCACCTTCGCGCAGGTCGCGCAGTTTCGCGCGCGGCACGAGGAATCGTCGTATCTGCACAAGACCGCGAACCCCGCCACGCCCGCATGGCCCGCGTTCAAGCTGTGGTGGATCAAGGAGCACGACCCCGAATCATACGATCGCGCGCGCACGGTGTTCATGCCGAAAGACTATGTGAACTTCCGTCTGACCGGCGAGCGCGCGTGCGACTGGAACGATGCATCGACCAGCTTTCTGATGGACCCGGTCACGCGCACATGGTCGCGCGACATGCTCGATCTGCTCGGACTCGACGCATCGAAGCTCGCGCCGCTCGATATCCTCGGCCAGGTGACAAAAGAAGCCGCTGCCGCGACGGGGCTGCGCGAAGGCACGCCGGTGCTGGTCGGCGGCGCGGACTATCCCGTTTCGGTGCTGGGCTCGGGCGTGCACGGCGCGGGGCTGGCGTCGGATATCACGGGGACGTCGTCGATCATCACCGTGCTCGCCGATACACCGATGCTGCATCCCGAAGTGTCGAATCTCGCGACATGCGACGGCGCGTGGGGCCGCTTCATGTTGCTCGATTCCGGCGGCGACGCGATGCGCTGGGCGCGTCGCGCGTTCCACGAAAACGCCTTGTCCTACGATGCGATCGCGCAGAAAGCGGCGAGCGCGCCGGTCGGCTGCGAAGGGCTGTTCTTTCTGCCGTATCTGACCGGCGAGCGTCTCGGCGATCACACCAATTCGCGCGCAGTTCTTCGGCATCGCGGCCAAGCACGGGCTGGCGCATCTGCATCGCGCGGTGCTGGAGGGTGTCGCGTTCGGCGTGCTGCGGCATATCGCGCTGATCCAGCCAGAAGGCGCGAGCATCGAACGGCTGGTCGCGGCGAGCGGCGGCGCGAAGGCATCGTTGTGGCTGAACATCAAGGCGAGCATGTATCGCACGCCGATTCTCGTGCCCGCGCAAGTGGAGTGCGGCGTGATGGGCTGCGCGATTCTCGCCGCCACCGCGCACGGCCAGTTCGCGCGTCTCACCGATGCCGTGAACGCCTTCGTGGGCTTCGAACACGAAGTGCTGCCCGATCCGCGCGCCAGCGACACCTACGACCGCATGATGCCGATCTTCGAGCGGCTCTATGCGAACGCGCAACAGTTCTACGACGATCTCGACCGGCTCGTCACCGACTCTCCCGAATCCGCACGATGATCAAGGCCATTCTCTGGGACATGGACGGCACGCTCGCCGATAGCGAAGCGCTGCATCTGAGCACGCTGGTCGCGGTGCTCGCGAAACACGGCATCGAAGCGGGCGAGGAGATGCATCCGCTGATCTTCGGCAAGACCGGGCGCGAAGTGCATGCGCTGTGTCGCGAGCGCTTCGGTTTATCGACGGACTTCGAGGCGTGGTCGGCCTTTCGCGCGCAAGCCTATCTCGATGGCGCGCCGCATCTCGTGCCGCGTCCCGGCGCGCTCGAGGTGTATCGCGCGGCGAAACGCGCGGGGATTGCACAGGGCATCGTGTCGAATTCGGTGCGCATGCTGCTCGAAGTGAATCTGCGCGCGCTCGGTCTGGAGGAGCCGCATCTCGTGACCGTCAGCGCGAACGATGTGCGCATGGGTAAGCCCAGTCCCGAGCCGTACGAACGCGCCGCGTGGCTGCTGCGCGTGACGCCCGACGATGCGGTCGTCGTCGAGGACAGTCCGACCGGTGCGCGTGCGGCGCTTGCGGCGAATATGCGCGTGCTGGCCTGGCCGCTCGACGATGCCGGCGCGGCACTTTTTCCCGCCGAAGCGCAGATCGTGCGCACGCCGCGCGAACTGGCCGCCGCGCTCGGCCTCGATACCTCGACTATTCCGGAACACGACGATCATGCTTAGAACCAGCATTTTTCCCTCGCGCTACGTGCAGGGCGCGGGCGCGCTCGGCCAACTCGGCGCGGAACTCGCGCGGCTCGGCACGCAGGCGGCGTGTCTCGTGGACAGCAGCGTGGCGTCGCTGATCGAACCGGCGCTGGCTGAAACCGAAGGCGTGCGCGTGCATGTGCGCCGGCAGAATGCCGCGTGCACCGAACACGCCATCGCCGATGCCGCCGCGTGGGCCGCGCAGTGCGGCGCGGATATCGTGGTGTCGTTCGGCGGCGGCAAGGTGGTGGATATCGGGCGCGCGGCGGCCGACGATTTGCGCTTGCCGTTCGCGTGCGTGCCGACCATCGCGGCATCGGATGCGTCGTGTTCCGCGCTCGCCGTCATCTACGACGAAGCAGGGCGCGTGGTGCGCGACCGCTTCGTGCGGCGCAATCCCGATCTCGTCTTGCTCGATACGGCGCTGATCGTGGCCGCGCCGGTGCGCTTCTTTATCGCCGGTATCGGCGATGCGCTCGCCACCTTCTACGAAGCCGATGCCTGCCGTCGCTCGGGCGCGCGCAATCTGTGCGGCGGCGTGGGCACCGCGCTCGCCTTCGAAGCCGCGCGCCTGTGCCGCGCACGCTGTTCGCGCATGCCGTCGATGCCGTCGCCGACTGCAAGCGCAAGACCGTCACGCCCGCCTTCGACGCGACGCTCGAAGCCACCGTGCTGCTGTCGGGACTCGGTTTCGAATCGGGCGGCGTGGCGGCGGCGCATGCGATCCATCACGGGCTGGCGCAACTCGACAGCACGCATGGCGTGTTGCATGGCGAGAAAGTGGCCATCGGCACGCTTGCGTCGCTGTTCCTGTGGCCGTGCGCGGATAGCGAGCGGCGTCGCGTGTTCGCGTTCTGCAAGGCGGTCGGCTTGCCGACGCGTCTGGCCGATATCCACGTCGACGGCGCGGATCGCGCGGCCCTGACGCGCGTGGCGGAACGCGCCTGCAGAGAAGGCGAGATCATCCATAACGACGAGCCGTATCCGGTGAATGCGCCGATGGTCGTCGCCGCGCTCGAGGCGATGGACCGCTACGCCGCACTGCTCGATCGCACCGAACCCGCCATCATCTGAACGAGGACGACGACATGGACCCGCAAGTGACGCAGGCGTTTCGCGACGGATTATTCGACGGCAAGACCGTGCTCGTATCGGGCCCGACGAGCGGCATCGGGCTTGCGATCGCGCAAGGCTTCGCCGCGTTGTCGGCACGCGTGATCGCGACCGGCAGTTCCGATGCCAAGCTCGAGGCGCTGCGCGCGGATCGCACGCTCGAAGGCATTCGTTTCGTGAAGCTCGACGTGCGCAATGCCGACGACATTACGCGTTTCGTCGCACAATTCGATGAATTCGACGTGCTCGTGAACGCGGCGGGCGTTGCGCGTCCCGCCGACGAATACACCGACGCCGTGTTTCAGGAAGTGCTCGACGTGAATCTGAGCGCCGCGATGCGCCTCTCGATGGCCGCGCGCGACAAGCTCGACGCGCGGCGCGGCGCAATCGTCAACATCGCGTCGATGCTGAGCTTCATGGCCGATGCCGAGGTGCCCGCGTATTGCGCGAGCAAGGCGGGCATCGTCGGGCTGACGCGGTCGCTGGCGCATGCGTTCGGTCTGGCGGGCGTGCGCGTGAACGCGGTGGCGCCGGGCTACCATCGCACGGACATGACGAAGCCGCTGTGGTCGGACCCGGCCAAAGCCGACAAGATCGCGGCGCGCAGCGCGCTCAAGCGCTGGGGCGAGGTGCAGGATCTGGTGGGCGCGGTGGCGTTTCTTTATCACCGGCACGACGTTGGCGGTGGATGGAGGGTATTTGACGGGCGCGTGATGCAGCGGGCTTGAATGCGGCGGGAGTCGTGAAGTATTGTTGCATTGGGCGCTGATGGTGAGGGGGGAATCGCGGTTTAGTAGCAAACGGTATTCCCGGAAAAGCCCGATGGATTGTCTGTGGGTTCTGGCATCACATAATTGACATAAGATATATTAGCAATAATTTAGCATATGCTTCACCATCGAGCATTTGCTCGAAAAGTCCGAATTGTCGGCATATCAACCAGTCAGGCGGGATTTCTCCGGAAAGTCGTCCCTAGAATTAAGCGTGAGCGAAAGTAAAACGCGTTTTCTCGCGCTTTTTGAGCGCCGTTTCTATACTTCAAGCAGCGTTAGCTTTTTGCGCATAAAGCGTCAAAAATCTTAAAGATTGATCAACTGATTGCAATTCCGGGTTATCGCCGTGCCATATTCGGCTGCGCCGCGGCAACGAACGGTTCGCTGACATCGCGGCTCGACGTCACACTTTGAGCAGCATCAGCATGATCGAGCGATACGAAGACATTCCGCCGTACCTATATTCAGGCGACATCGCGGCGTGTTTCCGCTTTCTGGACGAACCGCCGTCCGGCCGATGGCCATACCGCGGATTACTGGCATTGGCGCGCCCTCGCGCATCTGCGTGGCGGGCAATTCCATGAAGCGCTGGAAACCTGCTTCAAGCTGACGCGCGAAGCGAATCGTTTTGCGTTTCAGATCCACTGCATGTCCGATGTCTGCCTGCACCTCGGACTGAAGGAAGTGGGACTCGCAGGCCTTGAAGCCTTCGGCAGGCCTCGAAGCCTTCGCGAACAAGCCGTCCACCGCGCCTGTCGCCGCTTATATCTCGCGCGTCTACGGCTGGCACTATCTCGGCGAAGACGATCGCGTGATCCAACTCGTCGCTGACGGACTCAACCCACACGCCACTCACGTGCTCGGCCATCATCAGGCGCGCAGCCTCATGCGGCGCGACGGCATCGCCCAAGGCGTCGGCGCAATGCACACGCACTGGTGCTCCGGACGAGGCCCGCCGCACGCTCCTTCCGAATGTCGATCATGCGAAATACTGGAACGGGCAACGCGAACTTCCCGCACGCATCACGATCCTGTCGGTCGCGTCAGGCTTCGGCGATCTGATTCACTGGGCGCGATACATCGACGCGCTGAGAGCGATGGGCGTCGAAGTCGAACACGACGTCGAGCTGTTCCGCTTGACCGATCACACGTCCGAACACGCGGCCCTCGCCGACGCGATGCGCAACGCGGGCTTCACGCGCGCATCGGACGATACGGCTTCCGAAATGTGGACCGACCCGTTCGCCCTGTTCACCACCCTCTTTCCGGTGCTCGGCTATCTGCCGAAGCAACGCTATATCGAACCGGTGAATCCATCGTCGGCCGATGCGTTGATCGAAACCATCCGGCAGCGCGCGGGCGGGCGGCGTTGCATCGGTATCTTCTGGTCGTCGTGCGAATCGCCGAACAACTTCGCGGGCCGCAGCCTCGCGCTGCCTCATCTTTACCCGCTGTTCGATGGGCACGACGACATTCACTGGGTCGTCATGCAGCGCGGTTTCGAGCGTAATCGATGGCTGAACGATCCGCGCGCCGCCAGTACGCATCGCTTCACCACGCTCCAGCCAGACGCCGCGACAACTCGGGCAATAGTCGATTTCGATGCCTTCGCGCACGGTCATCAGCAGATCCGTCGCGGGACAGACTGGGCATTTCATGTCGGGTCCTTTCTGATTGCTTTCAATGCAATCACTGTATCGAAAGGAACGGCGACGAAAAACGGAAGTTTTTGGGGGAATAGGTTCGGAAAAACCGAACCTTTCTTATGCAGAGTGTGAAGTGAGCGTTTAGTCGGCGGGCGACGCGCAGCATCTTGCGCTCGGTGGGCAGATCGAGGCCGTAGCCGGATTTGATTTCGATGGCCGTCACGCCTTCCGCGAGCAACGCTTCGAGACGCGCGGCCGATTGCGCGAACAGCGTGGCTTCGTCGGCGGCACGCGTGGCGCGCACTGTCGATACGATGCCGCCGCCCTGCCGCGCGATCTCTTCGTAGCTCACGCCCGCGAGACGCTGCGCGAATTCGTCGGCGCGCTGGCCGCCGTAGACGAGATGCGTATAACAGTCGATCAGGCCGGGCGTGACCCATGCGCCACGCAAGTCTTCGCGCGGCCAGTGCTTCATGTCGCTGGGCAGGTCGGCATGCGCGCCGGCCGAGCCATGCGATCTTGCCGTTTTCGACGGCGATCGCGGCATCGTCGATCGTGTGATCGGGGTTGCCTTCGGCGCAGAGTTTGAGGTTGTGCCAGAGCGTGCGCTTCATTCCACGTCCTTCAAGGCGATGGCGAGCAATGCGCCGCTGCCTTCAGTATCGATATGCGCGCGAGCGTGCTCGATGCGCAGCGTGTCGCCCTGCTCCAGCGCGATGGGCTCGCCACGGTTCACGCGCACGCGCATGGCACCTTGCGCGCAATACAGGAGCGCCGTGTCGGCATCGAGATCATGCGATTCGGGCGCGCGCCATTGTTCCAGCGTGCCGCGCGCGTCGTCGCGGCGAACCATCAGATTGAAGTCGCGCGTGGGACCGTCGACGAGCGTGGCATCGATCGATGCTTCGCCCGCGATGTCGAGCGGACGGGCGAGCGTATGCGTGCGCTCGCCTTCGTGCAGCCGCATACCCGCGCCGTCGAGCAACACCAGCGTGCGATCGACGCCCGCGAAGCGCGAGAACGGCCCGGCCTGCGCGACCTCCGCGATGCTCACGCGCCACGCGAACGCGTCCATCGATGCGCCCGCCGGATACGCCGCGATCTCGCGCGTGACGCCGCCGCCGTTCTTCCACGGCGACGCCACCAAATCCGCCCCGCGAATCAGCGTGGTGGACGCCACGCTCATCGGCCGAGCATCGGCAGATTGAGGCCGGCTTCCCGCGCGGTCAACTGCGCCAGCTCGTAACCGGCATCGGCGTGACGCATGACGCCCGTCGCGGGATCGTTGAACAGCACGCGGCCGAGGCGCTCGTGCGCAGCATCGGTGCCGTCGGCGACGATCAACACGCCCGAATGCTGGCTGAAGCCCATGCCGACGCCGCCGCCATGATACAGCGACACCCACGACGCGCCGCCCGCCGTGTTCAACAGCGCATTAAGCAGCGGCCAGTCGCTGACGGCGTCCGAACCGTCCTTCATCGATTCGGTTTCGCGATTCGGGCTCGCGACCGAACCCGTATCCAGATGATCGCGTCCGATGACGACGGGCGCCTTCAGCTCGCCCTTCTTCACCATCTCGTTGAACGCCTGTCCGAGGCGATAGCGATCCTTCACGCCGACCCAGCAGATGCGCGCCGGCAAGCCCTGGAACGCGATACGTTCGCGCGCCATGTCGAGCCAGTTGTGCAGATGCGGATCGTCGGGAATCAGTTCCTTGACCTTGGCATCGGTCTTGTAGATGTCTTCCGGATCGCCCGACAGCGCGACCCAGCGGAACGGGCCCTTGCCCTCGCAGAACAGCGGACGGATATACGCGGGCACGAAGCCGGGGAAATCGAACGCGTTCTTCACGCCCATTTTGAGGGCCATCTGACGGATGTTGTTGCGGTAATCGAGCGTGGCCGCGCCGCGTTCCTGCAGCCGGAGCATCGACTGAACCTGCTTCGCCATCGATTGCTTGGCGGGCGTCACGATGCTCTGCGGATCGATCTTCTGACGCTCGCGCCAGTCTTCGATCGTCCAGCCCTGCGGCAGATAGCCGTGAATCGGATCGTGCGCGCTGGTCTGGTCCGTCACGCAGTCCGGCGTGATGTTGCGCTCGACCAGTTGCGCGAACACGTCGGCGGCATTGCCGAGCAGGCCGATCGACACCGGCTTGCCGCTCTGTTTCGCCGCTTCGATCATGGCGAGCGCCTCGTCGAGCGTCTTCGCCTTCTTGTCGACGTAGCGCGTCTTCAGGCGGAAGTCGATGCGCGACTCGTCGCATTCCACGGCGATCATCGAGAAGCCTGCCATCGTCGCGGCGAGCGGCTGCGCGCCGCCCATGCCGCCAAGACCGCCCGTGAGAATCCAGCGGCCGTTCGGATCGCCGTTGAAATGCTGGTTCGCCACCGAGAAAAACGTCTCGTAGGTGCCCTGCACGATGCCCTGCGAGCCGATGTAGATCCAGCTTCCCGCCGTCATCTGGCCGTACATCATGAGGCCTTTGCGGTCGAGTTCGTGAAAGTGATCCCAGTTCGCCCAGTGCGGCACGAGATTCGAATTGGCAAGCAGCACGCGCGGCGCATCGGCATGGGTGCGGAATACGCCGACCGGCTTGCCCGATTGAATCAGCAGCGTTTCGTTTTCGTTCAGATCCTTGAGCGACGCGAGAATCTGGTCGAAGCAATCCCAGTTGCGCGCCGCGCGGCCGATGCCGCCGTACACGACGAGCGCATGCGGATGTTCCGCGACTTCCGGATCGAGATTGTTCTGAATCATCCGGTACGAGGCTTCGGCGATCCAGGTCTTGCAGGTTTTTTCACTGCCGCGCGGCGCACGAATCGTGCGTGTCGGATCAAAACGCGGATCGATGTGTTTGGGATGATTCATGTGCGTCGCTCAAAGAGGAAAGTTGTCGATGACCCGCTTCGTTATCGCAGGCAGTGAAAACAGTGTAGCGACGCCAAGTTGTATATACAAAACGACGAGCCGACTTTTTTATGCAGGGTATACGCGAGGATTCGTATCGTATTTTCCGCTCACGCAAACACAAAAAAAACGCGGGTATTCGGCAATGAATACCCGCGTTAGCGTTGTCGACCAAGTTGATTAGACAAGCTACATCTTTCCGACCAGATGAAAGCGCGAGGACGGATGCCACAGTTGCACCGCCGTCGCGACGCTGTTGCCGACCCAGGTCCGGCGCGACACCAGCAGACACGGCTCGCCGATTTCCATTTCCAGCACACGGCGAATGGTCGCGTTCGGCTTTTGCGCGTCGATCCGGAACTCCGCGCGCTGAATGGGCGCGAGCCGCACCATGTAGTGGTTCGGCGTTTCGACGGTGAAGTCCTGCTGCAGGTACTCGGGGAACAGACGCGGGTTCGTGTAGCGGTCTTCGTACTGGATCGGCATGCCTTCCTCGGCGTGCACGATGCACGAGTGGAACACCGGCCCCTTGGTCAGACGAGCGATGCGATCGCTTCCGGGTCGTCGGAGGTTTCGAGCGTGAGCACGCGCGCCGAATGCCGATGCCCGCGCGCCGCGATTTCATCGGCGATATTGCGCACTTCGAGCACGGTCGATTCGTAATGCCTCGGCGCGACGAAGGTCCCCGAACCCTGCACGCGCGTCAGCACGCGCTCGGCGGTCAGTTCGCGCAATGCACGCGAAGCGGTCATCCGCGATACGCCGAACTCCTTCACCAGTTCGGTTTCCGAGGGAATCGTGTCGCCGGGCTTCCAGGTGCCGTTGGCGATGCGGTCGGTCACGTAGCGCTTGATCTGCTCGTAGGCCGGCAGCATCCGGCGGTTCTCGGCGTGGCCCGGTCCAAGGTCGAGGTTCGCTTCAGTATTCATTGTGTGTCGATTCCCCCTGAGAGCCGCGTTCGCTCCATCCGCACTACCCGCTCACGGCAACCGCCTCGTTGGTGCATTCCGCGCATAGCCGCGCGACAAGCGAAGCCGGCACGGCCGTGCGGTTCCGTCCACTTGCGCGATGGTTCCCGGCAACGGCGGCGGCGCGCCATCCGAGATCATGCGAAACGCGAATGTCATATCGTTGGCAAGCGGCCGGTCGTCGCGATAGATCGGCAGCACGGCGCGCACCCTGTTGCGCAGCGATTCAGTATACGGCGCACTGGACAACTCTGTCGCCTGCAGATCGTATGCCTGCGTCGCGGCGAGCAGTTCGATGCCGAGAATGCGCGCCGAATTCTCGATGATCTCCAGCGCTTTCAACGCAGCCGGCGTCGCGTGACACAGATGATCCTCCTGCAAACCCGAGGTCACGCCGCCATCCAGACTCGCGGGCGCGGCAATGCGCCGATTCTGCGCGACGAGCGACGCCGCCGTGTATTGCGCGATCATGAAGCCCGAACGCGTGCCGCCGATTTCCGCCAGAAACGGCGGCAGCCCGCTGACGAGCGGATTCACGAGACGATCGAGCCTGCGCTCGGCGAGCGCGGCGGCCTGCGCCATCGAAACAGCGATGCCGTCCATCGCCAGCGCCATCGATGCACCGACCGCATGCGCCTGCGAGAACACGCGCGGCATATCGAGCGTGCCGGCGACGATCGGATTGTCCGTGATCGACGCCAGTTCGCGGTTCACGACTTCGGCGGTCGTCGTCAGCGCGTCGCGCGGCGCCGTGAACGTGCGGAACGGTGCGCAAGCTGAGCGGATCCTGCGTGCGCCGGCCGACCGATTCGTTCAGGATCGCGCTGCCCGAGAGTGCCGCGCGCATCCGGGCGCCGACCAGCGCCGAGGCCTTCCGAGCGGCGAAACGCGAGCGACTGCGCATCGAGCGCGTCGAGCTGGCCGCCGAGATTCTCGAAGCTCATCGCGGCGACCATGTCGGCCCAGTCGAGCAGACGTTCCGCGCGTGCCAGCGCGAGCGCGGCAAGACCAGTCACGCACAGCGTGCCGTTCACGAGGCTCAGGCCTTCTTTCGCCTGCAAGGTGAGCGGTTCGAGGCCGAGCCGCTGCAGCGCGTCCACACCGGTCAGCCGTTCGCCGCCCGCGCGCACATGTCCCGCGCCGATGCAGACCAGCGCGATATGCGCCATATGGCTCAGATAACCGACCGAGCCGAACGCGGGCACTTCCGGCAGATAGTCGGCATTGAGCAGACTCATTAGCATGCGCACGACTTCCGGACGCACGCCCGAATGACCGTGCGCGAAGTTGTTGATCGCCGCCGCGATGATCGCGCGCGTCTCTTCGCGTCCGAGCGGCGCGCCAACACCGACGGCATGGCTCATCAGGATGTTGTGAGACAGATCGCGCTGCTCCGCTGGCGACACGATCACGTCGCACAGCGCGCCGACGCCCGTGTTGACGCCGTAGGCGCGGATGCCGCGCGTGACGATTTCATCGACGAGCGCGCGCATGGGCGATGCGCCCTTCCGCTTCGACGGAAAGTTCGAGCGTGGCGCCGGCGGCGATAGCGGCGATTTCGCGCCATTCGAGCGGCTGTGCGGTGCGGGTGACGATCATGGCGATCCTTCGATCAGACTGCTTGGAATCAGTGCGCGATCAATGCGCGATCAGTGCGCGCTGCGGTCCTGATGGCTCGACACGAACTGACGGAAACGCTCGAACTTCTGTTCGCCGAACACCGCTTCGGGCGTGTCGTCGAGTTCGACGCGGCCTTCGTGCAGGAACATCACCCGATTCGAGACGTGCCGCGCGAAGCCCATTTCATGCGTGACGACGAGCATGGTGCGGCCATCGTCGGCGAGCGAACGCATCACGCGCAGCACTTCGCCGACGAGTTCGGGATCGAGCGCGGAAGTCGGCTCGTCGAACAGCATGACCTTCGGATCCATCGCGAGCGCGCGCGATCGCCACGCGCTGCTGCTGGCTGCCCGACAGATGCGCCGGATAGTGCTTCTGCTTGTCGACGAGTCCGACCCGCGCAAGCAGCGCTTCGGCCTGTTCGACGGCTTCCGCGCGGCTCTTGCGCAACACGCGCGCGGGCCTTCGATCACGTTTTCCAGCACCGTCATATGCGACCACAGATTGAAACTCTGGAACACCATGCCGAACTGCGAGCGCACGCGGTCCACCTGCTTGCGGTCGGCGGGCTGCAAGCGGCCGTCGCCGCGGCGCTTCATCTTCAGTTCCTCGCCGGCGAGCGACACGGAGCCGTCGTCGGGCATTTCGATGCAGATTCAGGCAGCGCAGGAAGGTGCTCTTGCCCGAGCCGCTCGCGCCGAGAATCGAAATGACATCGCCCTGATGCGCGTCGAGCGAAATGCCTTTCAGCACCTGATGCTCGCCGAACGATTTCTTGATGCCTTTGACCGACAGGGCGATGGGCGCAACAGTACTCATGATGAGGTTCTCCAGAACGGCGGCGGATATCAGGAAGCAACGCGTGTCCGCACGGGCGCGGAGGTCGTCGCGACGGGCACGGGCGGCGGCCGCAGATGCCCGGACAGCCTGCGCTCCACGAAGCCGAGCGCGCGGACGATCGCGAAGTTGAGTAGCAGATAGATGAGCGCGGCGCAGGTGAAGACTTCGGTCGTGCGATAGGTCTGGTGGATGATTTCCTGCGCGACGCCGGTGACTTCCCAGACGGTGACGAGACTCGCGAGCGCCGTCGACTTGACGAGCAGCATCGCTTCGGTCGAGTAAGCGGGCAGGCACAGGCGCAGCGCGATCGGTCCGATCACGCGACGCAGCAGCGCGACGCCGGACAAGCCGATCGAATAGCCCGCCTCGATCTGACCGAGCGGAATCGCCATCAAGCCGCCGCGAATGATCTCCGCCGTGTAACCCGCCGTGCACAGCGCGAGCGACAGCACCGCGCACACATACGGCTCGCGCAACACCGGCCACATGAAGCTGTGGCGGATCACGCCGAACTGGCCGAGACCGTAGTAGACGAGGAACATCTGGATCAGGAGCGGCGAGCCGCGAAACACAAAAATATAGAACCGCGCGAAGCCGCTCGGCAGCCAGTGCGGCGACACGCGCAGCGTGACGATCACCAGCGACAGCAAGCCGCCCAGCACGAGCGAGGCGAAGAACAGTCCGAGCGTGGTCGGCACCGCGGCCAGCAACTGGCGCATGGTGTCGAACATGAAATTGAAATCGACGGGCATTGGGAATCTCCGCTGGCGTCGTGTGTGGAATGCGTTGCGCGTTGGCTTTGCGGTGGCTCAGTTACGGGCGAAACCGCGCCGGAACGAACGCGCGATCGCCGCTTCGGCGCGGCCGAAAATACGCCACGAAATGCTGGTCATCACGAGATAGAGCACACCGCCCGCGATGAAGAACGCAAAGTACTGATGCGTCGATCCGGCGGCGACCTGGCTCGTGCGCATCAGTTCGGCGAGACCGGTGACCGAGATCAGCGCCGAGTCCTTCAGGCTCATCTGCCAGACGTTGCCCAGGCCCGGCAGCGCGTATCGGATCACCTGCGGAATGAGGACGCGGCGCGCCATCATCATCGTCGGCATGCCGATGGCGCGAGCGGCTTCGAGTTCGCCGCGCGCCACCGCCAGCACCGCCGCGCGATAGACCTCCGCCTGATAGGACCCGGAGATCATGCCGACAGCCATCGCGCCGATCACGAACGGCGGCACGCTGACGAAGCCATCGGAGCCGAACCAGTGGCCGACGGTCGAGACGAAACTCGATCCGCCGAAGTAAAAGAGGTAGATCACCAGAAGCTCGGGCACGCCGCGAAACACGGTCGTATAAATGTCGCCGACGATGCGCAACGCGCGATATCGCGACAGCTTCGCGGCCGCGACGAATCCGCCGAAGATCGCGCCCGTGAACAGCGCGGCAAGGGTCAGCAAGGCGCCGAGCAACAGCGCCGAGCCCCAACCGTCTGGACCGAATCCGAACATCTGGAACAGCGTCATCTCATGCTCCGGTTTGGGTTCGTGTTGCGCTTACGGCGCGACGTTGGTCTTGAACCACTTTTCCGACAAGGACTTCACCGTGCCGTCGGCGATGGCCGAGGCAAGCGCGGCGTCGAACTTCGCTTTCAGGTCGGCGTCCTGTTTGCGAAAGCCCAGACCTTCGCCGGGACCCCAGATCGGGCCGCCGATCTTCGGACCAGCAACCGAGATTGACTTGTCGACCGAACCGGACAGGAAATAGGTGAGATCGTCGAACGATGCGTCGATGCGGCCGTTCGCCAGATCGAGGTCGCGCTCCTGCGCGGTCTTGTAGACGCGGATCGTCGCGATATCCTTAAAGTTGTCCTGAATGAACTTCGTGTAGACCGTGCCGGACTGGATGCCGATGGTCTTGCCCTTCAACTGCTTGCGCAGACCGTCGACGACTGCCTGATCGTTCTTGGCGTCGCCGGTCAGCTTGACGGCCGCCGCGTTCGGCGATGCCTTCGGCAGGATGCCGTCGTCCGATACCGCGAAGGTTGCCGGCGTCGATGCATACGGGCGCGAGAACGCGATGATCTTCTCGCGCTCCGGCGTGATGGAGATGACGTCCATCAGGACGTCGAATTTGCCGGCTTGCAGACCGGGAATCATGCCGTCCCAATCCTGCGCGACGAGGTTGCACTTGAGCTGGGCGCGCGTGCAGAGCGTCGTCAGCAGTTCGTGTTCGAATCCGCCGAGCTTGCCGCCGGGCAGCGTCTGGTTCCACGGGGCATACGCGCCTTCCGTTGCGATCGTGACCGAGGTCCACTCCTTGGCCTGCGCCGACGTCGCGAGCGCCGCGACCACGCCCGCCAGCACACCGAGGCGCAACTTTCCAGAAATCCGTTTCGCGTTCATCTGCTCGTCCTTTTGTCGAAGTAGACCGTTGAGGCATCTTGTATAGACACGTCTGCACGACGTCGAAAAAAGGCGCAAGCGATCCTGGGGTAGGTGGTTTCCCCTACGAAGTCTATTTATTTGGGTGGGTGGAGCGTGATTTTGAGCGATCCGTGGATGGAGGAATCACCCGTCGGACGTCGAATTGGTTGGAATGTATAGTCAAGCCAGCAGAGTGAGGACGCTTTCCTGCCAAAGTGAGAAATGCCGGCAAAGGAACCGGGAGATGACGAAAAGAACGCGGCGAACGCGCTTGCCGCAATCAAAGGCGAGCGCACGCAGGCCGGACTGGCGCATCGATTCGATATTCATTCGAATCAGATCACGGAATGGACGCAAACGGTGCGACCGTACGCATCCGTTATGCCGTCGACGAAACCTTTCCCGTCCGGCGCTTTGATCGTTCCGCCATCGTTGTTCAGGTACAACCTTTAGGGCGTGTTTTTCCAGACGTGCTGCCCGGACGATCCTTCGCCGGCATCGCTTAGAACGAAATAGCGGCCATACGGACCTTCTCCATATTGAGGCATACCACGTGGCGGGGATGATGCATCATCCACCTTGCCGACTGGAGCGCAACCGTGCTGAACCAGCATAACAGCGGACAAAATACTGAACATCGAATTCATGCTGCTTTTAGATTACTGAAACCGTTTTGTTCTTACTGTGCGATTTTCGCGTCTGTGATGGAAGCGGATCATGGGCCATTTCACTCCGATCATCTTGAGGCGGCCGCTCTTACAGCGAAACGTGTAAATCATCATGCCCGCCGCCCAGCCATCCGCATGAGAGATCAAATGTAGAATATTGAGCTACATCAGTCTTTACATCAGGATACCTACACTTTAATGATGTAGCTTCGATTTCCAAATCGTGATGGGATATCTCGAACGATACTCGAAGAGAAGAAGCTTACATTCGGATCTTCATATTTTCTATCGACATCGCAACATTTTTCGGATCGCACAACGCACTCGCATTCATTGACCACTGCGCGACGCGAAGCTTGCATTACTCTGATTGCTCTTGCTGGTGAGTAACGCACTCACTCCACCATTGTCACTTGCATCCGGCGCATATCGCTGCGCCCCTGATCGTCCACCACGCGCACCGCAAATTCACCGGCCATCGGCGCTTGCCAAAACAACGTCTCGCGCGGCGACACGCGGCCGATATACGCATCGTCGACGAACCAATACAGGGCGTGCGCACTGGCATCGGCGGTTGCGTTGAAGGCGATCGGCGCGGTTGATCCTTCCTTCAAGCGCATTGCATAAGTGCTGCTGCGCAAGGGCGATGTGATACGCGGCGCGGCGCCCTCCACTTGCCCCGCTCGGAGACACTCTCGCGCTTGCGGAGGTTAACGACTCGGAATCCCTGCCGTCGCAAAGACTTGCTGCAAATCCGACGGCCAGAACTCTAACACTTCCACATGCGTACGCTTGTCCGCATACGGCGGGCACGCGGGTTTCCCCGTCGCTTCGTCGATCACGACAGGCCGATGAACCGTGCTCACGCGAATCGGCGACTTGCCCGGTATGAACCATGTTCAGCCCTGCTGCGGACACCATTCGTTCGGCAGGTCGCCGCTCGCCAGACAGACACGCACCTGCTTGAGGCCGTCGGGCGCGTGCGGCGTTGCATCGGCTACTGGACGCTCGGCACGCACGGAATCGACGATCCGGAAGAAGAGCGGCGCGGCCGCGTCGAGGCCAATGAATGCGGCGTTGCCCGTGTTATCAAAATTGCCGACCCAGACGATCAGCACGTACGGACCGAATACGCCTGCAGTCCACGCATCGCGAAAGGACCATGACGTGCCTGTCTTCCAATAGACCGGTGCGCTCGATCGCTGTGCGCCGGTGGTCTCGTCGGGTCGCACATGTTGACGCAGGATGTCCATGGTCATGAAGCTCGCCTCGGCGCTCAATAAGCGACGCGACGGCGTGCGTGGTTCGTTCTGACGCAAGCGCAATGGCTGATACGCGCCACCGTTCGCAAGCATGGCATAGAGCGCGGCGAGTTGTTGCATTGTCACCTCGCCGCCGCCGAGCACCAGCGAGAGACCGTAGTGCTGCGGACTCGAATCGAGCCGGACGCCGGCCGTTTGCAGAAACGCGTAGAGATCGGGATGCTTCAGTTGCGATGCAATCCACACCGCCGGCACATTGCGGCTTCGGTTCAAGGCATCCGTCGCGGTGATCGGACCGAGAAAGCGGCCGTCGAAATTCTCCGGTGCGTACGGTCCGAACGATGTGGGGACGTCGCGCAATACGGTTTGCGGATGCAGAATGCCCTGATCGAAGCCCAGCGCATAGATGAAGGGTTTTAGGGTCGAGCCGGGCGAGCGCCGTGCGAGCGTTCCGTTGACTTGACCGTGAATCTCGCGATTCATGAAATCCGCCGAGCCGACCAGCGCCTTGATGCCCATGTCGCGCGTATCGACCAGCAACGCCGCCGCATTGCGAATGCCGCCCGATGCTTGCCGCGCAGCATAACGGTCGATCTGGCGTTCGAGCGTGCGCTGCATGTCGAGATCGATCGTAGTATCGATGCGCGTCGTTCGGCTCGCCACTCCAGTCTTGCGCGGGCGCCGCAAGCGCCTGATCGACGGCATGCGGTGCATCGAACGGCAGTGCGCTGAGTGAGCGCAAGGCCAAAGGCAACGCAAAGAGCGGTCTTTGCACGGCGTCTTCTGGCCGCGCAACGATCCATCGCCGATATAGCCGGTTCCGCGCTTCCGTTAGCGCCCGATTGATCTGCTGCTCCGATGGCGCGCCGCGCACGCGCCTGACCGGGTCCTGCGGGACCACTGCGAGCGCGAGCGCTTCGGGTAACGTCAGCTCGTCCGCTTTCTTGCCGAAGTAAACGATACTCGCCGTCCCCACGCCTTCGACATTGCGGCCATAAGGCGCGTCGTTGAGATACGCCTCCAGAATTTGCCGCTTCGAATAGCACAATTCGAGCTGGAGCGCGCGCACAACCTGCTTCAACTTCCCCCACGGTGTGCGCGTGTTGATGCGCCACAACGATCGCGCGAGCTGCATCGTCACTCGATCCGCCTTGCGGATTACCGCCGCGCACATACGTCACCCACACGCCGCGCGCGAGTCCATATGGATTGAAGCCTGCATGCCAGCGAAACCAACGGTCTTCGTGCAGCAAGACTGCATCGACGAGTTGCGGCGAAATCTGCTCGAACGGCGTCCACAATCGATACCGGTCATCCCGTGCGAACGCGAGTCGTAGGAGGCGGCCGTGATCGTCGTACACCGCTGTGGAAGACGGCTTCCAATCGCGCAACGAAGGATGCGACCAGAGCCGAATCCCGACAAGCGCGACGACGATTATCAGCGCGCAGCCGAGAACGTTCCGCCATCGCGCGATCCAGGCTACGTTCACGACTCGGCCCGATGCGCGGGCTGCACCGTGAGTGTCGCGCCTCCCGTCGACTGCGCCTTGATGCGCCGGTCGTACATCGATTCGCCATAAGCGGGCGGCACGACATAACGCCCGGCATTGGTGGCCCGGATGCGATAGACGAACTCCCTCGCTGCGGGCGTCACCGTGCCATACAGCACCATGCGATCTTCGCGCTGGTCCGTATGCTCCGGATGCCACGTCGACAGCGACGCGACCGCGACGCTCGCCGGGTGATCCGGGTTCTCACCGGCATCGCCTGAAGGCGGCGGTGGGTCGACCGGATCGAAACCGCCCGGCAGCAGATCGACGATTGCTAGATCAGCGGCACTGGCGTTGTTCGTCGTGCGTATCTTCAGATGCACCTCCACTTCGTCGCCCACGGTGATGCCAGTGAGCGGTTTGCCGTTCCTGTCCGTGTATTCGCGCACGATTTCCAGCCCTTCGCGAATCGCCTTGTCCGACGCCTTGCGGTCATAACCCGACTGCACTACGCTCCACCAGGCAGGTGCGCCGGAATGGTTTCCGAACTCGACACGCGTGGCGTCCGCGCTCCATGCGCCCGAACGCATCAACGCTGACTGAGCCGTCGAGATATCCTTTGGCGTGACGCCCGCGCGCCATTCCGTGATTGCGAGTTTGTCGATGCTGGTCGCGTTCACGCGTCCGGAAGCATCGAGTGCAAGAATCGTCATCGCTGAGGAATGGGTGTTGTAATAGCCTTTTGCAAGCGAACCGGCGATGTTGTCGATGGCACGCGGCGTGAGCTGCTTCGCGCGATCCGGAAAATGTTTCGCGAGCACGTAGAGCACGGTCGCGTCGCGCGTGAGCGGATCGTCCTACAGCCGAAGGGCGATCGCGAGAACAGAAATGAACCGGGGACGACAGGAAGCCATCCGAACACGCCCACGTTCCAGCAAATGAAAATCATTTGACGAAGGATCTGGCGGTTGTGCAAAAGCAGTTTAGCCAAATGGCGAAGCGAATTTCGAAAGAACGGCTGTTCGCCGACATGTGCGCGTGAGTGAAACAATGGACCAACTCCCTATGGAGGCTGACTGCGTCGAGTTCTCAACGACACTACGAGCCAGAGGTCCTTTACAGCGATTGTCCGAGGAACGCAAGATACAAAAGCACACGTGAGTGAACGTTAGAGGACAGTCCTGACTTCCTTCTTCGCACTGAATACAGCCCCACAGACTTCGAGCGACCGTGCGGTCGCTCCATCACCTTTAGTCTCGCGCCCGTCTCGAACGGGTGAGTACAAAGGCAACGTAAGTCTCTCGTCTTCAAACGTACGGCTAACCTCTCGGTGCCCTCGGAACCGATTTCGTCGTTCCATCCCTTACCTAACATCGAGCGACCAGTGCGGACTTTTGAGTCAAGAAGGAGCGGCGCATGGAAGGGTCGACTTTGCTGGTCGGCAGTCCACTTTCCGTCTCGCCCCTCCGCTCGTCGAACGCCCCGGGCAATGGCCACAACGACTGACGAACTACGAAAAGCGCACTTTTGCATCAAGAATGGCTAAAAACTAGGTGTCCGCACGCAAGTCGTGGACGGTGGAGAAAGCAACGTGTGTCAATTGGAAGACACACAACGACTGCGAAGTGGCACTTGGTCGGCCAAGAGACGTCATCAGTGTTGAGCTTGAATCTTTCCTTTAATCTTTCACATCGTAGCCATGAATGACCGCCACGAACTAGATGCGAAGGGAAGAGAGCTGACGGAAAGAATCAACGACAGCGTCCCACTTGCGGATGCTCTGTCCTCAACGGTACAAAACAATTATCGGAAGTACGGACATCAGCTTGGGAGAATCTACGCGCTGCAGTTCGCGAGCTCCGATGAGATCGAACGAATCGCAAAATTGATTGCCCATGATGGTGCTATTGTCGCAGGTGACAGAAGAGGTTATCAATGAACTCCGTCGTCGCTGCTTGGCGTGGTTGTGATGTGGTTTCTGTAAGAAGAGACCATGTTCGGGAATTTCTTGAGTCGTGTTTAAATCGGCAAGATCCGCCTAAAATTGACGTGCTCGTCGGATTCGTAGATGGGGTGGCTCAAGTGCATCACCAGCTTTATAGAGTCGGCCCTTCAGAATTAGTCGAAGTCAAGGGTGGCAAGGGGCCGCCGGAAGATCGTGTTTCCCAGAACTCCCAGAAGCAATATTGATCTGAATGGTTTCCTGGGAGTTTGGAACTTCGCCGATGA
>NZ_LFJJ01000060.1 GCF_001189365.1 Candidatus Burkholderia verschuerenii | reverse complement strand
AGCATCGAGCGCTATGTCGCACGCTACAACCAGCACAACCGTCCATTTGTCTGGACCGCAACCGCCGATTCCATCCTTCAGAAAGTGGCTCGGTTATGTAAAGTTATTTCTGGGACGGAACACTAGCTGCATTTTGTGTTTTGCATGCATCGGCGGCAAACCGCGCATCGGCGATTATTCGCGAACGTATCGAATGTAAGCAGATGTGCGAGAAAGAGCGAATTGTCGCGCAATCGTGATACTAATATTCGCCTTTGGCATCTGCGTTGTCTGTTCCGGCTTTCGATTACGTTTCGAACGCGTTTCGAAGCATCGGCGAACGGCGGCGCAAACCGACCCCATTCATCGAATCAAGGTAAGGCGAAATGAAAAAGACCCTCGCTGCATTGGCGGCGTTCAGCATCGTGAGCACGGCGTTCGCGCAAACTTCGGCACCGGCTGCGGCATCGGGCGCGGCCAGCAGCCCGCCGCATCGGCGAGCACGCCGACCAAGCGCGAAGCACGCGTCGAAGAGCGCATCACGCAACTCCATTCGAGCCTGAAAATCACGTCGCAGCAGGAAGATCAGTGGTCGAAGTTCGCCGATGTCATGCGTGACAACGCGCATACGATGGGCGATCTGTATCGGCAGCGGCTGTCCCAGCGCGACACCATGTCCGCCCGCGCTCGACGACATGAAGCAATACGCGCAGATCACGCAGGCCGACGCGGACGGCACCAAGCGTCTGGTCGATGCGTTCGAGCCGCTTTACACGAGCCTTTCGCCCGAGCAGAAGAAGCTTGCCGATACGGCGTTCCGTCAGGGCGGCCCCGGCAAGGGACGTCATGGGCATGCGCCGCGCAAGCCGCATGCGTCGGGCGCGGACGCGGCATCGGCAGCTAAGCCGTAAGCGTTCTCGTGATCGGATCGGGCCCGCATCGTCATCGACATGCGGGCTTTTTATCTTCCGCGTGATGCAAAATGGCGCGATAGCCGGTACGATCCCGCTCCCTGATCTTCACAGAGCTCACGCCATAACGCATGTCACCCAACTCGATCTCGCCGCCGATCCGGCCGCGCCGCGCCGCGTCGTCAAGGACGAAACCGTGAGCGTCGAATTCGCGGCCGTCGCCGGCGAACTGATGAGCCTCGAAGGACCGAACCGCTACGCCGTGGGCGATGCGATCGTCAGCGGCAGCGGTGGCGAGCGCTGGGTAGTCTCGCGCGAACGTTTCGATGCGAAATACGTGCCGCAAGCGGATATCGCGCATGGCGACGCGGGCGCGTACCGTAATCGGCCGAGCATCGTGCTGGCGAAACAGATGCACGCGCCGTTCACCATCGCGCGTTCGAACGACGGTGACGTGCTGACCGGCGATGCCGGCGACTGGGTCATGCAATACGCGCCGGGCGATTACGGCGTCGTGAAGGCGGCGCGATTCGCGAAGGTGTATCGCGACGCCTGAAAAGCTTTAAGGCGCTTTAAAGCGCCTTAAGCGAAATCGTCGCCCATGTCGATTTCCAGCTCACGCGGCACGGTCTCGCCGTTCGCGTGCATCTCTTCCAGCGATCCCAACGTCGCCTCCACATACGCGCGCAACACGGCATAACTGCGCGCGTGCAGACGCGGCGGCATCGCGCGATAACGCGCCAGCGCATCGGGCGCGAATCGCACGTCGATGGCGATGCGTCGCGCCGTCGGACCCATGCGCATCGCGACATAGTGAATGGTCAGCGACGTGCGGCCTTCGTCGTCCTTGCGCTCGACAAAACGCGTCTGGTCGGGAAACAGATCGCAGATCACATGCGCGAGCGTGTCGATATCCGGGCTCGGGCATTCGTATTGGTATTCGTCCATGGCGATGAATTCGTTCCCGATTACATGTCAAAGCGCCGCTTGCGCCGCCGCGCGATAGTACCGCACCAGCGCGACCGCGACGATCACGCCCAGCACGAGATACACGGCATCGGCGGCGAGCAGCGGAATCAGGCGCGCCTGAAACAGCGCGGCGGGCAGGCCGACGAGCGCGTGCGCCGCGATCAGCATGCCGAGCGCATGACGCGATCGCTCGCGCAGCAACTGCCACATCAACGCTGAAAAACCGAGTTGGAACACGAATGCGCTGGCGCGCTCGACCACGAAGATCGTCGCCGAGACGGGCGACAACGTGGCCAGCACCATGTGGATGCGCGCGAGCGCTTCGATGGGCGCGCTGCTGAAGTGTCCATCGAGCGTGCCTTGATTGGCGAGCACCGCGTAGAGGATCCATTGCGCCTGCACCAGCACGCCGACGATCCACGCTTCCGCCCCGCCGTGCCCGATGCCGTATGCAAGCCCGACGCCCGGCCGTTCGAGCGCGGAAGGCTCGCGCGAGACGAGCCATTTCATCGCGAGATAGCGGCCGGTTTCCTCGAAGAACGCCGCCGTCAGCACGCCGTACACGACGAACACGGCGGGATTCGTGAGCCACGCCGTCGTCGATGCCTGGCTCAACATGTAGCCGTGCAGCGCGCGCTCCAGCACCATCGCAAACAGCGCGAACACGGCGACGCCCAGGATCGTCTCGCGCGGATTGATCCCGAAGCGCGCCCGCGCCTTTTTGTACAACACGACCGGCAAGGCCGCCACGATGAGCGTCGCGATCGCGAGGCTCATCAACGTCGTCACACTGACCATTCAACTCCCTGAAACCTTCGATTCCTGATTCGATGATGCCTGATCCGATGCGCTCGTCGCCCTGTCCGTCGATGCCCGCACCACGAGTTCGCCCGGCAGCAGACATTCGCGCGCGGGCATCGCCGCGCCGCCGAGACGTTCATGCAGAAACTCGACCGCGTGCCGGCCGATATCGTATGTCGGCTGACGCACCGTCGTCATGCCCGCGAGTTGCGCCCATTCGGAATCGTCGATCGACATCAGCGCGATATGCGCCTGCCAGTCGCCGCCGAAACGCGCCTTCAGATGCACGGCGACACGCAGCGCCACCGGCCCGTTCGCCGCGAACAACGCGACGCGCCGGCCCGTCGCGCGCGCGGCCGCCACACGGCGATCCAGTTCGGCGAGCGCGGGCGCGGCATCGGCGAGATCGATCACGAGCGTCGCGCCGTTGACACGGCTGATATCGCGTACGTCGAGGGCCGCGACGGTCTCACGAAACGCGGCTTCACGCAAGCGCCGCGAGCTGACATGCGTCACCGGCTGCACGATGAAAAGCAGTTCGTCGAAGCCTTGTTCGACGAGATGACGCGTTGCCTGCGACACGGCCGCGAGATTGTCGAGGCCGACCATATCGGTCACGAAGCCTTCGACGCTGCGATCGACCAGCATGACGGGAATGCCGCCTTGCGTGAAACCCTGCAGCAATTCCTCCTTCACGCCGAGCGCATTCACGATCACGCCTTCGACGCGATAGGTCGTGAGCAGTTGCAGATAGCGGCGTTCCATGTCGACTTCGTTGGCCGCGTGACAGATCAGCGGCATGTAGCCCAGCGCATGACACGCGGATTCGACGCCTTGCAGCACTTCGACGGAATAGGGATTCGTCAGGTCAGCGAGCAACATGCCGATGAGCCGATTGCGGCCGCGCTTGAGGCCCCGCGCCATCTGATTGGGCCGATAGTCGAGCTTGGCGATGGCCGCTTCGATACGCTCCCACAATTCGGGCGACAACACGCCCGTCTCGCCGTTGAGATAACGCGAGATACTGGTCTTGCCCGTGCCGGCTTCGCGCGCGACATCGGTGATGGTCGCGCGGCGCGTGCCGAACACGGGCACGCGGCCGGGCGGATTGGGTTGATCGGACATGGTCGTCGTGTCGTGTCGACGCAGCGTCCGTTCGAGCGGCGATGGACGCTGTCGTCATTCTCCTCGCATGTGCGTCATGTTAGCGCATGCCGAAGCCGAGGCTTTAAATCAGCGCTCGAGCACCGCGCGATTCACGATGTTGGTCGTGAGCGTGCCGTTCAACGCGCCGACGAGGTTTTCGGCGGCGTTGCGCGCCATCGCGTGACGCGTTTCGTGCGTGGCCGAGCCGATATGCGGCAGCGCGACGACGTTCTTCATTGTCAGCAACAGCGAGTCGATGGAAACCGGCTCGTGTTCGAACACATCGAGTCCTGCCGCGCGGATCGTGCCGTTCTTCAATGCGTCGACGAGGGCGTTTTCATCGACCGTCGGACCGCGCGATGCGTTGATGAGGATGGCGCTTTTTTTCATCTTCGCGAGTTGCTCGCGACCGATCATGCCGCGTGTTTGCGCCGTGAGCGGCACTTGCAGGCAGACGAAATCCGATTGCGCGAGCAGTTCGTCGAGTTCGACGCGCGTGGCGCCGTATTCTTTTTCCGCTTGCTCGTTGGCGTGACGATTCGTGTACAGCACATTCATGCGAAATCCGAGCGACGCGCCACCGCACCGCCGATGCGGCCCAAGCCCACGATGCCCAGCGTTTTACCCTGCACGTCCACGCCGAAACACGCTTCGCCGATGCTCGATTTCCAGTTGCCTTCCTTGACCCATTCGGCAAGTTCCACGACGCGGCGGGCGCTCGACAGGATCAGCGCGAAGACCGTATCGGCAGTGGATTCCGTCAGCACGTCGGGTGTATGCGTCAGGATGATGCCGCGGCGCGTCAGGTCTTCTACGTCGAATTGGTCGTAGCCTACTGAGATCGTCGACAGCGCTTTTAGACGGGGCGCGTTGGTTAGCATTTCTGGGGTTATTTTTATGCTTGCGCCTATGGCTCCATCGGCCTCTTTTAACGCTTGCGCTAGGTCTTTTGGGTCTGTTTGGATTAGTTCTGCGTGTTCGCTTAGATACGCTTCTACGTCTGCTGGCAGTGCTTTGTACGCAACGATTTTCTTTCGCATTTTGGGCTTTGCTCCTTGGCTTTTGTTTCGTTTTTGCTGCTGTATTTGCAGTAGCCGCCTTCCCGGCGGAGGGGTCACTTTCTTTGCGGCGGCAAAGAAAGTAACCAAAGAAAGCCGCTGGCCGATCCTAAGCACCTTCTTGAGCGGCCGTGGCACAGGAATTTAGACTTGGCACAGCAGTAGCGAGTGTTCTCGCCGTGTGTCCGGGCGCTGGTTCCCATGCGATTTTTCCTTTCTCGCCCAAATAGGTAACGGTCCCCTTCGGCTTACTCCGACCCGCTGCGCGGCCGGTTTAGGGCCGTATAGGCAACCGGCAGGGAATTACCGAAACGACCTCGAATGCGGCATCGGTTCCATCGTTATTCGGTCCTACCTCGGGCAGCTCTCCGACAAAGGCTTAGGCTTTTGAACATCGAAGCGAGCCGCATTTCACTTCCCACACACACGCCTCATTTTTTCCGCTGCGCATCTTGCGCAGCCCCGAGCACAGACAAAAAGGTTCTTCCTCAACTCGTGCCGAAGACCTCAATCAGCTCCGCTCGCCGCGTTCCATTGCCCTGCCGAACGTTCCCGTACGTGCGCGCATGTATTCATTGGAGCACTGACCAAGGTAGGGCCAAATAACGAAGAAAGCGATAAGGCATTCGAGGTCGTTTCCGAAATTACCTGCCGGTTGCCCGTACGGCCCTAAACCGACCGCGCAGCGGGCCGGAGTAAGCCGAAGGGGACCGTTACCTTGTCAGGCGAGAAAGCGCGAATCGCATGGGAACCACTAACCGAACACACCGCAAGAGCACTCGCTACTGCTGTGCCAAGTCTCTAATACTGTGCCGGGGCCGCTCAAGAAGGTGCTTAGGATCGGCCAGCGGCTTTCTTTGGTCACTTTCTTTGCCGCCGCTAAGAAAGTGACCCCTCCGCCGGGAAGGCGGCTACTGAACAAGAAAAGCGCGAAATCACGAAACCCGCTGCGACCGCACCGTCAAGGTCAACCAAACCGCCACCAACAAAGCCAAACTCATAAAAACATAAGAGGCCGCCGGCGACCCCGTCGCCCCATTCAAATACCCGACAACATAGGACCCGACAAATGACCCAAGCGCCCCCATGCTATTGATAAGCGCCATCGCCCCGCCGGCGACATTCTTAGGCAGCAACTCAGGCACGATCGCAAAGAACGGCCCATAAGGCGCATACATCGCCGCGCCTGCAATCACGAGCAACGTATAAGAAGCCCAAAAGTTAGTCGACCCCAGCAGATAAGAACCCGCAAACGCAATTGCACCGATCAGCAAAAACGGCCAAACGAAAGCCTTACGCGCCTGCAATTTATCCGACGCCCAAGACGCCAGCAGCATCGCGATCGTCGCGGCGAGATAAGGCTCGGCGGAAAGCCATCCCGTCTCGACCATGCCGAGCGTCGAGCCATTCTTGAGAATGGAAGGCAGCCAAAGCACGAACCCATACACGCCGATGCTCCAGCAAAAATACTGTCCACACAGCTTGATCACCGCCGGCGATTTGAACGCCTCGCGATAGTGATAGTTCTTCACCGGCTTGATCGCGGCCTGCTCCGCGCGCAAGGTCGCATCGAGATCGCTCTTTTCCTGCGCGCTCAGCCAGCTCACTTGCGCCGGCTTGTCCTTGACGACGAACCACCAGATCACGGCCCAGATCACCGCAGGCAAGCCCTCGGCGATGAACATGTGCCGCCAGCCGAACGAGTTCACCAGATAGCCCGATACGACGGACATCCACAGTACGGTCACCGGATTGCCGAGAATCAGAAACGTGTTTGCGCGCGAGCGTTCGGACTTGGTGAACCAGTTCGCGATAAACACCAGCATCGCCGGCATCACCGCCGCTTCGACCACGCCCAGCGCGAAGCGGATCGCCATCAACGATGGAATGTTGCTCACCATGCCCGTGAGCGCCGCGCATCCGCCCCACAGAATCAAGCTCCAGAACACCAGCTTCTTTACGCTGCGGCGCTCGGAGTAAATCGCGCCGGGAATCTGGAAGAAGAAGTAGCCGAGAAAGAACAGCGCGCCGATCAGCGAGGACAAGCCCTTGCTGATGCCCAGATCGGCGTTGATGCCCGCCGCCGACGCGAAGCCGTAATTGGCGCGGTCGAGATAAGCGAGGCTATAGGTGATGAAAACGATCGGCATGATCGCCCACCAGCGGCGCACCGCGAGCGTCGTCTTGCCTGACGATGCAGAAGGCGTCGCCGTCGATGTGTTGGTTTGCATGGTCGTCTCCGAACGGAAATCGGTTATCTCTCAGGTTCTCGCACGGGTGGGCCCGTGTCGTGTTCAGGCGATATCGAGCGCGGCTTTGGCCGTCTTGTCGTTCGCATCCAGTGCTTCCAGCGCGTCGAGCGCGGCGCGTGTCGGCAAGCCTTCGCTGTCGCCGATCACCTGAATCGTCAGTGCGCCGATGGGGTTGCCGCGCGCGCACGCCTGACGCATGTCGCGTCCTTCGAGCAACGCGCTGATCACGCCGGTCGCGAAGCCATCGCCCGCGCCGACCGTATCGATCACGCGTTCAACAGGCACGCCCGCGACGATGCCCTGATCGCCGTCCGCCGTGCGGTAGAACGCGCCGTGCGCGCCGAGCTTGACGATCACGCCGCGCGCGCCCCTGATCCAGATAGAACGCCACGATGTCCTCGGGCTTGGCGTGACCCGTCGTCAGCGTCAAACCTTCGGAGACGCCCGGCAGCACCCAGTCGGCGAGCGCGGCCAGCGCGTTGAGCGACTCGGCCATCGCTTCGCGCGAGGGCCACAGCGTCGGACGCAGGTTCAGATCGAACGAGATCGTCTTGCCGGCCTTGCGCATTTCGCGCGCCATATGAAAAGCGAGTTCGCGCGATGTCGCGGAAATCGCCGGCGCCACGCCCGTCAGATGCAGATGGCGCGCGCCGAGCACGTAGCTCGCGTCGTAATCGTCGATCGACAGATGGCTGGCGGCCGAACCACGCCGAAAATATTCGACGGCCGGATCGCTTCCGTCGTCGCATTTGCCCTTCAACTGGAAGCCCGTCGGATAGCGCTCGTCGATCGTGACGCGCGCCGCGTCGATGCCTTCCGCCGCCAGCACGTCGAACACATAGCGGCCGAAGGAATCGTTGCCGACGCGGCTCATCCAGCCCACCTTGAAGCCGAGCCGCGACAAACCGATCGCCACGTTCAGATCCGCGCCCGCGACGCGCTTGGTGAACTGTCCGACCTTCGCGAGTTCGCCGGTTTCGGCGGCGACGAACATGGTCATCGCTTCGCCGTAAGTAACGATGTCGAGTGCTTGCATGGAGTGTCTCGTCTGATAGAATACGTAATTCAAAATGCCGCGATGCGCGCGATCTGGCGCTGCGCGTCGGCATCGAATGCGCCGGTCGAATCCGCGATAAACGGATGCTCGTTGCCGCGCGGCACATCGACATCGCCCGGCAAGCGCGCGAGCAGCGTCGCGAAGCGCGTGTCGCCATCGGCGGGCGCGGCGGCGAACTGGCGCGCGCCCTCACCCATCACCGATTTGCAGTGCACGTAGCCGACGTAAGGCTCCAGGCGGCGCGCGGCGTCCAGCGGATCCTCGCCGGTCCAACGCCAGTTGCCGGTGTCGAACGTCATCGCGATGCCGCTTTGCGACGGCAACGCGCCGAACAGCGTTTCGAAGGCGCGGACCGTGCCGCCCGCGCGCAGTTGGCCGTTTTCCACGACCAGACGCGCCCGCGTGTTCGATGCCGCCGACATCAGCCAGTCGAGCGTCGCGGCATCGGTGGCGACGCCGCTTTCCGTGCCGCCCAGTTGCAACTTGACGATGCGCGCTTGCAGCACCGCCGCTTCGTCGATCGCGAGCGAAAGCGCGGTGCGGTCCAGCGCGCCGTCGTCGGCGAACAGCGTGGCGGGCGTCGAGTACACGGCCCACAAGCCCGCCGCGCGAATCCGGTCGCCGAGACGCGCCAACGCGTCAAGATGGGCGCAGCCGTCGGTGGCGAACAGTTCGCGGCGCACTTCGAAGCCGTCCGCGCCCGCGTGCGCCGCCACGCCGCCCATTCGGCGTGGCCGTCGCGCCGGATCGCGTCCGCGCCGAACGCGCTCGCGACGACGACGATTTGCGCTGTCGCTGTCAAACCCGACGATTTCGCTTGAATTTCCACGCTTGGAACCGGTTCTATAAACAAATTTCAAAAAAGACGCCCGAAGCGTCCCGTTTCTGGAGCCGCATAGTGCGCCCGGGTGGTCCGAACGCGCCATAGTGGAAATCCCTAGCGTGGGTAGCCCGGCAAGTCCGGTTCCTCGCACAGTTCGAGGAAGCGCGCGGCGACGCGCGACGGCGTCGCGGCATGCGGCACGAGGATCGAAAACCGGCGCGTCAGCGGTTGCGGCGCGATCCGCAAGCGTCGCAGCGCACTGTCCTCGTGGCGAATCGACATCGCCGACACGAAGCCGATGCCCATGCCGGCCCGCACCGCTTCCTTCACGCCCTCCACGCCCGCGATTTCCAGCGCGACGCGCATCGCCGCGCCGCATTCCGCGAACGCGCGCTCGATGATCTGCCGCACGCCCGAGCCGGGTTCGCGCAGGACCAGCGGATACGCGCTCACGTCGTCGAGCGTGGCGAAATCGCGGCCATCGGCCAGCGGATGACCGCTCGGAACGATCGCGACGATCTCGTCCTCGCGCCACGCCGTGACGGTCGTGCCGAGCGGCAGATCGTGACCGGTCGGGCCTTCGACCAGCGCGACATCGAGCGAGCCGAGCGCCGCGACGATATCCGCCGTATTGCCGTCGATGGTGGTCGTCGTCACGTCAGGATGGCGCTTATGGAACGCCGCGATCAGATACGGCAGCACGTAGCTGGCGGGCGTCGTGCTCGCGCCGATGCGCAAGACGCCGCGCTCCAGACCGCGCAATGCGTCACGCAGCGCGTGGGCCGCGCGGAAGGTCTCGCGCAGCCGTTCGGCGTGCCCGAGCAACTGTTCGCTCGACGCCGTGAGACGAATGCCGCGCCCGTCACGCAGATAAAGCGGCTCGCCGAATTCGTCCTGCAGCAGCTTCAGCTGGCCTGAAACGGCGGGTTGCGACAAATGCAACGCCACCGCCGCGCGGCTGATGTTGCCGTGCTCCGCGACGGTCGCAAAGGTTATCAGCTGTTCCGGGGTCATCTGAATGAAATATCGGCTGATCTGATAGTTGGCATTCTAAATCACGATTTTTCATATGCATATAACGTCGATAGGATTAAGGCATCCCCAAACCCTATTCGTCGAAGGACGCTTCATGTCCACGGTATCGTCTCCCGCTTCAGTCAGCGCCGCCTCCTCTACGCGCGGTCAGCTCAACGGCATTTTGTTCGTCGCGCTGTTCGCCGCCGCCGTCACGCGCGTCGCGGCGATTCCCGCCATTGCGGGACTGGGCATCAGCCCGCTGATCGTCGGCATCATCGCGGGCGCGGTGTATGGCAATGCGTTGCGGCACGGCATGCCGGACAGCTGGGCAGCGGGCGTCAACTTCTCCGCGCGCAAATTGCTGCGCATCGCGGTGGCGTTCTTCGGTCTGCGGGTGAGTTTGCAGGAGATCGCGCAAGTCGGTGTGTCGGGATTGACCGTGTCCGTGCTGGTCGTCGTCAGCACGCTGGTGATCGGCACCTGGGCCGGCATGAAAGTGATGAAGCTCGATCGCGACACCGCGCTTCTCACCGCCGCCGGCAGCGCGATCTGCGGCGCGGCCGCCGTGCTCGCCTTCGAATCGACCTTGCAATCGAAGCCGCACAAGAGCGCGATAGCGGTCGGCAGCGTCGTGCTGTTCGGCACGCTCTCGATGTTCCTCTACCCGCTCGCGATGAAAGCCGGTCTGCTGCATCTCGACACGCTCGGCGCGGGCCTGTTCTTCGGCGGCACGATCCACGAAGTCGCGCAAGTGGTCGGCGCGGCTAGCAATGTCAGCCCGGAAGCGACGCATATCGCCACCATCGTGAAGATGACGCGCGTGATGCTGCTGGTGCCGGTGCTGCTGGTGGTCGGCTTCTGGATCAGCCGCTCGCGCAACAACGATGGCGCAAGTCAGGGCAAGGGCAAGGTCGCGGTGCCGTGGTTCGCGCTCGGCTTTCTCGCGCTGGTCGTCGTGAATTCGCTGCACATTCTGCCTGCGCCCGCCACCAACACTGTCAACCTGCTCGACACTTTCGCACTCACGATGGCCATGACCGCGCTCGGCATGGAAACGCGCATCGAACAGATTCGCCAGGCCGGGCCGCGCGCGATCGCCACCGGCGCGATTCTGTATCTCTGGCTGATCGGCGGTGGACTCGCGATCACGCTGGGCGTCGAGAAGCTGTTTGGCTGATTCTTCCGATTCGTAGAAAAAAAGCGCGAAAGCCGTCGATCGAAAGACGGCTTATCGCGTTTTCAGCGCTTCACGTGTCAACGTTTCATCGATGGAGACCTCATGGAACATGTCCCCCGTACACAGAACGAGAAGCTCGATGTCAAGACCACCACGTGCTACATGTGCGCATGCCGTTGCGGCATCCGCGTGCATTTGCGCGATGGCGAAGTCCGATACATCGATGGCAATCCTGAACATCCCTTAAATCAGGGCGTGATTTGCGCGAAAGGCGCGTCGGGCATCATGAAGCAGTATTCGCCCGCGCGTCTCACGCAACCGCTGATGCGAAAACCTAATGTGCTGCGCGGCGAAGCGCAGTTCGAACCGGTCTCGTGGGATGTCGCGCTCGATACGCTCAAGCAGCGTCTCAAGCATCTGCGCGCAACCGATCCGAAGAAGTTCGCGCTCTTCACCGGCCGCGATCAGATGCAGGCGCTCACCAGCCTGTTCGCGAAGAATTTCGGCCCCCCAATTACGCGGCGCACGGCGGCTTCTGCAGCGCGAATATGGCCGCCGGCATGATCTACACGATGGGCGGTTCCTTCTGGGAATTCGGCGGTCCCGATCTCGACCGCTCGAAGCTGTTCATCATGATCGGCACGGCGGAAGATCATCATTCGAATCCGCTGAAGATCGCCATTTTGAAGTTCAAGTGCGCGGGCGGCCGCTTTATCGCGATCAATCCGGTGCGCACGGGTTATGCCGCCATCGCCGATGAGTGGGTGCCGATTCGTCCCGGCACCGACGGCGCGCTGTTCATGGCGCTGATGCACGAACTGATCGCGCGCGATGCCTTCGATCACGAGTTCGTCGCGCGTTATACCAACGCGGGCGAGCTCGTCGACATGAACGAGGCGAGCGAGCGCTTCGGCCTGTTCATCGAAGATAAAAGCGCGGAGGAAGTCAACGCGCTGTTTCCGCAGAATCATCTCTGGTGGGACAAGAAGACGAATCGCGCGGTGGCGCATCACGCGGAAGACGCCGAGCCCGCGCTCGACGGTCGCTATACGCTCGACGACGGCACGCCGGTCGCGCCGGTCGCGCCGTCGTTCACGCTGCTGCGCGAGCAGGTGAAGTCGTGCACGCCCGAATGGGCCGCGGACATCACCGGCATTCCCGTCGATACGATCCGCCGTCTCGCCGACGAAATGATTCAGGTCAGCCGCGATCAGCAGATCAGCCTGCCGATTCAATGGACCAACGCATGGGGCAAGACGCATGAATCGGTGACGGGCGCGCCGATCGCGTTTCATGCGATGCGCGGACTCGCCGCGCATTCCAACGGCTTTCAGTCGATCCGCGCGCTCGCGGTGCTGATGTCGATGCTCGGCACCATCGACCGGCCGGGCGGCTTTCGTCACAAGTCGCCGTTTCCGCGCGCGGTGCCGCCGTCCGCGAAACCGCCGAATCATCCGGATCAGGTGAAGCCGAATACGCCGCTTGCCGCCGGTCCGCTCGGCTGGCCCGCCGCGCCCGAAGACCTCTTTATCCACGACGACGGCACGCCGGTGCGCATCGACAAGGCGTTCTCGTGGGAGTATCCGCTCGCGGTGCATGGCGTGATGCATAGCGTCATCACGAACGCATGGCGTGGCGATCCCTACCCCATCGATACCTTGATGATCTTCATGGCCAACATGGCGTGGAATTCGTCGATGAACACGATGGAAGTGCGCAAGATGCTCGCCGACCGCGACGAAAGCGGCCAGTACAAGATTCCGTTTATCGTCGTCTGCGATGCGTTCCAGTCCGAGATGACCGCCTTCGCCGATCTCGTGCTGCCCGACACGACCTATCTCGAACGACACGACGCGATGTCGATGCTCGATCGGCCGATCTCCGAGTTCGACGGTCCGGTGGATTCGGTGCGCGTGCCGGTCGTGCCGCCGACGGGCGAATGCCGTCCGTTTCAGGAAGTGCTGGTCGAACTCGGCAGCCGCCTGAAACTGCCTGCATTCACGACGCCCGATGGTCAGCGCAAGTACCGCGACTATCCGGATTTCATCGTGAACCATCAGACCGCGCCGGGTTCGGGCGTGGGCTTTCTGATCGGCTGGCGCGGCAAGGACGGCAAGGACGCGCTGGTCGGCGAGCCGAATCCGAATCAATGGGAAGAGTACGCAAAGAACAACTGCGTCTTCCATTACACGATGCCCGAAGAGATGCAGTACATGCGCGGGCAAAACGGGCCGTATCTGAAATGGTCCGTGGAAAAAGGCTTCCGCAAATTCGATACGCCGATCCTGATTCAGCTCTACTCGGACGTGATGCAGAAGTTTCGACTCGCGGCGCAGGGGCGCACGAAGGGACGTCAGCCGCCCGATCATCTGCGTGCGCGTATTGCGGAGTATTTCGATCCGCTGCCGTTCTGGTATGCGCCGCTCGAACGCGCGACCACCGATCTCGATCAGTATCCGCTGGCCGCCGTCACGCAGCGCCCGATGGCGATGTATCACTCGTGGGATTCGCAGAACGCGTGGCTGCGGCAGATTCACGGCGAAAACCTGCTGTATATGAATCCGCGCATGGCAAAGCAGAACGGCATCGACGATGGCGGCTGGATCTATGTCGAGTCGCAGTGGGGCAAGGTGCGCTGCATGGCGCGTTACAGCGAAGCCGTCGAGCCGGGAACAGTGTGGACATGGAACGCGATCGGCAAGGCATCGGGCGCATGGAATCTCGGCGCGAACGCCAACGAATCGCAGCGCGGCTTTCTGCTCAATCACGTCATTACCGATGAGTTGCCCGCGTCGTCGCGTGAAGGCGTGCGCTTCTCCAACTCCGATCCGATCACCGGACAGGCCGCGTGGTACGACGTGCGCGTGCGCGTGTATCCCGCCGAAGCCGATGACACGCTGCCGCAATTCCAGCCGATGCGCGCAGCGCCCGGTTCGGTCGGCAAGATTCAGCGCGTGGTGCAAACGTATTTCGCGGGACACGGCGAGTTCGCGGCGCGCTTGCGCAATGCCGTGAAGCGTAACGCAAACAATTAAGGATACCGATATGACACAGATGGCTCTCGTGATCGACCTGAACGTATGCGTCGGTTGCCATGCATGCGTGACGAGTTGCAAGGAGTGGAATACATCGGGCGAAGCCGGCAGTCTCGCGGACAAGCGTCCTTACGATGCGGACCCGTCGGGCACCTTCTTCAATCGTGTGCAGACCTATGAAGCGGGCGAGTTTCCGCTTGCGGACACGATTCATTTTCCGAAGTCGTGTCTGCACTGCGAGAATCCGCCGTGCGTGCCGGTGTGTCCGACCGGCGCGAGTTACAAGCGCAAGGAAGACGGACTCGTGCTGGTCGACTATGACCGCTGCATCGGCTGCAAATACTGCGGGTGGGCGTGCCCATACGGCGCGCGCGAACTCGATGAAGAGCGCAAGGAGATGACCAAGTGCACGCTCTGCTCGGATCGCATCTATAACGAAGCGCTGCCCGAGCGCGATCGCAAGCCCGCGTGCGTGCTCGCGTGCCCGACCTCGGCGCGCCTCTTCGGCAATATTCATGATCCCGAGTCGGAAGTATCGAAAGCAATCGAGGAACGCGGCGGTTATCAGCTGATGCCGGAATGGGACACGAAACCCGCGAATCACTATCTGCCGCGTCGTCCGGTCAATTCGTGCGGCAGCGGAGGATCGTGCTCGTGTGGTTCGGCCGAACAGCAGGACGATGCCGAACTGAATCTCGTGTCGTTGGCCGCGCGCGTGTGAGGAGAAAAACATCATGAAACCCGCATTTTCCGTCGTGTTTCTCACTACGCTGAGCGACGCCGCGCAGGGCTTGCTAATCGCGCTCGTCGGTATCGAAGTGCTCGCGTCGCTTGGTTTGATCGGCATGCCTTCGCAGACGTTTTTTGTCGTCGGCGCGGGATTGTCGGTCGTGCTGGGCGGGCTCGGGCTGATCGCGTCGTTCTTTCATCTCGGACATCCGGAACGCGCGTGGCGCGCCATCGCGATGTGGCGGACTTCGTGGCTGTCGCGCGAGTGTCTCGCGCTGCCCGCGTTTCTCGCGTGCGGCGCGTTGTATGGCATCGCGCACTGGTTCGGCGTGTCGTATTCGCTGTGGATCGGCATGATCGGCGTGGGCGCATCGGCGGCGCTGTTCGTCTGCACGGCGATGATCTACGCGTGCCTGCGCTTCCTGCAGGAATGGGCGACGCCGCTCACGATGGTCAACTTCGTGCTGCTCGGCTGCGCATCGGGCTTTACGCTGGCGACGGCGTGCGCGGCCTGGCTCGCGCCATCGTCGATGGTCGGACTTGCCGTGTGCGCGTGCCTGCTGACGCTCGCCGGTTGCGCGACGCGCGTCGCCTCGCTTCAGCGCAATGCGCGCTTGCGGCCGAAGTCGACCGTGCAAAGCGCGACGGGTATCAAAGGGCCGAATGTCGTGCAGAAGTCGCGCGGCTTTACCGCGGGCGCATTCAATCTGCGCGAGTTCTTTCACGGACGCAGCGCGGAAGCCATCAGGCGCATCAAGTGGACGTTCCTGATCGGCGCGTTCGGCGTGCCGTTCGCGTTGATGCTGCTCGGGATGGGCGCGCAGTCGATCGCGCTGTTCTGTCTCGCGGCGGTGACGCAGTATCTCGGGCTCGTGGCCGAGCGGTGGTTCTTCTTCGCGGAAGCGCGGCATCCGCAGAATATTTATTACGCGCGGGCGTGTAATTCCGCATAGGCGCGCATCGCATTCCAACGATGCGCGCCGCTACCTCATCAAACCGCCAGCTTCAGCGCCTGCTCAAAATCCGCGATCAGATCGTCGATGTCCTCGATGCCCGCCGACAGACGCAGCATGCCGTCGGAAATGCCCATCGCGCGACGCGTCTCGGGACCGGCTTCGAAGAAGATCGTCGGTGCGACCGGAATGATCAGCGTGCGCGTATCGGCGAGACCCGTTGCCTTGATCGGCAGCTTCAGCGCGTTGACGACCTCGATCATGCGCTCCGCATTCAACAACTCGAACGACAGCAGCCACGACGCGCCCTTGAAAAGCGCCTGCGCGATCTCATACTGCGGATGGCTCTTCAGCCCCGGATAAAACACCCGGCCGATGGCGTCATGCCCTTCGAGAAACTGCGCCAACGCCAGCGCATTCGCGCTGCTCTGCTTCACGCGCAAGGCGAGCGTCTCCGTGCCCATCGCGATCGAATGCGCCTGCTCGGACGACAGCGACGCGCCCATGTCGCGCAGACCCTTCTTGCGAATCTGCAGCAGCCCTTGATCCTTCGCGGGCGACTTGCGATAGTCGTCGGCGATATTCGGATACGCGCTCCAGTCGAACAAACCGGTATCCGTCACCGCGCCGCCGAGCGCCGCGCCGTGACCCGCGATGGTCTTCGTCAGCGAGTTGATGACAAGACTCGCGCCGACCGCCTTTGGCTTGAACAGCGCCGGCGACGTGATGGTGTTATCGACGACATACGCCAGCCCGCGCTCGCGGCACACCTCGCCGATGCCCTGCAGATCCGGAATCTGCGTGCCCGGATTCGCGATGGTCTCGACGAACACCATGCGCGTGTTCGGCCGGATCGCGCTCTTTACCTGCTCGACGTCGCAGGCATCCACCACGGTGACATCGACACCCAGCGTCTTCAGCGTACCGAAGAGACTATTCGTATTGCCGAACACGTACTTGCTCGACACCAGATGATCGCCCGCGCGCAGCAGCGTCAGAAAGGTCGCGGTGATCGCGCCCATGCCCGTGCTGAAGCAGATCGAACCCGCGCCTTCCTCGAGTTGCGTGATCTTGCGCTCGAGCGCGGCGGTCGTCGGCGTGCCTTGACGCGCATAGTTGAAACCGCCTTTTTTCGTGCCCTGAAACACGCCGATCAGATCTTCGACGCGCTCGAAACCGTATTGCACCGACGTATGAATCGGCTGACGCACGCCGCCGTGTTCCGTACCCGCGACGCGGTCGCCATGCACGATGCTCGTGGTGAAACCTTGCTTGTCCATCCCTGTTCCGCCTTCCAAAGCTGATTGTCTTTAAACGCCTACTCGATTTACTTTCGATAGCCCATCGCGCGCGAAATCTTCAGCGCCGCGTCCTGCACCGACGGCGCAAGTTCCTTCATGCGCTTGGCGCTCAAGCGCTCCAGCGGCCCCGAAATGCCGATGGCCGCGACCGGCGCGCTGAACGCATCGAAGATCGGCGCGGCGACGCCGCCGACCGCCTCCCGCCATTCTCCACGATTGACCGCATAACCGTTGGCCGACGCGCGCGCGAGCTCGGCCTTGAGCGTCGGCAGATCGGTGATGGTGGCTTTGGTGTAGGCGCTGAGATCGGTGAGATGACGCGTCTGATACTCCTGGCTCTGATGCGCCAACAGAATCTTGCCGGTCGCGACGCAATACGCCGGCGCGTGGCGGCCGAGCACCGAGTACGCCCGCACCGGCTGCGCGCTTTCGATCTTGTCGACATACACGACCGAGCCGCCATCGAGAATCGACAGATGCACAGTCTCCTGCGTGAATTCGACCAGCGCCCGCATATGGCTCGATGCGAATTGCCGCACGTCGATCTGCGCCATCTGCTTGGCGCCGAGTTCGAACAGCTTGAAGGTGCTGCGATAGTTGCCGGTGACTTCGTCGCGAGTGGCGTAGCCGGCATGCGCGAGCGTCTGCAAGGTGCGATGCGTGTTGCTCTTGGTCAGCCCGACCTGCTCCGCCAGCACGGGAATGGTGACGGGCTTGCCGTTCTGGTCGGCGAGCGCTTCGAGCAGCATCAGGCCCTTCAGCAACGTCTTGTCCATGAGGTCCTAAAACTTAGGATTAAAAGCTCATTCTACACCCGCGATTTCGTCTGACAGCCCCGTATCCATTGGCCGCGCATCGTGGAAAATCCCCCACCGCCGCACTCTTGCGCACGAGCGGAATCGGTGTTTTCACGAAGCCGCATATCATGAATTATAGGATTTACGTTTCAATTTATGGTTTACAGGCTCGCGGCGGCGCGTCACAATGACTTCAGCGAGTTCGGGGCAACGCGCCGACGCACTCATCAGACTGCCGGAGGGAACGAATGGATCAACCGCTTCAGGGAATCAGGGTTATCGAGTTTTGCAACGTCGCGGCGGGCCAGTATTGCGGCATGCTGCTCGCGGACATGGGGGCGGACGTCATCAAGGTCGAGCATCCGCAAGGCGGCGACACGTTGCGCGCCTGGCCGCCGATTTCCGAGGGATACAGCGAGAACTTCGCCTCGCTGAATCGCAACAAGCGCTCCGTCACGCTCGACCTGAAAAACGCCGACGACATCGAACAGGCCAAGGCGCTGATCAAGAGCGCGGATGTCGTGATCGAGAACAATCGTCCGGGCGTGATGAATCGGCTCGGTCTTGGCTACGAAGACATGCGCGCGCTCAAACCGGGCCTCGTCTACTGTTTGATTTCGGCCTACGGGCAAACCGTGCCGCGCTCGCAGGAAAGCGGTTTCGATCTCACCGTGCAGGCGATGAGCGGCATCATGAGCATCACCGGCGAACCGGGCGGCGCGCCGGTGAAATGCGGCGTGCCCTTGGCCGATTTCGCGGCGGGCCTGTACGCGGCGTTTTCGGTGACGGCGGCCTTGCGCGGCGTCGCGCAAACGGGCGAAGGCACGCATATCGATGTGCCTATGCTCGGCGCGACGCTTGCGATCGCCGCATTGCAGACATCGGAATATTTCGGCACGGGCCGCGATCCGCAAAAGCTCGGTTCCGCGCATCCACGCAATGCGCCGTATCAGGCCTTTTAAGGCGCGCGATACGTATTTCGGCATGGCGGCGGGCAACAACGCGTTGTGGAAGTCGGTGTGCAAGGTCGTCGAGCGCCCGGAACTCGAGCAGGACGCGCGCTATACGAGCACCACGCTGCGCGCACAGCATCAGGTCGAATTGCGCGATACGCTCGAAGCCATCTTCGCGAATCACGACGCCGACTACTGGATCACGCGCTTTCGCGAGGCCGGCGTGCCGTGCGCGCCGATCAACACTTATTCCGAAGTACTAAGCGATACGCAAGTCGATCATATACAATGGGTGCAACCGCTCGAATTGCCGAACGGCGTGCTGACGCGGACCTTCGCGTCGCCCGTCAAGTTTTCAGGGAAGACGCCGGAGATTCGTCTGCGTCCGCCGGACCTCGGCGAACATAACGGCGAGTTGCTGAAGAAGTCGGAGGTCGAGGCATGAGCAGCATCGTCATCGACAGGCAGGCGACACACTGGATCATCACGCTCAACCGGCCGGACAAGCTGAATGCGTTGTCGGCGGGTATCGTCGAAGAGCTGCTTCAGGCATTCGACGATGCCGAAGCCGCGCGCATGCCGCTCGTCGTGCTGCAAGGCGAAGGCCGTTGTTTCAGCGCGGGCTTCGACATGAGCGAAGTCCAGACGCAAAGCGAAGGCGATCTCGTGCTGCGCTTTATTCGCATCGAGACCCTGCTGAACCGCATCGCGAGTTCGCCGTGTTTCACGGTGGCGCTCGCGCATGGCCGCAACTTCGGCGCGGGCGTCGATCTGGTCGCCGCGTGCAATCTGCGCGTTGCCGCGCCCGGTTCGACGTTCCGCATGCCCGGACTCAAGTTCGGGCTTGTGCTCGGTTCGGCGCGATTCGCGCGCATCGTCGGGACGCGCGAGGCGCAGCGTATCCTCGAAATGGCGACGACCTTCGACGTGGAACGCGCGAGCGCGAACGGTTTCATCGAACTGATCGCGGGACCGGAGGAACACGCCGCCGTGATCGAAGCGGCCATCGAGCGCGTGAACGCCCTGCCCGCCGACAGCCGCGCGCTGTTGCGTCGCGCGCTCGACACCGAACAGGCCGACACCGATCTCGCCGCGCTGGTGCGTTCGGCGTCCGCGCCGGGACTTCACAAGCGTATCGAAGCCTATCTTGCCTCGCAAAAGAAGGCGTAGGAGACATTCATCATGAGTTCGGGATTCGCCAGCAAGGAGAAGCAGGTCTCGCTCGCGGAACTGGTCGCGCTCGTGCCGAACGGCGCATCGGTCGGACTGGGCGGCAGCTTTCTGCATCGCGGGCCGTTCGCGTTCGTGCGCGAGATGATCCGTCAGGAAAAGCGCGATATCGAGATCGTCAAGCAATCGCCGGGATATGACATCGACATTCTGTGCCGCGCGGGCGTGGCGTCGCGGGCGCGCTGCGGCATCGTCGCGATGGAAGGCAATTTCGGGCTCGCGCCATACTATCGGCGCGCGGTCGAGAAAGGCCAGTTGACGCTCGAAGAACACGCGTGCGCGACGCTCACCGCCGGCTTGCGCGCGGCGGCGTTCGGCGTGCCCTTCATGCCGTGCGGCGGCGTGCATGGCAGCGATTTGGTGCGTATCAACGACTGGAAATGTCTCGACGATCCCTACGGTAAGGGCGAGCCGACTTACGTGATTCCCGCGATTTCGCCGGACTTCGCGGTGATCCATGCATCGAGCGTGGACCGGCTCGGCAATGTGCGGATTTCGGGCACGTATCACTGGGACCGCATCATGAGCCGCGCCGCGAAAAGCGTGCTGGTCGTTGCGGAAGAAGTCTCGGATGCGAACTTCGCCGATCAGCCCGAACTCACCGTGGTGCCTTATTTCATGGTGCAAAACTACGCGATCGTCAAAAACGGCGCGTGGCCGGGATCGTGCTGGCGGTCGTATGCGATCGACTATCCGGCGGTCGAAGCGTATCTGGAAGACGGTGCCGAATCGCTCGCGCGTCATATCGATGCGGCGCCGGAAGCGACCGCGAAGGAGGCGCGTCATGGCTGAGCAATGGAGCGGCTTCTCGTATATCGTCACGAATCTCGCGCGTTTCATTCGCCCGAACGAGATCACTTTCAGCGGCGTGAATTCCACTCCGCCGATGCTCGCCTGTCTGCTCGCCAAGCGCGCCTACGACTGGGACTTCGTGTATATCAATGTCGCGGGCGGCGTCGATCCGACGCCCTCCTCGATTCCCATTTCGAGTTCCGATCCGCTGCTGGCCGAAGGATCGTCGTCGATCTTCGCCAATGAGGATTTCTACGATCTTTGCACGCGCGGCCGCATGGACCTGACCTTTCTCGGCGCGGCGCAACTCGATGGCGCGGGCTGCGCGAACAACTCGTGCATCGGCGAATGGGCGCATCCGAAAGTTCGCTTGCCGGGCGGCGGCGGCGCGGTGATGCTGCCCACCGCGAAGCGCGCCTGCACCTGGCGCACCGAACATTCGAAGCGCACGCTCGTCGAGAAGCTCGATTTCGTGACGTCGTGGGGCGGCATGCACGGCGTCGTCACGCCGATCGCGGTGTTCGTCAAACGCGATGGACGGCTCGCGCTGCAATCGTGGCATCCCGAATCGAGTCTCGATGAAGTGCGCGAACGCACCGGCTTCAGTTTCGATGCGACCTGCGCCGAACCGACCGCGCCACCGAGCGCGCGCGAGCAGGAAGCGCTTCGCTCGCTCGATCCGCAACGCCAATTCGAAAACGACGCCGCCATTCGACTCAGGTAAGCACCGTGACGACATCCACCGCCTTGAGCTTCAACGCGCGACCGGCAAGCCTTGCACAAGCCTTCGAGCAGTACTGGCACGCACGCGACATCCCTGACCGATGGCACGCGCACGCTGAGCTACGCGGACCTTGCGCGCGAAACCGGCGCGGTCGCGGTGAACCTGTCGGGCCGCGATGCGCATCCGGGCGATGTCGTCGCGATCATGATGACGCGCTCCATCGACGCCGTGGTGTTGCTGCTCGCCGCGATCCGCGCGGGACTGTGCCCTTGCGTGTTCGAGCCGAAGCTGTCGGCGGAGGAAGTGAGCGCGCGTCTGGTCGAAACGCGTGCGCGATTCCTGGTGCATGACAAATCTGTCGGATAACTGACCATTCCTGAAGATACGCGCACGCTCGATATCGAACACCTGAAGGAAGCGTCATATTTTCCGCCAATCGATGTCGCGTCTGAATGCCCCGCTTTGCTGCTGTTCACATCGGGCAGCACGGGACGGCCGAAGGTCGTGCAACTCACGCAGGCCGCGCTGTTGAACAACGCGCTCGGCGTGCTCGAACAAAGCGCCTTATCGAGCGACGATCGCCTGCTTCATGTGATGCCGATCTATCACACCAACGGCGTGAACAATCAGCTTTTCGCGCCCTTGCTTGCGGGCGCGACTATCGTGTTCTGTCCGCGTTTTCGCGCGGAAGACATGCCCGAATTGCTGACGCGTTTCGCGTCGACCATCATCACCGGCGTGCCGACGATGTATTCGCGCATGCTTGCGCAGAAATTCGATGCGGCATCGTTGAAGACCTTGCGCATGGCGCGTTGCGGTTCCGCGCCGATCACCGAAGCGCTGCATCGCGAAGTGGAAGCGAAGCTCGGCTGTCCGCTCGTCATTTCATATGGCTTGTCGGAAGCGACGTGCACCAGCACGCTCAATCCGCCGAAGGCGCGGCGCATCGGATCGGTGGGACGCGTGTTGCCGGGACAAACCGTGCAACTGCGCGCAGCCGATGGCGCGATGAGCGATGCATCGAATGTCGAAGGCAAAATCTGCATCGCCGGGCCGAACCTGATGACGGGCTATCTCGGCGCGGCCGATGCCACCTCGCGCACCGTCGCCGATGGCTGGCTGCGCACCGGCGATCTCGGCCGCTTCGACGATGACGGCTATCTCTATGTCACGGGCCGCATCAAGGATGTGATCATTCGCGGCGGCGAAAATCTGTCGCCGTTGCTGATCGAAAGCGTGATCGTTGCCGATGCCGATGTCAGCGCGTGCTGCGTGGTGGGCCGCGCGGATCGCGATCTCGGCGAAGTGCCGGTTGCCTTCGTCGTGCCGAAGGATCTCACCGCGATGAACGCCGAGGGCATTCAGGACGCGGTACGCAAGCGCCTGTCGCGCATCTACGTGCCGCACGATGTGCTCTTCGTCGATTCGCTGCCTGAGACGGCGGTCGGCAAGGTCGATCGCAAGACGCTTGCCGCGCGGCTCGCAGCGGGCCTTTACGACGACAGCCAAGCAGCCTAGCGCATCTCGGGAACGCCTGTTGCTTCCCAGTGTCCTCGTCCGCGCGTCGTGAGCTCGCCGACGCGCCTCGCCACATCCCCGACGAGGACCTCACACATGGCTTACGAACTCTACTACTGGGACGGCCTGCAAGGCCGCGGCGAATTCGTGCGCCTCGCGCTCGAAGATGCCGGCGCCGAGTATGTCGATGTCGCGTACGGCCCGAACGGTTCGAGCGCGATGATGAAGATCATCAACAGCAAGACCGAGCCGCATATTCCCTTCGCGCCGCCGTTTTTGAAAGACGGCGATCTTATCGTGCCGCATGTCGCCAATATCCTGCTCTATCTCGGCCCGAAGCTAAAGCTAGCGCCGAAGGACGAGGGCCTGCGCTACGTCGCGCACGGACTGCAACTGACAATCGCGGATTTCGTCGCGGAGGTGCACGACACGCATCATCCGCTGGCAACCGATCTCTACTACGAAGATCAGCAGGACGCCGCGAAAATCCGCACGCAGAATTTTCTGGATCAGCGCGAGCCGAAGTTCATCGGCTATTTCGAGCGCGTGCTCAAGCAGAATCCGCATGGCGACAAGCAGATCATCGGCGATGCGGTGACCTACGTCGATCTCTCGCTCTTTCAGATTGTCGACGGATTGCACTACGCCTTTCCGCGCGCGATGAAGACATTCGGCAAGCACTATCCGCGCGTCGCCGCTCTACATGATGCCGTGCTGAAGCGGCCCAATATCGCCGCCTATGTCGATTCGGAACGGCGGCTCGCTTTCAACGAATCCGGCATCTTTCGCCACTATCCCGAACTCGATCAGGACGCGAAGTAGTACGCAACCCTGCATTCAAACTGGAGCCAGCATGATCGAAACGATTCCTTCATTCGGTCTCGGTACTTTCCGTGTCGATGCCGCGAAGACCGCGCAGGCCGTGTCGAGCGCCTTGCAGATCGGCTATCGTCATATCGACACCGCGCAGTACTACAATAACGAGGTCGCCGTTGGTCAGGGCGTGCGCGACTCGGGCGTGCCGCGCGACGACATCTGGGTGACGACCAAGGTCTGGTGGGACCGGCTCGGACGCGACGCGCTCATCGCGAGCCTGAAGGATAGCCACGCGAAACTCGATATCGGCACGCTCGATCTCGCGCTGGTCCACTGGCCGTCGCCGCAGGGCGCGGTGCCGATCGCCGAAACGCTCGCCGCGATGCAGGAAGCGCAAAAGCTCGGGCTGATCCGGCATTACGGCGTATCGAATTTCACCGCGCCGCTGCTTCAGGAAGCTGTGAAGGCGCCGGGCGGCAAGGATATCGTCACGAATCAGATCGAAGTCAGCCCGTTTCTCGCCAACCGCAAACTGGTCGACGCGACGCAAGCGCTCGGCGTCAAGGTGACGGCCTACATGCCCTTGTCCGAAGGACGCGCGCACAACGATTCGACCATCAAGTCGATCGCCGAAAAGCACGGTGCGACGCCCGCGCAAGTGGCGTTCGCGTGGCTGCTGTCGCGGGATATCGTCGTGCTGTCGGCGTCGACCAATGCGGAGCATCAGAAGACCAACTGGGACGCGCAAAAGCTCAAGCTCGACGCGAGCGATATCGCCAGAATCGACGCGCTCGACGAAGGACGCCGGAACGCGAATCCGTCGTTTGCGCCGAAGTGGTGAGTATCGAGCCGTTGCGCTGATGCAACCCGAAGCCCGGCGATCGCACCGCCGGGCTTTTTTTCGCGCATCGAGCATGCGTAATCGTCCGAAGCGTGGCCTCACGGTCATGCCGGATGCTATCCTTCCACCTCCCTTATTCCATTTGCTTCTAAGCTTTCCACGATTTCGCAAAAGTGCTCTCATTCCTGCTCAAACTGCGCACGCGCGCCGAACAGCTGTTCCGTCTGTCCGATTCGCACACGATGCTCGTCTGGGCGGTCATCGTCGGCGTGGCCGGCGCGTTTGCGACGGCGGTGTTTCGGGAAGGTATCGCGACTCTGGAACGGCTGCTCGGCAATCATTCGGATGGACTGGTTGCGCTGGCGAAGGGCTTGCCGCTGCCCGCGCGCGTCGCCTTGCCCGCCATCGGCGGACTGATCGCGGGCGTTTGCCTGATTGCGGCACGGCATCGCGCCAGCAACGGCAAGCACGCGAACACCGACTATATGGAAGCGGTCACCATTGGCGATGGCGTGGTGCCCGTGTGGCAGAGTTTCTGGCGCAGCCTGTCGTCGCTGATCACGATCGCGAGCGGCGGGTCCATCGGGCGCGAAGGCTCGATGGTGCAACTCGCCGCGCTTTCCTCGTCGCTGATCGGGCGATGGGTGCACTTCGATCCGCCGCGTCTGCGCTTGCTCGTCGCGTGCGGCGCGGCGGCCGGGATCACGTCGGCGTATAACGCGCCGATCGCGGGCGCGTTCTTCGTCACCGAACTCGTGCTCGGTTCGATGGCGATGGAAAGCTTCGGGCCGATCGTCGTGTCGTCGGTCGTCGCCAACATCACGATGCGCGAGTTCGCGGGCTATAAACCGCCTTACGAGATGCCCGTGTTCCCGACCGTCACCGGGCTCGAAGTCGTGCTGTTCGTCGTGCTCGGGCTGTTGTGCGGGGCCATCGCGCCGCGCTTTCTGGGCTTGCTGGCGGCATCGAAGAAACGCTTCGCCACGCTGCCCTTGCCTTTGCCGGTGCGCCTCGCGCTCGGCGGGCTGATCGTCGGCATCATCTCGATCTGGTGGCCGGAAGTCTGGGGCAACGGCTACGAAGTCGTGAACTCGCTCTTGCATGAGCCGTGGACCTGGACCGCGCTGCTCACCGTGCTGCTGATGAAGATCGTCGCGACGGCGGCCACGGCCGGTTCGGGCGCGGTCGGCGGTATCTTCACGCCGACGCTGTTCGTCGGCGCCGTGCTCGGCTGTCTGTACGGCCTCGCCGTGCACGCGATCTGGCCGGACTCGACCTCCGCGCCCTTCGCCTACGCGATGGTCGGCATGGGCGCGTTCCTCGCCACCGCCACGCACGCGCCGCTCATGGCGATCCTGATGATCTTCGAGATGACGCTCTCGTATCAGGTCATGCTGCCGCTGATGCTCGCCTGCGTGATCGCCCTACTACATCGCACGCACGTCCGAGCAGACGTCGATGTACGAAGTCACGCTGCGTCGCACGCGCGAGGAAAAGGAACGCCTGCGTCTCGCCGCCACGCAGATGCGCGAGCTCGTCAAACCCGCCGACACGGTCGTCACGCTCACGGCCAACGTCAAGGACATGACGCGCGTGTTTCTCGAATATCCGGTGAAGTATCTGTATGTCGTGGACGAAGCCGAACACTTTCGCGGCGTGGTCGCGCTGAAGGACATCACCTCCGATCTGCTCGACGAAAAAGGCACCGAAACAAAGACCACCGCCGACTATCTTCAGCCGCAATTCGACGTGCTGACGCCCGACATGTCGCTCGGCGAGGCGCTTCAGCATTTCTTGGCCTTCCAAGGCGAACGATTGCCGGTTATCGAACAAAAGTCGCAACCTTTGCTGCTGGGCGTCGTGTACAAAACCTCGCTTCTGGACGCATACTTCCGGTTAAACCCGACCTCGCGCTGAAACTGCGCAGCCGTGAAATTTCGCGGTGCACAGGGACGTTTTTGTCCATATCGCCGCCGATGCCGGGCCAGTTAAACCATCACTTGAAGTATTCGAGCGTCGCGCCCGTGCACCGATGACATCGAGCGATCGGCGGCACGGCAGGCGGACGGGAAGCGCATCGGCATAGCCCTTGCTTGATGCTTCTCGCTGCTCACGTGAGGAAGGGTTGCCCGATGAAGACCTCAACGTTGTTATCGATGGCTCTGGTCTCGGTCTCGTGCTATGCCGCGCCGCTGCATACGAGTCCGTCCGACGAAAACAGTGTCGCCATGAAAGCGACGGCCGCCGCATTGCGCGTGAACGCCGCGCCGCCCGCGCCGGATATCACGGCGGACAGCCTCGATCACGCCCGCTGGCGTCACGTGCCGATGCCGAAGTCGCGCACGCCGAGTCACGGCATGGCCAGCCAGAAGATTCAGGTTCAGCAGACCTGAGGCAGCTTTTTTTAACTTCATCAGGACCGCTACTACTCATGTCGGATAAGCCCGCCAAGCAAGACCTGAACGACGAACCGATCGACGACGAAATCGCCCAGGTGCTGCGGGCCGTGGATTATCCCGCCAATAAGGATGCGCTGGTCGACGCGGCGCGCGAGGCCGGTGTGAGTAACGATGTGCTGGTTCTCCTCGACGGACTGCCCGAGCAGGATTATGCCAACGCGGATGCAGTCGAGCAATTGCTCGGAAGTAATGGCGGACCGGGCTTGTCTATCTAATTCAATGTTGTCCCCAGCAATTGGTGACCACCTTGTTGAAAACCCTCTGAGAACTCCCTTAACTCCCTGAGCCGCAACGAAAACCCACCGGCGCTTCGTTGCGCGTCACTCGGCGCTTTTCCCCATCCCCCACTTGCATAACTTATCCCCAGCCGACGGGGAAAGGTCTGTGGAAAAGCGCTGCAAGACTCAAGCAAATTCTTGATTTTTCTCGGGAAACGCCGTGCGACGCGGATCGCGTCAGCACATCGGCTCAAACACGCCCCACACGACGACGCCAGAGTTATCCACAATTTCTGTGGAAAGAACTGTTGAAAAGTTACGCGCGATGCGAGTTAAGTCTCTGATGAATAAGAATTAATCGTGCGCGAGAACGTTTGCGCACTGAAGTAAGCGCTGAAGATTTATGCACAGCATCTGTCCACGCGCTCAGCTTCCTTTGTACAACGATGCGCTCGCCAGCGTCGGCGCAGCCGGCTTCTTCTTTGCCGCGCCAGCCGCATCCGCCGCCGACGCGCCCGACGACATATATGCCGGCGCGGCCTTGGCCTTCTCCTTCTGTCCCGGCGCGGGCGGGGTCGGCGCGCGGCTCATGTCGGCGAGCATCTGCTGACACGGCAGCGGCTTGTTGTTGCTCGGCGCGATCAGCGGAATTAGCGCGGCGAACGGGTTGATCAGCCCGAGGCCGACCATCGCGCCGCCACGCGCGGCCAACGCGCCGACGCTCACGCCCACATCCGGCTTCTTGAACGTGCCCTTCACATACAACGGCGAGCGCAGCGAGAACACCCGGAAGCCCTTCGTGTGCGGATGAATCCCTAGGTCCTGTTTACATTTAAGAGCGGCCCGAAGGCAGACACGATGGAGACAAAGGTGAGGTAGCTGTGGGCGAGTTTGTCATATCGAGTGGCGACGCGACGAAAATGCTTGATACGCTTAAA
>NZ_LFJJ01000059.1 GCF_001189365.1 Candidatus Burkholderia verschuerenii | reverse complement strand
CGCTGCTGCATAGCGGCCGCGCGGCGTTCGGCGCTGCGGGCTACGCCCTTCGCGCCGCACGTCGCACAGAAGGATCAACTGAAACCACCGGCATCCGATTTCTGCACAACTTGACGCACACAACTTTGAATCTCGCAGTCGCTTTAAGTTGTCGTCGTAATCGCAGTAGGTAATCGCATTAGGTAACAGCAGTCGCTTCAAGTGAAGTCGCACGATCAGCGTTTGATGGATGTCGTATCGAAGTCGATGTACATTATGGAAGGACGTTTCATGTATCAATGTCGAGCACGCTAGCCCCGGTCTGAGTCGTTCAGCCGGGGCTTCGTCATTCTTGTCATTTATTTAGGTATCCGATGTTTAATAGAGAATCCGCAATGACACAAAGAAGGCGTTATGTCATGACACAGAAAGGCTTATGAAAACAAACACTCGCGACACCGGTCTGTAACATTCAGAAATTATCGTTCTGCCCGCACCGCCTGTTCCCATACGCAGCCGCGTCGGACGCACAAGCTCGCGTCTGCTTACCTCATAACGGAGAACAAACATGCAGACGCCGGCACTTCGGCTCCTCGCCCTCATCGGCGTGCAAGCGCTCGCGCTCTCGCTCGGCGCATGTCACGGCGATTCCGATTCATCTCCCACGCCCACGGTCAAGGCCGCCTGCGGCGGCGAGACCGAAGCCAGAGCCAACATGCATTGCCCGCCGGGCTTCACGCAGCCGAAGTCCTGATCCTTCCGCGCGCGCATTCATCGATCGACATCGACACACACGACCTACACGACCCACACGACACCCCTCATGGCCACTCAGACCCGACGCAACTTCCTCAAGCTCTCGGCCGGACTCGCCGGCGCGACCGCTGCGACCGCGCTGTTCCTCGACGCCATCCGCCGCGCGCTCGCCATCGAACCGAGCACGGTGACCGGCACCATTCAGGACGTGCAGCACATCGTCGTGTTCATGCAGGAAAACCGCTCGTTCGATCACTATCTCGGCCATCTGAGCGGCGTGCGCGGCTATAACGACCGCTTCCCCGTCACGCTGCCGAACGGCCAGCCGGTGTGGTATCAGCCGCGTCAGGAAGATCCGTCGCAGACCATCGCGCCGTTTCGCTACGACACGACCAATCCGGGCGTGAACGCGCAATGTATCGGCGGATTGCCGCATACGTGGGCGACGACGCATGGCGCCATCGATGGCGGTCGCGCGGACAAGTGGGCCGCGCAAAAGACCAACATGACGATGGGCTATCACACGCGCGCGGACATCCCGTTCCATTACGCGCTCGCAGATGCCTTCACCGTCTGCGATCACTACTTCTGCTCGATTCCCGGCAACACGCACCCGAACCGCATGTATCTGATGACGGGCATGGTCGATCCGCTCGGCACGGGCGGCGGTCCGCTGCTCGACAATGTCGACTACATCGACAATCAGTTCGATACGACCAAGCTGAATCCCTTCACGTGGACGACGTATCCCGAGCGTCTCGAAACGGCGGGCGTCTCGTGGCAGGTCTATCAGCAAGGCACGGACTTCGATAACTACACGGGCAATTACGGCACCAACATGCTCGCGTGTTTCCAGAACTTCGTGAACGCGCTGGCGGGTTCGTCGCTGCAGACGCGCGGCATGAGCACACGCAATCTCACGCAACTGAAGGCCGACGTGCAGGCAGGCAATCTGCCGCAAGTGTCGTGGCTGTTGCCGCCCGCCGCGTATTCCGAGCATCCGAAGTACACGCCGCTCTATGGCGCGAACTACATCGCGACGATCCTCGATGCGCTGACGTCGAATCCCGACGTGTGGAGCAAGACCGTTCTGTTCATCATGTACGACGAGAACGACGGCTTCTTCGATCATATGGTGCCGCCGCAAGCGCCGACGCTGCCGAACACCGGCGCGAGCACGGTCGATATCACGCTCGAGCGTCACACGCTCGTCACGGCGACGCAGCAAGGCACTTATACTGCCGACAACCTGCCCTACGGACTCGGACCGCGCGTCCCGATGTTCGTGGTCTCGCCGTGGTCGCGCGGCGGTTATGTGAACTCGCAGGTGTTCGATCACACGTCGGTGCTGCAATTCATCGAGAAGCGCTTCGGCGTGCAGGAGCCGAACATCTCGCAGTGGCGTCGCGCGGTGTGCGGCGATCTGACGAAGTCGCTCGACTTCAGCAAGTCCGATGCGAGCTTCCCGACGCTGCCGAACACGTCGACGTACATCACGCAGGCCGATCAGCAATGCGCGCGCTCGACCTCGCAGACCGCGCCCGCAACCGGCACGCAGCAGGCCATCGAAGCGCAGGAAACCGGCACGCGTGCCGCGCGTGCGCTGCCGTACGAACTGCACGTCAACGGTCAGTTGCAATCGGGCGGATATGTCGTCACGTTCGCCAACACCGGCACGCAAGGCGCGCACTTCTGGGTCTATACGGGTGATCCGAGCGCCACGCCGCGTCATTACACGGTCGAAGCGGGCAAGCAACTCTCCGACACCTGGACGCTCGATGCGAACGGCAACTACGCCGTCAACGTCTATGGCCCGAACGGCTTCTTCCGCCGCTTCATGGGCTCCGCGTCCGCCGATGCCGCCGCGCATCCGGACATCACGACGTGCTACGACGTCGCGAACGGCAACGTGTATGTCGCGATCGCCAACGGCAGCACGCAAGCGCTGACCGTCAGCGCCGCGGACAACGCGTATGCGCAGGCGCCGCAGTCCATCAACGTGCCCGCGGGCAAGACCGTCGAAGCGCATTTCGATCTGTCGTGCAGCGCGCAATGGTATGACCTTTCGTTCTCGATGGCGTCGAATACGGCGTGGGTGCGCCGCATCGCCGGACACATCGAGACGGGCAAGGTCAGCACGAGCGACCCCGCGATGACCACGCCGGCCACCAAGGCGGTCTGACGCGCATCGGAGAAAACGCCTCCGGAATACGCCGATTCCGGAGGCGGCGTAACATCCTGCTGTGGCGCGCGAGTCGTCCGTCGGTCAATACGCTCGCCACGCATCGAAGCCGGGCCGCCCCGCGCTTCGCCGATGTCAGAACCGCAGCGGAGGAACGCATGGAATCAGCCATCGACGTCTTTGCCGGCTTCAACATCTCGGTCGCCACCCGTCGCAACGATCGCGGCGCGTGGGTCGCCGATCTCGACGTCAGTCGCGACGGCAAGCCATTGCTCGCCGCGTGGCCCGAAACCACGCAACCCGAATGGCGCACGCCGCAAGAGGCGATACGCGACGGCATCGAACGCGCGCAATCGTGGTTCAACGGTGAGATGCAGCATCGCTCCGGCGTGACCTTCACGCGCGGAAGCTGACACGCATCGACAGCCCGGGTTTCCATCGCGGCTGCGCAAGCCGTTAAGGCCGCATCGCGAAACACAGCTCCATAACAGACTCACGGGGAGAAGCATCGCATCGCCGGCGAGTTGCGCGTAGGGTTTGCATCGCGCGTATCGTTCGGCTCGCTCATGAACCGCCCTGATACTGGAGACGAGAATCATGCCTGCCCTATGCGAAATTTGTCATGCACGGCCCGCCGTCGTACAGGTGACGGTCGTGCAAAACGGCCAGCGCAAGTCGATGTCGATCTGCGAATACGACTATCGTCAGTTGATGCGGCATCAAAACATGCTCAACTCGTTCGACTCGCTGCTCGGCGGCGGACTCTCGCGTTTCATGGGCGGCAACATGGCCGACGATGACGACGACGACATGGTTGCCTCCGTGCCGCGCGATTCCGTCGACGTCACCGATGCATTCAGCGAGCAGACGATGGAACTGCTGCAACGCGCCGCAGAAAAAGCCCACGAATTGCAGAAGACCGAGCTCGATACCGAGCAAGTGCTTTACGTGCTCGCCGATACCGACGTCGTGCAGGCGCTCTTCAAGGAGCTGAAACTTTCTCCCGACGACATCAAACGCTATATCGATGAACACGCGCAAAAAGGCAAGGCCGATGCCGATGCGCCCGTCGAGAAGATGACCATCTCGCCGCGACTCAAGCGCGCGTTTCAATACGCGTTTCAGGCATCGCGCGAGCTCGGGCATTCGTATGTCGGACCGGAGCATGTGTTGATCGGACTGGCGTCGGTGCCGGATTCCATCGCGGGGACGCTGCTGAAGAAATACGGGATCACTGCCGAAGCATTGCAGCAGAAAGTGGTGAAGGTCGTCGGCAAGGGCGCGGAGGACGGACGCGTCGATGCACCGACCAACACGCCTACGCTCGACAAGTTCGGCCGCGATCTCACCGCGATGGCGCGCGAAGGCAAGCTCGATCCGGTGCTCGGCCGTGCGCAGGAAATCGAGAGCACGATCGAAGTGTTCGCGCGGCGCAAGAAGAACAACCCGGTGCTGATCGGCGAACCGGGCGTGGGCAAGACGGCTATCGTCGAAGGACTCGCGCAACGTATCGTCAATGACGACGTGCCGGAAGATCTGCGCAACAAGCGTCTCGTCGAAATCAACATCAACTCAATGGTCGCGGGCGCGAAATATCGCGGCGAATTCGAGGAGCGCGCCAAGCAGATGATCGATGAAGTCAGCGCCAAGCAGGACGAGCTGATCGTCTTTATCGACGAGCTGCATACGATCGTCGGCGCGGGGCAAGGCGGTGGCGAAGGCGGACTCGATATCGCCAACGTGCTCAAGCCGGCCCTTGCGCGCGGCGAGTTGAGCCTGATCGGCGCGACCACGCTCAACGAATATCAGAAGTACATCGAGAAGGATGCGGCGCTCGAGCGGCGCTTTCAACCGGTGCTAGTGCCCGAGCCTACTGTCGAGCAGACCATCGTGATCTTGCGCGGCCTGCGCGACAAGCTCGAAGCGCATCATCAGGTGACCTTCGCCGACGATGCGTTCGTCGCCGCCGCCGAGTTGTCGGACCGTTACATCACGTCGCGTTATCTGCCGGACAAGGCGATCGATCTCATCGATCAGGCTGCGGCGCGCGTGCGTATCGGCGCGAAATCGCGGCCGCCCGCGATTCAGGAACTCGAAGCGGAGATCGCGCAATTGAAGCGCGAGCAGGATTACGCGTCGTCGCGCAAACGCTATGACGAAGCGAAGAACTTCGAGGAACGCATCAAGGAAAAGCAGGCGAAGCTCGAAGAGCTGACCGAAGTGTGGCAGCGCAAGACCGGATCGGAGACGCTGGAAGTGACGGTCGCATCGGTCGCGGAAGTCGTGTCGCGGTTGACGGGCATTTCCGTCACCGAACTGACGCAGGAGGAACGTCAGAAGCTGCTCGAGATGGAGAACAAGCTGCGTGAACGCGTTGTCGGTCAGGAGGAAGCGGTCGTCGCCGTCAGCGATGCCGTGCGTTTGTCGCGCGCGGGCATTGGCCAGATGAATCGCCCGATCGCGACGTTCCTGTTCCTCGGGTCGACCGGCGTCGGCAAGACCGAACTCGCCAAGGCGCTCGCGGAAACCGTGTTCGGCGACGAGCAGGCGGTAATTCGCATCGACATGTCGGAGTACATGGAGCGGCACGCAGTCGCGCGGCTCATTGGCGCGCCGCCGGGTTATGTCGGTTATGACGAAGGCGGGCAACTCACGGAGCGCGTGCGTCGCCGGCCGTATAGCGTGATTCTACTCGACGAGATCGAGAAGGCGCATCCCGATGTGAACAACGTGCTGCTGCAAGTGTTCGACGATGGCCGCCTGACCGACGGCAAAGGGCGCGTCGTCGATTTCAGTAATACGATCATCATCGCGACGAGCAATCTGGGCGCGTCCATCATCATGGACAACCTGGAAAAGAGCGACAAGGATCGCGACAGCGAAAAGGACATGCGCGCGAAACTCATGGACGTGCTCAAGGGCCACTTCCGTCCGGAGTTCCTCAATCGTATCGATGAAATCATCGTGTTTCATGGGCTCTCGCGCGACAATATCCGCTCCATCGTGCAGATACAGATCGATCGCGTCACGCGCACGGCGGCGGCGCAAGACATCACGCTCAAGGTGCAGGAATCCGTTATCGATCATCTCGCCGATGTGGGTTATCGGCCGGAGTTCGGCGCACGCGAGCTCAAGCGGCAGATTCGGCAGGAACTGGAGACGCGGCTCGCCAAGGAAATTCTCGGCGACAAACTCAAATCCGGCGATACGGTCGACGTGAGCTTCGATAAAGACACCGACAAGGTGAGCTTTACCAAGGTCGAGGCGGTTGCAGAAAAGCCTAAGGAAATTAAAGTCGAGAAGGAAAAAAAGCTAAGCCGCCTGCGAAGAAAAACGCAAGTAAAAAAAAGGAATCCGCCAAGAGCGCTTAGCGCGCTTCAGCATCGCCGCCACGCCGAACGCGTGGCGGCGATTTGATGCATTGAGTTTTTTACGGGAATTAAACAAATGGCAGACCAGCAAAGCAACCTGAGCGATGAATTCATCGCAAAGCAACGCGCCAACCTCCTAGCGATGCAACGCGCCTTGCTGGGCGGCGAGGAAGGCACCATCGCTGGCGAACGGCGCTTTCAGGAAGAGCACGGCACGGAAGCCGAAGAGTTCGAAGACGCCGCGCAGCGCCTGGAACAGGAGATTCCGAATCAGGCATTGCGCAACGTGAACGATCAGCGCATCGCCGATATCCAGCGCGCGCTCGAAAAGATCGATGAAGGCACGTATGGCCTGAGCGACGAAAGCGGCGATCCGATTCCGCAGGCGCGTCTCGAAGTCATGCCGGAGGCGATTCTGACCGTGGAAGAACAAGGCAAGCGCGAAGCAGGTGGTTGAAAAGCTGCCTTCGTTTGGCTTGATTGATAGCGCCCTCGTTCATATAACCGTAACCTTCCCTTAGCAATAATGGAAGGAGACTATCAACGAGGAGACGTCGATGAATCGAACGCGAAAGCATGCCTGTTTTTCAGCTTTCCTTGCTTTTACCGCCACGCTCGCGGCTTGCGGCAGCGACGACCACAATAATTCATTCTCGACATTGGATGGACAAAAACCGCTGGTGGTCGGCCACCGCGGATTGCCCGGTTTGCGTCCCGAAGAAACTCAGCCATCCTACGAATTGGTCGCGCAGAACGGTGCCGATGCGCTCGAAGAAGATCTGCATTTGTCTAAGGATTGCGTGCTGGTCGCCCGTCATAATCCGTGGCTGTCGGATAACACCAATATCGCCGATGTCGCCAAGACCAACGCGTCCGTTGCGGCCCGCAAGCGCACGGTGCCCGGCGTGATGGTGAACGTGCAATGGGCGACCACGCCGACCAGCGGGCCGTCGCAGTATCTGACCGATCTCACCGATCCGAACGATCCCAAGTCCGTGCTCAAGTCGCTGATCGTCGATGGCGAGGATCACACCAACGACTGGTCGATCACCGACTTCACGGCGGCCGAACTCGGCACGCTGATCGGCGGCACGACCTACGATGCCGCGAGCGAGCGCCCGACCGAATTCAACGGCAAGTATCCGGTCCTCACGTTCCAGCAGATCATCGATATCGCCAAGACGCAAAGCGCGGCGACGGGCCGCACGCTGTCGGTGTATCCCGAGACGAAGAACCCGACGTGGAACAACGCACAGGCCATCGCCAACGGCTGCGGCGTGGCGGGAAGTCATCCGCTCGAGGACGCGCTGATCAAGATCCTCAACGACAACAATCTGAACAGCAAGACGGCGGCCGTGTTCGTGCAGAGCTTCGAACCGTCGAGCCTGCAATACATGAAGGCGCACGGCCTCAACACGAAGATCGTGCAATTGATCGATGCCTACGACGTCGACCTTCACACGAGCGCGGTGATCTACAACGAGATCACAGACAGCCGTCCGTTCGACTGGACCGTTGCCGGCGATCCGCGCTGGTTCGACGTGATGCTGACGCCCTCCGGTCTCGCGCAGATCAAGACCTATGCGGACGGCATCGGCCCGTGGAAGCCGCAGATCGTGCCGTACAAGATCACGCCTTATCCCGCGACCAACGCAGACGGCACGCCTTTCACCGGCTCGACAAGTCAGGCGACGACGCAGCCCGCCACGAGCGTGATCACCGATGCGCACAAGGCCGGACTTTTCGTGCACGTCTTCACGTTCCGCAATGAGAAAAAATATCTGACCGCGGACTATAACGGCGATCCGACGCAGGAGTATCTGAAGTTCTTCCGGCTCGGCGTGGATGGCGTCTTCAGCGACTTCGCGAACACGGCCTACGCGGCACGTACCGCGTATCTGCACGAACTGGGCAAGTAAGACCGACGGCGGCTCACGACGCGTCGAATCCCGCCGACAAACCGCTGGCGCGCAGCACGCGCGCCCGCACCGCCTGATCGACGAGCGCCAGGCCACCGGCGCTCGCAATCGTCAGGAATCGCCCCGCGCGCGTGATGCCCGTGTAGATCAGTTCGCGCGTCAGCACCGGGCTGATCCTGTCGGGCAACACGAGCGCCGCGTGCATGAACTCCGACCCTTGTGATTTGTGCACCGTCAACGCAAATACGGTTTCGACGGCCTGCAAACGGCTCGGCAACACCCAGCGCATACGCGGTGTGCCATCGCCGGCGGCGAACGCGACACGCAAATTCCATTTTCCATCAGGCGCGGGCAGCGCCAGCGTGATGCCGATATCGCCGTTCATCAGCCCGAGTTCGTAATCGTTCTGTGTGACGAGCACAGGCCGGCCCGCGTACCACTCGGCATGCGCGTGAATCAAGCCCTCTTCCTGCAACATGCGCGCGATGCGGCGATTCATGCCTTCGACGCCCCACGGTCCGCGCCGCAACGCGCACAGCAACTGGAATTCGCCGTGCGCGGCGAGCACCGCGCGGGCCCATTCATCGAAGGCGACGGGATCGGCATAATGCGGCGGTTGCAGGTCGCGCATCGCTTCCAGATAGCGTCGATAGCCATGACGCGCATCGGCCGCGCTGTCGAACAGATCGCCTGTCACGCCCATCGACGCAGCTTCGCCTTCGACGACCAGCGCCTTGAGCACCGCATCGCCACGCTCCGGACATTCGACGAATGCTATATCGTCGAAGCCCTGCTTCCACACCTTGGCCATCTGCGACGGATCACCATCGTTTACTGCTTCGGCTAACTTACCAATTCCACTCGTCGCCGAAAATCGATGACTCTCGCGCAGCATCGCGACGGCCTGATCGAGCGCTCCGCCTTGCGCATCGATAACCTTTGCGTCGATAGGCTCGCCGCTGGCGGCTTCGAGCCATGCCTGCGTCGCGGGCGTATAGTGCGCGGCGGATGCGCGGCGGCACAATTCGCCGAGCACCGCGCCCACTTCCACCGAAGACAGCTGATCCTTGTCGCCGAGCAACACAATGCGCGCGCCGCGTGGCAAGGCGGCCAGCACGGCGTTCATCATCTCGAGATCGACCATCGATGCTTCGTCGATCACGAGCACGTCGAGCGACAGTGGATTGCCCGCATGATGACGAAAGCGCCGCGAATTCGGCACCGTTCCGAGCAGCCGATGCAGCGTTGTGACGATCGTCGGAATTGCCTCGCGAATGAGCGGCGCTTGATCGAACGCATCGAGCGGCAACTTCTCGACCGCGCCCGCGATCGATTCGTTGAGACGCGCGGCGGCTTTGCCCGTAGGTGCGGCAAGGCGAATGCGCAGCGGCCGTGCATCGGACGAAGCCTTCAACGCTTGCGCCTGCAATAGCGCGAGCAACTTGACGACGGTCGTCGTCTTGCCCGTGCCGGGGCCGCCCGTGACGATGCTGAACGCGCTCTTCGCGGCCAGCGCACAGGCGATCTTCTGCCAGTCCGTGCGCGCCTTCTTCGCTGCCGATGACGGCGGAAACAACGCATCGAGCGCATCGCGCAACGAAGCGGGATCGAGCGCGTCCTCTTCCGCGATACGTTCGCGAATCGCGCGGCACACGTCTTGCTCGTAGCGCCAATAGCGACGCAGATAAAGCCGCGTGCCGGACAGCACGAGCGGCGTATCGCCATCGCCAAAACCGACGAGATGTGGTTGCGCGAGCGCTTCGAGCCAGCGCGCGAGCGTCACGCCTTCGAGCACGTTCGACGGCAGCATCGGCGTGTCGGCCTCTTCGTCTTCATCGCCCGCGCGATGACCATCCGGCGGCAAGGACAAGGCAAACGTCGGATCAGACAAGGTCGCCGCGAGATCGAGACAGGCGTGGCCGCGTCCGAGTTGATGGCTTGCGAAAGCGGCCGCGAGTATCAGCAAGCCGGATGCATCGTCGGCTTCGCGAGCGAGAAAGCCGGCGAACGTGGCATCGACTTCGCGCAACCAGACGCGCGCGACCCATGCCGCAAGCAGACGCGTGGCATCGCGGGCGCTTGCGAGCGCGTCGCGTGCATCGATCGATGCATCGGTGGGCGTGGCAAAAAACGGCGTGCTCATTCGATCTCCAAACCAGCGGCGAGCGCATGCGTCTCGCCCATGAACAGCGCATCGAGCCGTTCGATCAACTCGCGCGGCGGGCACTCGGCGCACACACCTTGCGATGCCGCGTTCAAACCGCGCACGAACAAATACACCGCGCCGCCCATATGCGTGTCGTAGTCGTAATCGGGCAAGCGCGTCTTCAGCAATCGATGCAAACCCAATAAATACAGCACGAATTGCAGGTCGTAACGCGACCGCAGCATCTGCGCGCGGATGCGTTCCGGCGTGTACGCGGCATCGTCCGCGCCGAGCCAGTTCGACTTGTAGTCGGCCACGTAATAGCGGCCATCGTGCTCGAATACGAGGTCCATAAAGCCCTTGAGCATGCCGTTCAATTGCGTCTGCTCGAGCGCCGGACGATCCGCGCCGCCGAAGGTATGCGCGCACACGAGTCGGTCGAGTTCGAGCGTATCGACGCGCGCGGCCGCGAACCAGAATTCCATTTCGCCGAGCGCGGACGGCAGGCGCGACAGCGTGACGGATGTCGCCTGCATGCCATGCTCCGCCCTCAGCACGAACGGCGTCGTGACGATGCGCATGAGCCAGTCGGTGAGGGTGTCGATCCATCGTTCGAGGCCGCGCACGCTGCATCGCCGCGCGACGACTTCACGCAGCATCGCCGGATCCTTCGCCACTTCCGCGAAGCCTTGTTGCGCGGCCCATTCGAGCAGATCGTGCAAGAAGCTTCCTTGCTCCGAGCCGCGCGGAAAATCGTGTAACGCGCTCGATGTTGCCTGCACAGGCGCTGGCGCGAGCGTGGCGTCTTCGTCCTCTTCCGCTTCGCTTTGCGCGTCGCGCGTTTCGATAAAGACGTCTTCGTCGGGCGTTTCGGGCGCGGGCGTGTAGACGCCATCAGAGGTCTTGAGACTCGAATAGCTCGCGATCCACCACGGCTCGCGCACTACGCGCGCAGACCTGCGCGGCTCGCCGCGATGCGCCGCTTCGTCGTTCGCCATATAACGCTCGATACCCGGCTCTGGCGCGGCAAGCAAAGCCGTATGCGCCGATACACCGAAGCCCGCTTCCAACGCATCGACGAAGCGCGCCGGCCCGAGCGCGTTCTGCCCGCTCAACAGATAGCCGATGGCGCTACGCTCCAGATCGTCGAGTGCCGCCATGCCGATCCATGTCGCATGGCGCGCGCGCGTCAACGCGACGTAAAGCTTGCGCAAATCTTCGCCGAGCCGCTCTTCGTCGGCCTGCGCGACGTTGCCCGCCGTGCCTTCGATCGCGACGTGCAAACGGCCTGCGTCGTCGTGCCATTTGAGCGGCATCGCTTTCTCGTCGACGGCGCGGTACGCACATGCAAAAGGCAAGAAAACCAGCGGATATTCGAGCCCTTTCGACTTGTGAATGGTCACGATCTTGACGAGATCGCCATCGCTTTCCAAACGCATCTGCCGCGCGTCGCCGCCCGTGCCTTCCTGCGCCGCCTCGCGCTCCTCGAGCAGATGACGGATCAAACCATGCTCGCCTTCGATCAGCGTGCTCGCCTGCTGAAGCAGTTCGGCGAGATGCAGCAAGTCGGTCAACACGCGTTCGCCATCGGTGTTTTCGTCCGATGCGCGCGATGGCGCATTCAACTTCAGCAGGCGCGCGGGCACATGAAAATCGTTCAGCAGACGACGCAGCATCGGCAACACGCCCTGACGCCGCCAGCATTCGCGGTAGCCGCGAAATTGCAGCACGCAGGCTTCCCAGCGCGCTTCGTCGCAAAAGAGCGCATCGAGTTCGGTGAATGACAAGCCGAGCGTGGAGGTGGCGAGCGCGCTGCGCACGAGGCGTCCGTCTTCCGGTTCCGCGCACGCGGCGAGCCAGTGCGCGATTTCGCCGGCCTGATCGCTGGTCAGCACCGAACTGCGCTCGGGCAGATACACCGAACGCACGCCGCGCGCGCTGAGTTGGCTGCGTATCGCGTGGGCCTCGCCGAAGTTGTTGACCAGCACGGCCATGTCGGCGGGACGCAACGCGCGGCGTCCGTCGTCGCTGTCGAAACCGGCTTCGTCGCGCAGACCGAGATTGAGCAAGCGCACCATTTCGCTTGCGCACGATGCGGCCATCTGCGAGAGATACGCCGACTTGCGCACGCCCTCGTCGCTGCCATCGGGCGGCAAGTACCACACGGTCAGCGCGCGCTGCGTTTCGCCATCGACGGCGAAGGCTTCTGCGCGACCTTGCGCGCTCACTTCGATAAACGGCACGGGATTGGCGGCTTCGTCGCGGAACAGGAACCCGCCGCGACCGTCCGCGCGCGTCTCCGCGATCGCGAAGCAATGATTGACCGCCGCGACCATCTCATGCGTCGAACGGAAGTTCTTCGCGAGCGTGTAAAGGCGCGTGCCGCACGAACGGCGCGCATCGAGATAGGTGAAAATATCCGCGCCACGGAACGCATAGATAGCTTGCTTAGGATCACCAATCATGATCAAAGTATGCTGCGTTTCGTCACGATCGGCACGCGCGCCGTAGACCGCGTCGAAGATGCGGTACTGCACCGGGTCCGTGTCCTGAAACTCGTCGATCAACGCGACCGGAAACTGCTGGCGGATCACTTCCGCGAGACGCGCGCCGTTCGGGCCGTGCAACGCGTTGTCGAGTCGCGACAGCAGATCGTTGAAGCCCATCTGCGCGCGACGCGTCTGTTCGGCGGCAAAACGTTCCGCGACCCATCGCGCCGCGTGCGCGAGGATGTCCGTGCGCGCGGCGTCGAGTTCCGCGAGTTCGGCGCGCAAGGTCGACAGCGCATCGAAACCGGGATGCGAAGGCGGCGTGCCCTTGCAGTTCGCGAGCAACGCTTCGGCGGTGAGGCGATCCCAACCCGTCTTGAGTTCGGGCGATGCGGCATGCGGATCGTTCGCCCATGTGGTCAGCGCGGCGAGCCATCGTTCGCAATAGTCCCGGCGATACGAGGTTCCGCTCAGGCGCTTGGCCGTGCGTTCCGCGTCGAGCAGCGGGCCCATTTCCTCGGGCCAGCTTTTCCACGGCGCCTTGAGTGCGTCGAGCTTGCGTGCGCGTGCTTCGAGAACTTCATCGGGTTCGGTGGACTGCGGCAGCAACGCCGCGACATCGACGAGATTGCGCAGCTTCTGCTGAAGCTCTGCCGGACTCTTGACCCACGTCGAAACCAGCGTCGCGCCACGCCCATCGAGCGGCGTCATGAAGGTGCGCCAGTAATCGCGCACGGCTTCCGCGAGCAGATCGCTCTGATCGGTTTCGAGCGTCTGACTGAACAGGCTGTCGCTGTCGAACGCGTGTTCGCGCAACATGCGATTGCACCATCCATGAATCGTCGACACCGCCGCTTCGTCCATCCATTCGGCGGCGAGTTGCAGACTGCGCGCGCATGACGGCCACAGATGCTCATCGTACTGTTCGCGCAGATCGTGCAGCAACGGATCGTCGTCTTCGCTGTCTTCTGCCGCTTGCTGAAAATAACGCGCCGCCTGCGTGAGCCGCGCGCGGATGCGGTTGCGCAACTCCTTGGTCGCGGCGTCGGTGAAGGTGACGACGAGAATCTCCGGCGGCGTCAGCGGCCGCGCCGATGCATTGCCGGGATCGTGACCGAGCACGAGCCGCACATACAGCATCGCGATGGTGAAGGTCTTGCCAGTGCCCGCGCTCGCTTCGATGAGGCTGCGCCCCGACAACGGGAAACTCAGCGGCTGCAAGGGCTGGGGCGTGTGTTCATCGCGGTCGATCTGCGCGCTCATGCGTCCGCTCCCTGATCTTTCTTTTCGCGTTTGTCCTTCTTCACCACGGCATCGAGCATCGGATCGAGCAGTTGCGTGGCGAGCGCGGCGAATTCGTCGCTGGCGGCAAGCGCCGCAAAGCTCGGATACACGCGATGCAAGGACGCGCTCTGCCGAACTTCGCCCGCGCTGAAGCTATCGCCTTCGTATTTCGCGCGCGCCTTGGTTTCGGCGGCGGCGGGATCGTTGCGACTTTCGATCAGCCACTTCAGCGATGTTTCGATCGCGAACGGCAAGGGCCGCGCCATGCCCGTTTCCCAGCAACGCATCAACGTGGCGAGATGCTGTTGCGCGATATCGCGCGAAAGCGGCGCGAGCGTCGCCGTGCCCTTCTTGCTGACGATCACCGTGGTCACGCCGCCAATGGCGCCATTGGCGGCGAGATGTTCGACCCACGGCCCGACGAGCCGCGAGTAGCGGTACGCGCTGCCATTGACCACCGCGCTCGTCGACAGCAGCAGGCGCACTTCGTTGCCGTCGTCATCGCAACGCCAGTGCCCGAGCCAGTCCGCGAGCGAGATCGGCGCGAACGCTCCCGCGATGTCGAAACGAATCTCGCGATCGCGTGCGATCGCATTCGGCCAGCGTTCGAGTTGCTTGCGCCATTCGTCGAAGATGCGCTGCATCGGTTCGAGCAGCTTGTCGCTCATGTGATCGCCGAAGCCGCCGGTCGCGAGATCGCCGCGTCTTCGGATCGCCGCGACATGAGCTTCGCGCGTTTCTTCAAGCGCTTCATCGGTAAGCGCGCCGGCCGCCTGCGCGCGGATTAACTCGTCCTGCAGGCTCCATAACGACAATGCATCGAGTTCGAACGGTTCTTCGTCGACGCTGGTGGCTTCTTCCTCGTCGAGCGATACACGCAGGCGCTGGCGAAAGAATGCCCGAACCGGGCTCTTCAAAAAGTCCGCGAGATCGCGCAGCGACAACGGCTCTTCGCGGACCAGCGCGGGCAAGGCCACATCTTGCGCGACGCGTGCATCGCTGTCGGGCGGCGAGCGCCATTCGGCTGCATACGTGAAGAGCGGCGACGGTGCATCGCCGGTGCGGAAATACTCGGCGCTGAAGGGCTGCAAGCGATGTTCGACCGTGATCGCATCGAGCAGATCTTGGTCGTCATCGAACGATGCCCAGCCTTGCGCGAGATGATCGCGCAATTGCCCGATCAAAACCGAAGGCGGCCGCTCGCTGTTGTCGTTGATGCTGCGACCGACCCACGACACATGCAGATGATCGCGCGCCGACAACACCGCTTCCAGCAGCAGATAACGATCGTCCTCGCGACGCGAGCGATCGCCGGGCCGGTAATAGCCGCGCATCAGATCGAAGTCCATCGGCACCCGCGCGCGCGGATAATCGCCGTCGTTCATGCCGAGCAGACAGACGCGGCGGAATGGAATCGCGCGCATCGGCATGAGCGTGGCGAAGGTGACCGCGCCCGTGAAAAAGCGCTGCGACAGCGCGCCCTGATCGAGTTGTGCAAGCCAGTAATCGCCGACGACCGACAGCGGCAATTCGTCGGCGAGCTCGGCTTCGGTGCAGATATCGAGCCAGTCCTGCAGGATGCCGTCGAGGCGCGCGAAGGTGTAGGCGTCTTCGGCATCGGTATCGGAGAAGAAGGTTGCGCGCAAGGTGCGCAGACGGTCGCACCAGACCGCGACGGTCGCCGGTTTGCGCAGACTGCGCCACGCATTATCGAGCGCGTCGAGCAGGCGCGCGAGCGGGCCGAGCAGCGCCGCATCGAGACCGCCCACTTCGCCGAACGGTTCGATATCGTTCCACGCTTCGCCGCCGCTTCCGACTGCGTAACCGAGCAGCATGCGCCGCAAGCCGAACGCCCACGTATGCGGCGCCGCGTCTTCATCGTCGTGAGGCAAGCCGAGGCTCGCGCGCTGCTCCGCATGCAAACCCCAGCGCACGTTCGCGCCGCGCACCCACGCGCGCACGCGCGGCAGATCGCTCTCCGCGATACCGAAGCGCGCACGCAACGCGGGCACGTCGAGCAGATCGAGCAGATCGCTCACCGTGAAGCGCGATTGCGGCAGCCCGAGCAAGGTCTCGAGCGCGCCGATCAGCGGATTCGCCGCACGCTGCCCGTGATCGGCGAGACTGAACGGGATATAGCGCGGATCGCTACGATCGAGCAGGCCGAAGACCGCCTGAATATGCGGCGCATACGCTTCGATCTCCGGCACCATCACGATGATGTCGCGCGGACGCAGCGTCGGATCGGCGTTGAAGGCGGCGAGCAACTGATCGTGCAGGATTTCCACCTCGCGTTGCGGACCATGCGCGATATGAAAGCGGATCGAATCGTCTTCGACGGGATCGACCGGCGGCCACGACTCGCGCGTCTCGTGCAATAGCCGCAGATCGCGGATATCGTCCTGCAATTGCTGCAACATCGTCGATGCATGGCGTTCTTCGAATAGGTCGATACGCTTGCCGATATTCGTGAATTGCTGCAGATAACCCGCGCGCGCTTCGGCGCTGTCGAATTCGTCAAGGAGTCCGATGAAATCGCGGCCTTGCTTGCCCCACGACGCCAGCAACGGATGCGCGTGCAGATGCAGCTCGTTCACATCGAGTTCGGCGGGCGCGCCTTCGCGCCGTGCTTGTCGCGCATGCGCGGCCTTGAGCAATTCCTTGTCGGGCACGATATCGGCCCAGTAATGCGCGCACGGATTCGGCACGCACATCAGCACCTGGCTCCAGCGCGACAACATGGCCAGCGCTTCCAATGACTGACGCGGCAAACTCGAAATGCCGAACACGACGATGCGTCGCGGCAAGCCCGCCGGACGCGTGCCTTCGGGCCACGTCGAGGCACGTCGCATGAAGGCTTCGTGGACCGCCGCGCGTCCGCCTGTCGACGAGATTTCGCCCGCCACGCCGCGCGCCGAATGCGCCACTTCGTTCACGAGTTCGCGCCAAAGCGCCGCTTGCCAGCGCTGTTCGTCGGGCAGCGGATGCCGCTCGCCGCGCGCATCGATCGCGACATCGTCGCCTTGCGCCCACGCGGCCAGCCAGTCCGCGCGATACATCTGATACTGCTCGAACAGATCGGCGATGCGCTCGGCAAGCTGATAGCGCTTGCGGCGATCGTCGTCGCGGCTGATAAAGCGTCGCAACGGCTCGAACTCCGCGCGCCCGACCAGCGACGGCACAACGCGCATCAGACGCCACGCGAGACGCGGCTTGTCGAACGGCGAATCTTCCGCCACGCAATCCGCGCCCAGCACCGCGCGATACGCCTTCCAGATGAAGCGCGACGGCAGCACGATATCGAGCGCCGCCGCGATGCCGCACCCGCCCTCGCCGGTTTGCGCATCGGCATGCGCGGCGAGCGCAAGCTTCAGCCATTGCGCGATGCCGTTGCTCTGCACCAGGATGGTTTCGTTTTCGAGCGGCGCGAGCGGATAGCGCTTCATCCATTCGACCAGCAGATCGCGCAGGCGCTCGGAGCGGTTGCCGTGCACGAGCATCAGCCCGGGCGGCAGGGAATTCGGATTCAAATCGACTCCGTGGCAATGACAGCGGCCCCGGCTCACACGAGGCGCACGATTCGTTGAAACAGCGATTTTATCGAATCAGGCCGTTTTCCGAGCGTCGATGTCGAAAGCGTCAAGGCTCGCGATGCAACGACGCCAGCAACGCATCGGCGATATCGCTGCCGCGCAGCGCCGCGACCCAGCGCGCCGGAGTTCCCTCGAAGCCGTACAGCAGCCCCGCGAGCCCGCCCGCGATGGCGGCGGTCGTGTCCGTATCGTTGCCGAGCGCGATGGCGCGGCGCAGGCACGATTCGACATCGTTCGTGTCGAGCAGGCTTTGCAGCGCGGACCACAGGCTGTCGAGCACATAACCCGAGCCGTTGCCGCGCGTATGACGCGCGTCGAGCACGCGATGCAATTCCGCGTCGCAAGCCGTGTTCTCGAAGCGGCTGCGCAACCACGCTTCGGCTTGCGCGAGCGCATCGGCGGCGGATGCGCCTTCCATCAGCCGGCGCGCGACCAGCGCATACAGCGCGCAGCACAATTGCGAGCGCATATGGCCGTGCGGCCGTACAAGCCCGCACGCAGGAAAGAGCGGTTCATCCGGTCATCGCTTATCAATGTGATCAGGGTTCGTATGATGCCCTGTCAGGCCATTATGAGCGCGAATCCGGTCATATCCTGTCCCGAGCGTCTCATTTTAGGCGCGTATTCGCCGGATCAGCGCGGACAGCTGATTGCCGCCGCCGAACACGCGAAAATGGCGATCACGCGTGAGATCCATCTTCGGATCGTAGATGCCCAGCATATGGAATCGTTCGTCGTAAGCGGTCTGTTTGCCGTCCACATGCGTGCGGATCAGGCCGATGACACGTTGATGACAGTCGCGGATCGTTTCGGTGGCCATGTGCGTTCTCCTCGTCGATAAGAAGCCATCATCGCAACGCAAGAGGACATTGCGCGTCCCGTTAGAATAAGCTGAAAACCGCTGCCAATGCGCGCACGAACAAGACAGCATGCGGCTCGTCGGCGCATAATGCGCAACTTGTCCCCATTCGAACAAGTCGCCTGAAGCCCCGGATGAACACTCGCCTGGTCAGTCTCACACGCATTCCCTTCTTCATGCCGCTCGCCGGCACCACGCTGATGCTCGGCGTCGCGCTGTCCTTCACGGCGCCGTATCTGTCGCTGTTCAGCGTCGAGCAGGCCAACATGACGCCGCTGCAACTCGGCCTCTTCATGACGATGATCGCGGCGAGCGGCGTCGTCGCGAGCGCGCTGGCGGGCAAATGGTCCGATCGGCACGGGCATCATCGCGAGCTGCTGCTGGCGGCGCTGATCGCCTCCACGCTCGGCTTCGTACTGCTCTGTCTGGTGCGCAATTACTCCGCTCTGGTGGCCATCGGCATCGCGTTTCTCGGCGCGGGCGGCTCGGCGATGTCGCTGATCTTTTCCTTCGCGCGTTCAGCCTTGCCCGTCGACGATCACGCGGAACGCGCCTTCGCGCTCGCCACGCTGCGAACCGTGCTGTCGATGGCATGGGTGTTCGGTCCGTCGGTCGGCGCGCTGGTACTCGCGGGCGCGGGCTTCTACGGGCTTTTTCTCTTCGCCGCCGCGTGCTTCGCGGCGTGCGGCGCAATCGTTTGGCGCATGCACGATTCGCCGAAGGGCGATCCGCACAGCGCGCCGGCCCACTATGCGGGAGAGCCGGCGTCGCTGCTCGAAGTGACCGCGCCCGAGAAAGAAGAAGCGGTGCCGCCGCACGAAGGGGAATCGCATACGCGCGCGGATATCTGGCGCGCGACGGTGGCGCTCACGCTGATCGGGCTCGCCGCGAGCGCGACGATGATCGTGCTGCCGCTCTACGTCGTACACGGCATGCACGGCTCGCGCATCGACGTGTCGATCATGCTCGGCCTCGGCGCACTCCTCGAAATCCCGATGATGCTCGCGCTCGGCGCACGCGGCTCGCGCCTCGACAAGCAGCGCTGGCTGGCATCGTGCGCGGCCGTCCATATGGTTTATTTCGTCGCGGTCGCGGCGGCGCCCAACGTGGAATTTCTCATTCCGATGCAGGCGTTCAACACGTTCGTCGTCGCCGTCACGTCGTGTCTGGGGATGGTCTACATGCAGGACCTGATGCCGCGCAGTCCGGGTTCGGCGACGGCGCTGTTCTTCAACGCATCGCGCGTCGGCTCGATTATGTCGGGCATTCTCTCCGGCGTGCTGGTCGCGGCGCTCGGCTATCGCGGCACGTTTCTCGTTTGCGGCGCGCTCACCTTCGGCGCGCTCGTGCTGTTCGCTTATCCGACCTTCAGGCTCGTGACGCTGCGTGCATATAACTGGCTGAAGTCGCGGCGCAACCGTCAAGCGACGCAGTAACGGCGGCGTCTCAGTCGAAATCGATCTCACCGCTGCGGCGCAGTGCGTCGAGCCGTCGAATCTGTTCGGGCAGAATGCGCCCTTCCGATAACGCGGGCAACGCGTCAAGATCGTAGAACGCGACATCGCTCGTCTCCGCGCCGATCACCTCGCCCGCTCGCACGATGCGGCCGAGAAACACCAGCTTCCAGATGTGAAACACCGACGGTGGATGCGCGTGCTTGTTGATGTCCCACACCGCGAGCAGACGCACGATATCCACGGTATAGCCGCTTTCCTCGCGCACTTCCTTCGCCGCATTGTCCGCCGGCGATACCCCGACATCGGCCCAGCCGCCCGGCAAGGACCACAGGCCGTCGACCGTTTCGCGCACCAGCAGAATCTGGCCGGCGTCGTTGAACACGGCGCATCGCACGTCGAGTTTCGGATTGGCGTAGCCGGATTCGAAGGAGAAGAGTTGCGCGACGGTCGCGCTATCCGTCGAGGCGAGTTCGGCGAGTTGCGCCTGCGCGATCTGCGCGATTTCTTCGTAGCGCTCCGTATCGAACGGACTGGTGGCGTAGTGCAGGCCCGTTTGCGCGAGGGCGAGTAAGCGTCGGGCCTGTTCCAGAGAAGGCGTGGGCATGAAAAATTCGCTCGTCTGATGGGTGGAAACCGCTCAGACGAACGGTATCACGACAGACGGCCGCGCACGAATTGCAGGGACCGGCGCGCGCGCTCGTCCATCTGTTCGTCGGTTGCGCCGTTGGACATGTCGTGCCACACGCCCACCGCGCGGCTGACCGAACCGCCCGGCCGCATGAACGGTTCCATCACGATGGTGCCGTCGTAATCGATCTCCTTTAGCGCGCCGAAGATTTCATCCCACGGCAGACGGCCTTCGCCGGGCGGCAAGCGATTCGCTTCGCCGAGATGAAAATGCCCGAGGCGCCACTTGCACGCGAGAATCGCATCGCGGAACGAGTTTTCTTCGATGTTCATGTGGAAGGTATCGAGTTGCACCCTGCACCACGGATTGTCGACCGCATCGCAAAAGGCCAGCGCTTCGCGCGCGTCGTTGGCGAGCCACTGCTCGAAGCGGTTCACGATTTCCAGCGCATAGATGACGTAGCCTTCCGCGACCTTGATCACGCGCCGCACGCTGTCGATCGCGCGTTCCACGTACGGCCGCTTGTCCTTCATGCCGGGAGGCGGCGATTGCGGCCACGCGCAGAACGTCAGGCCCGCGAAAACCGGCGCGCCGAGCATATGGCAATCGTCGAGCAGGCGCTTCACGTATTCGGTGCCGGCATCGCGCACGCTTTGTTCGGGCGAGGCGAAATCGTACTCCTGCTTTAGGCCGATGCAGCACATCACGGTCAGGCCGAGATCGTCGGCGACGGCCTTGAGCTCGCGCTTTTTCGCATCGGGCAGCGTGTGAAACTCGGACAGCGATATCTCCATCATGTCGAAGCCGAGCTCCGAGATGCGCTTGGCGACCGCCGGAAAATCGACGAGCCATTCCGTCGACCAGTACGTGTAGAACATGCCCACCTTGTTCATGACCTGCACTCCTTAATTATTCAGAATGTCGAATCGATCGTTTCGACGAGATGTTCATGCGAGATTAAAGCTTCAGGACACGAATCCCGTCGGCTTGACTTCCGGATGCGCGGGATCGGCATGTTCGAGCGCCGCCAGCGACATGATGCGTTCTTCGGACGCGTCGTCGAAATCGACTTCGACGGCGAGCTGTCCCGCGCGCATCACAAGGATGCGGTCTGAGATGGTGAGAATTTCCGGCAGATCGCTGGAGATGACCAGAATCGCGAGGCATCGCGTGCGAGTTCGCGCATCAGGGCATAGATTTCCGCTTTCGTGCCGACATCGACGCCGCGCGTTGGCTCATCGACGATCAGCACGTGCGGCTTCGACGCCAGCCACTTCGCCAGCACCACTTTCTGCTGATTGCCGCCGCTCAACAGACTGACGAGTTGTTCGACCGTCGGCGTCTTGATCTTGAAGCGGTCGACGTAACTGTCGATCATCCGCGATTCCTGCAGAGGCCGAATCATGTTTGCCTTCGACAGGCGACCGAGCCCGAGCGCCGCGAGCGACAGATTGCTGCCCACCGACATGCCGAGTATCAAACCCTGATCTTTGCGATCTTCGGGCACGAGGCCGATGCCGAGTTTCATCGCATCGCGCGGCTTGCCGATTTTGACAGGCTTGCCTTCCAGCGATACGGTGCCGTGCTTGGGCGGCGGCGCGCCGAAAATGCCCATCGCGACTTCGGATCGGCCCGCGCCGATCAAACCGGCGAGCCCGACGATCTCGCCGCGTTGCAAGGAGAAGGAGACGTCGCGATAACGCTCGTCGTCGCCGAGTCCCTGCACGGACAGCACGATCTGATTTCCTTCGCTATCCTGACGAATTCGCTTCACTTCGGCCAGATCACGCCCGACCATCAGACGCACGACTTCATCGGGCGATGTGTCGGCAAGGCGCGCGGTCCGAACGTGCTTGCCGTCGCGCAAGACGGTGACCGCATCGCAGTTGTCGAACACCTCGCGCATGCGATGCGAGATATACAGAATGGTCACGCCACGCGCGCGCAGTTCGTGCACCACCTTGAACAGCGTGAGCGAATCCGCTTCGGACAGACTCGATGTCGGTTCGTCGAGAATCAGCAGACGCGGCTCGTGAATCAGCGCCTTGCAAATCTCGATCAACTGCTGCTGCGCGATGGTGAGATCGCCCAGGCGCGTATCGGGATCGAGCGCGATTCCGATACGCTGCATCGCGGCGCGCGCGCGATGACCTGCATCAGCGTGGACTTGCCCGCGCCGTTCTCGCCCATGACCGCGTGCACGGTGCCGGCTTCCACGCTGAACGACACTTCCTGCAGCGCTTTCACGCCCGGATAAGTCTTGGTGATCTGCTCGACGCTCAGGAGTGCGGTCATGGCGGGCACCTTCGTTTTATTTGCCGCCGACGAACTTGTCGACGTTCGACGAGTTGACGATATCCACGCCCGTATCGGTGATCGGGGGCACCTTGCCGCCCTTGGAGAGATCGTCGAGTTGTTTGACCGATTCGATGCCCATCGTGAGCGGACGCTGACCGATCAGCGTGGTCGCATAGCCTTCCTTGAGCAGCTTGATTTGCGAAGGCAAGGTATCGAACGAGACGATTACGAATTTGCCCGACTTGATATCGGCCGCCTTATTCTTTACCGCTCGAATATAGGCCTCGGGCGCGAACATCGGCCAGCTGCCCGCGAAGAAAATACCGTCGAGATTCGGGTTCTTCGCGAGCATGTCCTGAATCAGTTGCACGCCGGTGCTCGAATCGTCGTTACAGGCGAACGGCGAGCCGGATACTTCCTTGAAGTCGCCGCTGAGCTTCGACTTGAAGCCCTTGATACGCTCGTTGAGATTCGCCGCCGACAAGCCGCCGGTCAGAATTGCATACGTGCCGCCCTTCGGCAGCGCCTTCGCGAAGGCTTCGCCCGCCGCCACGCTGCCTGCTTCGTTGTTGGTGCCGATGAACGCGATACGCTTGGACTTCGGCGCGTCCGAATCGAAGGTCACGACGGGAATGTTCTTCGCCAGCGCCGCACTGATCACGTTGCTGATCGAGTCCGCATTGTTCGGCGCGATGGCGATGCCCGCCACTTTCTTGGTAATCAGATCGCGCACGATACGCGCCCTGCTCCGCATCATCGAGTTGCGCGGGACCCGTGAACAGACAGTCGGTGCCGAGCTTCGCGGCCTCTTCCTTGCAGCCTTTTTCCGCATCGGCATAGAAGGCGACGCCGAGCGCCTTCGGCACGACGGCGAATACCTTCTTGTCCGCCGCGTGCGATTGGGCGATGCCCAGCCCGAACAATACGGTCGCGGCCACTGCGCTGATCATGGTGCGTGTCATGATTGTCTCCGAGGGTTTCGTTTTATGAGTACCGCCATTAGCGACGTCGCCAGACGCCTTTTCTGAGCTGATCGATAAACATGGCAAGCACGATCACGGAACCGACGAACACCCCTTGCCAATAGGCGTCCGTGCCAAGCAGAACGAGACCGTTGCGCAGCACTTCGAGAATCACGGTGCCGACGAACACGCTGATGATCGTGCCTTCGCCGCCGGACAGCGCCGTGCCGCCGATCACCGACAACTCCTTGCCCAGCCCCTGATTCGAAATGGCGGACGACAGATAACTCACTTCGATGATGCCCGCGAGACCCGCGAGCACGGAGGACATCACATACACGCTCATCTTCAGGCGATCGACGTTGAGGCCGGTCAGCACGGCCGCGCGTTCGTTCCCGCCGACCGCATAGAGCTGCCGGCCGAACACGGTGCGCTTGAGCACGATGGCCGCGATGATCGCCAGCACGACAAAGATGACGAAGGGCACGGGCAAGTCGAAGATATCGCCGCCGCCGAGCGCGAAAAACGCATCGCCATCGGGACGGAAGCCGTCGATGGCTTTGCCGCGCGTAATGATCAGCGCCCGCGCCCGCGCGATACTCATGGTGGCGAGCGTCGGCACAAAGGGCAGCATGCGCAGCTTGGTCACGCAGAAGCCGTTGAAGAGGCCGACCACGGCGCAGATCAGCAAGGTCAGCACGCAAGCGGGAAACACGCCCATGCCCGCTTGCATCATCGCGGCGGAGGCCACGGCGGCAAGCTCCCAGACGCTGCCCACCGACAGGTCGATGCCGCCCGTGATCATCACCGCCGCCTGCCCGAGCACGACGATGCCGATGAACGACAGATTGCGCGCATCGTTGAGCAGATTGCCCTTACTCGCGAAGTCGGGCGCGAAGATCGACAGCACGACGATCATGATCACAAGCGCGCCGACGATACCCGTCTCGCGCGAGTGCAGCAATTGCGCGGCAAAGCCCAGACGCGGCTTGGCCGGCTCGTTCGGAGCCAAACTGGGCTTGCTCATGTGTCGCCTCCAGTGCCTCGATGCGCTCGTCGCTCGCCTATACGCGAGAACAGGCTGCTTTTGTCGTGAAAGAGTCTAGTTTCGGGTCGAAAGCCCGTCAAAGCTGGTTTTCCCTGCCGGCGTTAAGCGAATACATCAAAGCATGAAAAGCTCAAATATTGGAATCCTTACGATCTGGCACACGCCGATGCATACAGCCCGATGACATCGCGCACCTTACTGTAAATCAGGCTCATCGGCGATGCGTCGATCTTGTTGCGCCGCGGTTGCCAATATTGCTCCGGCAGATAGCGGCTGATGAGATTCTCGCGAATATCGATACTTGCAAGGTTATCGACCAGTCGATGCGCGGCTTCGTCCACGCGCGGATCGGCCCAGTAATAGCGGATGCGGTCGCTATAGCTATAGACGCGCATGAGCCGCCGCTCGTCATCGTCGCCGTGATAGTACTTGTCCCAGTTGCCGGGCTTGTCCAGCATCACCTGCTCGACCACGTCGGGAAGATTGGAACGCGCGTGCGGCGCGACGAGTTCGTTCTCGATATCGGCGAGCGCGTACAGCGCTTCACGCAGCGCGAACGTCGCGCCCGGCCCGACCTTGAGAATCGCGAAGCCGTCGTTCACCAGCGCGGCCAGCGCCTCGGGCTTTTGATAGTCGTGGAATGCGCTTCGAACACCATGCCCGGCAAATCGTCGAGCACTTTCGAAAGATCGCGCGCGGCGGCAGGATCGTAATTCACCACCTTCGTATGATCGAATTCGACGCCCGGCTGCACCACGAGTCCGACCACGCGATGCCATGCGTCATCGAGCCCGCGCGCCTGCCACGCACGGCGATGCACCGCGACGGTTTCGAGCGCCGCGCTGACATGCGTGACCTCGACCGTGCTCAATTCGTCCGACGCACCGCCTGGCACCGGCACTTCGGTGCCGACGATATAGACCGGCCGTTCGCGCAAGCCTTCGCGTTCTGCGGCCGCTTCGGCCACCGCGCAGAGACGCGCCGCCCGCTCGGCGACGATATCGTCTGACAGACGCGGCGGATCGTCGGCGCACGACATGCTCGTGTCCAGATGAATCTTGCGAAAGCCCGCGGACGCGTAGGCATCGATCAACGCATCGGCGCGTTGCATGGCTTCGTCGGCGGACAGCGCGCGCCATGCGTTCGGGCCGAGATGATCGCCACCCAGAATCAGACGCTCGCGCGGAAAGCCGACGCCATCGGCGAGCGCGTGCACGAACCGCACGAAATCGGCGGGCTTCATGCCGGTGTAGCCGCCGTACTGATCCACCTGATTCGATGTCGATTCGATCAGCAACGGCGTATCGTCATCGAGCGCCTGCATCATGCCGGCCTCGATGACCCAGGGATGCGCCGAACAGATCGAATAGATGCCCTTGAGCCGCGCGGCGGCGCGTGCGTCGCCCGTGAGACGCTCGACGATATCGGTCATGACTGTGCCCCTTTTCTTTCGATGATGAACGCATCCAGTTCGGCCAGCGTCGCCGTGCCTTCCATCGGCCCGCGAAACGTGACGGCGCGCGCGCCCGCCGCGCATGCGTAGCTCAACGCGCGATCGACATCGAAACCTTGCGCGCGGCACGCAATATAGGTTCCGCCAAAGCAATCGCCCGCGCCGGTCGGATCGACTTCCGTGACGGGCAAGCTCGGAACGTGGCGCACGCCGTTGCTGTCATAGCGGCTGCATCCGTCCTTGCCGCGTTTGATCACCACTTCGCGCACGCCGCGCGCGAGCAGTTCGTCGATCGCGCCCTGCTCCGAACTCGCGTTGGCCAGCAGCATCACTTCGTGCCCGCTCGGCAGAAAGACATCGGTGTAATCGAGGATGAAATCGAGCGCTTCGCGCATCTCCGGAATACGCAGCATTTCCTTGCGAATGTTCGGATCGAAGCTGACCGTGCCGCCGTTGCTCTTCACCGCTTCGATGGCCTTCTTCATCGCCTCGATGATGCGGAAGGAAAACAGCGACGAGCCCATCACATGGAAGTGGCCGCATTCCTTGAGCAGATGCTCGCGAATCTCGCCGACCGACAAATGCCCCGATGCGCTATTGGCGATGTTGTAAATGAAATCGCGATCGCCGTCTTCGCGATAGGTCACGAAGGCGCTGCCCGTAGTCGCCGATTTGATCACCGAGATGCCCGACACATCCACGCCGTCGCCGCGAAGGCGTTCCGTGTTCAACACGCCGAAGTCGTCGTCGCCGACACAACCGATGATCGCGCAACGGCTGCCGGCTTTCGCCACCTGATCGATAAAAATGGCAGGCGCGCCGCTCGCATACGGCCCCATCAACATGCCCGGTCGCCGAAACGACTGGCCGATTTCGGTTGCGAGAATCTCGACGAGAATTTCACCCATCGTCAGAACATAGCCGGACTGAGTCATAGCCGTTCCTTCCGTTTAATCTTTAGGATATCGATATAAATGACGAGCGCGTGCTCGTGCCGTTCCTGCTTGGCCCTTCATGAGTCGTCAGTCGCGGCGGAATTCGACTACGCCGCCTTCCCTTCTTTCGAGCGTCAGACCGTGACGCGCCATCGTGTCGATGGTCGGCGGATCGATACCGTCGTCGATCAACAACATGTCGACATCCGCCGCGCTTGCGAACACCTTGCCGCTGCGCTCGTCGAGCAACGGCTGATACGCCAGCACGATCGTGCGCGTCGCCGCGCGCGCAGCGGCATGAGCCACACGCGCCAGCGCCGGATCGGCCGCGAGCAGATTGCCGTCGCGATCGAGTCCCGATGCCTGCAGCAGACATACGTCGATCTGCCGACGCGCGACCGATGCCTCCGCGTCCGGACCGGACATCGCCGTGCCGCCGTTTTCCAGCTGCCCGCCCGTCAACAGCAATTCACAATGCAAAAAGCGCTGCGCAGTATGTGCAATGGCAATGTCCTGAACCAGCAACGACAGGTTCGCGCGGTCCGCCAGAAACGGCACGATCTTGTGAATGATCTCGCCCGCGCCCAACATGACCGCCTCGTGATCGCCGACACTTTCGGCCGCGATCCGCGCGATCAGCGTCTCCGAGGATTTTCGCGCCGCGCCATCGGACGCCGGCACGAGGATGTCCTCGCCGCTCTTTTGCGCCAGATAGCGCGCCTTGCCGAAGGAGCGCAGCAGATAGCGCTGCTGCTCCAGATAGGTCAGATCGCTTCGAATCGTCACGCTCGATACATCGAACGCCTGGCTCAATTCCTCGACGGATACCTCACCGCGCTTGCGAACAAGTTCGACGATCTGCAATCGCCGCTTCAAGGAATTCTTGTTGGTGAGCATCGGTCGCCGTCCGACATGTCTTTTGTTTCGTAAGAGTCTAGTTTCGAATCGAAAGTCCGTCAAAGGCGATCACGCGCTTTAGCGCTAGTGGTTTTCCCTTGAGCCTTTAGCGAACGAGCGTCTCTTTAACGGTTTAAATTAATGGTCAAAACGAAGCGAATTTGAATGCGCAAACGTTTGCGCTTTAGAAAAAATGCTTAGGGAACGGCGATGCTTAAGCCGCTCATTAGTCGGCCCTTCAGAATTAGTCGAAGTCAAGGGTGGCAAGGGGCCGCCGGAAGATCGTGTTTCCCAGAACTCCCAGAAGCAATATTGATCTGAATGGTTTCCTGGGAGTTTGGAACTTCGCCGAT
>NZ_LFJJ01000058.1 GCF_001189365.1 Candidatus Burkholderia verschuerenii | reverse complement strand
CTTACCCGGAACAATGGACTCCAGTCGTCCCCATATCTCATCGGTCAGCAACATTCGACTCATCTTGATCGCTTACGCAAAAGATGAGATGTAAACACATTTCTTCAAATGTGAACAGAGCCTAGGCTGAATTTGCACGGGGGTTGTTTTGGTTTTCGGACGCAGCTTATGTATTTTGATGTTTCGGTATCCGATTCTTCGTCATCGGATTTTAATTTAGATTTTGCTTTGCAATACGCATCAGGATTTGAGTCGATGGAAACGGCTAACGCGAGCAGAACGTTCTCGCATTCAAGACGAGTGAGACTGGCGATCGCGGACGATCATCCGCTCGTCCTGCTTGCAATCGAGAAACTGTCTGGGCATTTTCCGAACATCGAGGTCATCAGCCGCAACACGAACTCGACTCAACTCGACGAGTCGCTCGCGAACGCCGAATGCGATGTCGCGATCATGGATTTCCACATGCCCGGCGGCCGCTTCGGCGACGGCATCGAACTCATTCAGCATATGGCCGGGAGTTATCCGGACGTGCGCGTCATCGTGCTGTCGCGCAATGACAGCGCGACTGTCGTCAAGCAGGCGCTCGACGTCGGCGCGCATGCTTTCCTCAGCAAGGAAGATCGTCTCGACCTCATCTATCTTGCAATCGTCTCTGTGATGTCCAACGAGACTTACCTCGGGCCGGCCATTCGCCGCTCGCTCGCGGTGGCGAACGCGGAGGGACATGCCCGCTTCATTCGTCAGCGACTCACGATCCGCGAACTCGAGGTCATCGAACGTTATGCGCGCGGTGCGAACGTGACCGAGATCGCAAAAGAGCTGGGCCGCAGCGTGAAAACCATTAGCGCGCAGAAATGCGCGGCCATGCGAAAGCTGGAACTGTCCACCGATGCGGATTTATACCGTTTCGTCGCGGACAGCAATCTGCTTTAAAGCGATAGCGCGGAGTTTCGCCATATTGCGATTTCATTAGCGGGACCGGAAAGGAGGCTACGCCTAATCGACAGAAGATCGATGCGTACCGGAACATAAAATGAATGAGACATCGAATATCACCAGCCCTATACGCGTTATCGTCGCCGACGACCATCCTGCAGTCGTCAAGGGCATTCAAACTTATATGGAGCGCGACGGGCATTTTCAGGTCGTCGCCACGGCGAACGATACGTTGATGCTCGCCGAAGTAATCGACAGCACGCCGTGCGATTACATTTTCACGGATATCGGCATGCGCGGAATCGATGGCGAAAGTAACGCCATTGCATTTTTAAGGCGTTTGTCGTGGTATTCGCGGCGTCCGAAGATCGTCGCGGTGACCATAATCTCGCAAGGGCAGATGCTGGCGGGCCTGATCCAGTTGGGCATCGACGGCGTGGTCGACAAGCGCGACGGCCTCGATTGCCTGCCCGAAGCGGTTCATATGATCGCGGGCGGATCGCGCTATCTCTCGCCTTCCGCAAAAAACACCGTGGATCGCTTTCCTTCGTCGACGCCGGCGTGCGCGGGCGTGCTGAGCCGTCGCGAGTTGGAAGTCTTCCACCTCTACGCGAGCGGCCTGCTGGTCGAAGAGATTGCCGAACGTTTCGGCCGCAGCACCAAGACCATCGCCACGCAAAAGCGCAATGGCATGCGCAAGCTCGGACTCGATTCCGAAGTGGAATTGGTCGAATACATGCGTCAAATCGGGCTCGTCTGACACGCCGGTCACGCGATAGAAATCCATAAGACATGTTTGGGATATGTCTGATTTCTATGCAAAGGCAAGTAGGACGAGACTGTTCAGTTCCTGACGTTCAATCGCTCGCACCGCAAGCGCGCCGATCGTTTGACGATTTTCGAGAGGCTGTGAATTGAGACCCTTGCTGTTGGCTTGCTGGCTTGCGCTGTTCGCGCTTCATTTGCCCGCATCGTTCGCGTCGCCGATGTCGCCGGTGGGCGGCGGCATCAGCGGCATGCGGCTATTGCCCGCGCTGATCGGCGTGGCCGCCGTGCTGATCGTCACGTTGCGCGCGCTGATTCTGCTTCAGCGCGAGATGGGGCGTCGCGTCGAAATCGAACGGCGTCTGGCCACGCAGTTGAGCTTCCAGCAGACCATGATGGAAGTGGTGCCGTATCCGCTGATCGCGAAGGATATGGAAAATCGCTATGTCGCCGTCAATCGCGCCTTCGAAGATGCGCTGTGCATTCAGCGCGAGGACATCATCGGGCGCACGGCGCGCGAAGTCGGCGCGTGGGGGCACGAGCATAGTCAGGTGCTGCACGATCTCACGGCCAACACGCTGAGCACCGGCGTGCGTCAGGAAATCGAAGCTGAGTTCTTCGACCGCAACGGACGATCGCGCTACGGACTTTTCTGGACCGGCGCGTTCTACGCATCGAACGGCGAACGGGCCGGCGTCGTCGGCACCATGATCGATATCACCGATATTCGAGACGCCGAATTGCGCGCCCGACAAACCGAGCGCCGTCTTCACGATGTCACGCGCTCGCTGCCGGCGGTGGTGTTTCAACTGCGCCGGTCGAACCAGGGCGCGTACAACCTTCCGTATATCGACGGCGACACGCGGCAACTGCTCGGTCTCGACGTCGCGGCGCTGGCCGACGATCCCATGAACGTGCTGCGTCATGTCGATGCGCTCGACAGCGTGCGGCTGGTGCGCGAGATCGAGACATCGTCGGCGACGCTCGAGCCTGTGCACACCGAATTTCGCTCGACGGTGAAGGGCACCACGCGGTGGATTCGCGCCGATCTGGTGGCGCATCGCGAAGACGACGGCGCGGTCGTGTGGAGCGGCTACTGGGCCGACGCCAGCGTCGAACACGCGCGCGCCGAAGAACTCGCACGCGCCAGCGACACAGCGGAAGCCGCCAATCGCGCGAAGGACGATTTCCTCGCGATGATGAGCCACGAAATCCGCACGCCGATGAACGGCGTGCTCGGTCTGGTCGAAGTCTTCGAGAACACGCCGCTGAATCCCGATCAATCGCAGATGCTCGGCATGATTCAGGATTCCGCGAGCGCGCTGCTGCAGATTCTGGACGACCTGCTCGACTACTCGAAGATCGAAGCCGGCCGCCTGACCATCGAATCGACGCCGATCGATTTGCGCGAACTGGTCGATAACACCATCGGTTTGCTGGCGAGACGGGCGCACGAGAAAGGCTTGCGCGTGCGCGTCCATGTTGCGCCGGATGTCGCGGCGATCGTGCGCGGCGACAGCGTGCGTCTGCGTCAGGTCTTGTTCAATCTGCTGAGCAACGCCATCAAGTTCACGATCAAGGGCGAGGTGGCGCTGCACGTCGGCGTGGTCGAGCAGCGCGGCGGGGCGCAGGTCATCGAATGGTGCGTGAAGGATACGGGCATCGGTATCGCGCCCGAGGCGCAGGCCAGCCTGTTCGAGTCGTTCGTGCAGGCAGAAACGTCCACGACGCGGCGTTTCGGCGGCACGGGGCTGGGGCTTACCATCTGCAATCGTCTCGTCGAACTGATGGGCGGCGCGCTCGCGTTGAACAGCGCGCTCGGCGTCGGCACGGCCATGTCGCTGCGTCTCGTGATGCCGGTGGAAACGTCGCAGTATCAGATCGACGGATTGCGCGGCAAGCATGGCATCGTCGCGATCGAGGACGATAGCGTGGCGCAAAGCGTGTTCGACCTCGGGCAGGCGCTCGGACTCGATCTGCGTCGCATGGAACCGTCGGCACAGGCTTTGCTCGACGACAAGACGTGCCGGTGTCGACCTCGTTTTTCTGAGCGATACGCGCAAGGACATTCTGCCGCTCGCGTCGCGCGTCATTCACGTCACCGAGAAACCGAAGCCCACCGGATATCGCATTCTCGAGGACGATATTCGCGTCAGCGTGAATCCGCTGTCGTGGCGCGGTCTCGGCGCGGCTTGCGTGGCGGCGCTGACCGGCATGCCGCAGATCGCGACGACCGTCGCGCTCGGCCAGGAACCGAACTCGGAAGCGCCGGACCGGGAAACCGCGCTGCAAAGCGGCCGGCTGGTGCTGGTCGCGGAAGATCATCCGGTGAATCAGGAACTGATCCGGCATCAGTTGTCGTTGCTGGGCTTTGCCTGCGATGTCGTGCACGACGGCGTCGAAGCGCTCGCGGCGTTGAAGAACACGGCATACGGCTTTCTGATCACCGATTGCCATATGCCGAACATGACGGGCTATGAACTCGCGCGGCGCGTGCGGGCCGACGAGCAGGGCGGATCGCGGCGTCTGCCGATTCTCGGCATTATCGCGAGCACGGTGCCGGAAGAATTGAAGAAGTGCCACGACGCCGGCATGGACGATTGCCTCATCAAACCGACCCGGCTTGCGACCTTGCGCGATCGTTTGAATCGATGGTGGCTGACAGAAAATCCGACGTCACAAATCGAGACACCCGCGCGACAACAGCAAGCGTCGAACGAAGCGGACGACGATCGGCTGGACCTCGACGCCATGGCGCAACTGTGGGGCAGCGAGGCGACCGTCAAGGCGCTTCTGGACGCGTTCGTGTCATCGTTCCGCGATGACCTCGTCGCGCTGCGGAACTTGCTCGATCACGGGACGGTGGAGCATTTGCGCGAGTGGCATCATCGCGTGGTCGGGGCGGCCAGCGTGCTGCACTATGCGCCGTTGCTCGATGCGCTCGAGACGTATCGTCGCGATTTGCAGACGAAGTCGTCGGCGCAACGTCGAAGCGATGGGCTTGCGCTGATCGCGCGGTGCGAGCAGTTGCTCGAAACGATTGAGGCGCAAGGCGCGGCGATCGTCTGAGGCCGCGTTTGCGGGCGCGTCAGGGAAGCGCGGTCGATCGCTCATCCGCGCCGTTGCCGATGTTGGCATCGGCGGGCGCGCGATCGCGGAAATACGTCAGCGCGAAATCCACGAACGAACGCGTCTTCGCGGAAACGTGCCGGCGTCCCGGATAGACGAGCGACACTTCCTTGTCGGCATCCGCGAGCGTGTAATCGGGCAGCAGACGAACCAGCGCGCCGGATGCGATGTCATCGGTCACATGGCTTTCGGGCAAGACGGCAATGCCCATGCTCGATAGCGCGGCCTGCCGCAACATCGGCGAGCTGTTGACCATGTAAGCCGGATTGAGCGAAATATTGTCCCGCACGCCCGATGGCGCGACGAACGACCACGACGAGCCGCGTATGTCCGACGACGGCGCCAGAAAGCGATGCTTCGCGAGCGCGACCGGATTGCGCGGCGCGCCCTCGCGCGCGACATAATCGGGCGACGCGACCAGCACAGCCGCGACCGTAAACAGCGGCCGATTGATCAGCGTGCCGCTGGTCACGAGATGCGGCGTGACGACGCCCGCATCGAAGCCTTCATCCACCAGATCGACCGGCCGATGCAGCAAGGTCAGACGCAGCTTCACCTCCGGATAGCGCTCCTGATAGGCGCTGAGCATCGGCGTGAGTTCGAGCACCGAAAACGATGCCGATGCCACGAGCTTGAGCGTGCCGGACGGATCGACCGATGTATTCCCCACCGACGTTTCCACTGCCTCGATCTGTTCGAGCACGGCGCGACAACCGTCCGCATACGTGCGTCCGGCTTCGGTCAGCGACACGCTGCGCGTGGTGCGATTCAATAGACGCGTATTGAGATGCGTCTCCAGCAGTGAGACATAGCGCGTGACGACAGCATTCGAGATTTCGAGTGCGGCCGCGGTGCGTCCAAACGATTCGGTTTCGGCGACTTTGAGGAAGACGCGCATCGCTTGCAGTTGATTCATTGAGCGAAGGGCAGGCGCCAGGTTATATGCGATTACGAGACGCAATCAAATTGAATACGTGTCGCGTGCGCGACATTAGCGATTAACCGGTGCTTATGTAATCGGAGGAATCCTATGTTCGACCGATGTCTCCTATGGACCACTGTCGCATACCTGCAACTCAGCGTGAATCAGGAAATATCGAGATAGCGGGTGGTATCAGGTAAGTACCAGAGAGCTAAGCGTTTACTCATATTGAAATTCGATCTTTCGAATTGTTCGAAAATATTTTTGTGTTTCCTTGGGTGGTCGATGCAAAAAGCTGAGTCATACACTTTGGGTTGCCGAATAAACGGTGTGAGGCGCACCCCGGGGCATCAGGTCCCAGACGTGCCGTGGCGCCGACTGAAGCAACCCATCGAGTCTTGGACTCCATCAAAGGAACACGCATGAAAAAGAATCTTATCGTGGCAGCAGTGGCAACGCTGGCTGCAGCGTTCGCGACGGCTGCAAGCGCGCAAAGCAGCGTGACGCTGTACGGCATCGTCGACGCAGGTCTGACGTTTGTGAACAACGTGGTCGACACGAACCCGACTCACACGAACATGAAGACCAACTACCACGGCCTGACCAGCGGTAATCTGCAAGAGAGCCGTTGGGGCATGCGCGGTTCCGAAGATCTGGGCGGCGGCATGAAGGCGATCTTCAATTTGGAAAGCGGCTTCAGCCTGAACAACGGCCAGGCGGATAATAGACTCTTTGGTCGTCAGGCATATGTCGGTCTGTCGTCGGACGCCGGCACGGTCACGCTCGGTCGTCAGTATGACTCCGTCGTCGACTACCTCGGCCCGCTGAGCGCAGCTGGCACGTGGGGCGGTACGTACTTCGGTCACGCTTTCGGCAACGACAACCTGAACAGCAACTTCAGCATCGCCAACGTGATGAAGTTCCAGAGCAACAACTACAGCGGCTTCTCGTTCAGCGGCCTGTATGGCTTCTCGAACCAGGCTGGCGGCTTTGCTGACAACCGTGCTTACAGCCTCGGCGCTGGCTATGCAAACGGCCCGTTCAAGTTCGGTGCTGCATACATGCAAGGTAACGGCGTCAACTCGTCGGCTACGGGCGCGATCTCGGGTGAGCAGTTTGCAAGCAACTTCGCGGCAGGCAACGTTCATGATCGTCAGCGCACCTTCGGTGCTGGCGGAAGCTACTCGTACGACGCTATGACGTTCGGCGCAGTTTGGACGCAAAGCCGCCTGAACAACAGCGACTTCCAAGGTTACTCGAACGTTTTCAACAACTTCGAAGTGAACGGCCGTTACCTCGTGACGCCGGCGCTGGCTCTGGGCGCTGCGTACACGTACTCGACGAACAAGGTCAACGCGTTCGGCCAATCGTCGGATACGGTCCACTTCCATCAGTTCGGCCTGCAGGCTGACTACGCGCTGTCGAAGCGTACGGACTTCCACGTCGAAGCCGTGGCGCAAATCGCTGGCGGCGGTGCTGATGGTTACTACCCGCAAGCCGCAATCGCCAACAACAACGGCGCATTCGGTCCGTCCTCGAGCAGCCGTCAGGTTCTCGTGAACACGGGTATCCGTCACCGCTTCTAAAGCGGGCTGCGTCTGACGCAGTCGCTGTAAGTTAGCAAGGGAAGGGCGCCGCGAGGCGCCCTTCTTGCGTTTGCATGTCGTTCGGTGCAACACGCGTCCATCATTCAAATGCTCTACGATGCCGACATCGGCAGAGCGATGTCAGCTCGCCTCACGCGCAAGGAGCGAGCAAGCGATGATCTCGACGACACGTAAGCCCCCAGTCCGCTGGATAGCAGGCGCGATGTTGACCTTGCTGGCATCGGCCGCATCGACCGTTGCGTTCGCCGATACCGTCGCGCTCAAGGCCAACCTCCAGCCGTCGAGCGAAGTGCCGCCGCGCGTCAGCAAAGGCCACGGCCTGCTCGATGCCACCTTCGACACCGACACCAAAATCCTCGCCTGGACCGTCACCTACGGCGACCTTTCCGGTCCCGTCACGATGGCGCATTTCCACGGCCCCGCGCCCGTCGGACAGAACGCCAAGGTGCAGATTCCGATCGACAAGAAGGGGCTCGTGAGCCCGATGAAAGGCGAGGCCACGCTCACCGACGCGCAAGTCACCGATCTGATGGCCGGCCAGTGGTACTTCAACATTCATACGCAGGACAACCCGACCGGCGAGATTCGCGGTCAGGTGATGCCGTCGAACTGACGGCGTTCTCACTGCGTATCCGATGAGTTGGCAAAACGCCCTGGCCTGCGCGATCCTGCGTCGTCGGATGCGGCCGGAAACCGCGAAGCCGGGCATCAACGTGGCAAGGGTGCGCGCGTACACGGCGCGACGCGTCTTGTCGCCGCGCGTGCCGAAGGGTTTCGCGCTGCAGATTCGCGATCGCGAAACGCATGCGCCGTTACGCGGCGAATGGCTGCGTTCATCGCTGTCGACGCGGACGATTCTGTATCTGCACGGCGGCGGCTATTACTTCTGCTCGCCGTCGAGCCATCGCGCGATCAGCTTCGGGCTGGCGGCGCGCGCAGGCGGACGTGTTTTCGCTGGACTATCGCCTCGCGTCCGAGCATCCTTTTCCCGCTGCGGTCGATGATGCCGTCGCCGCGTATCGCGCATTGCGGGCGCAGGGCATCGCGGCGAGTTCGATCGTGATCGCGGGCGATTCGGCGGGCGGCGGTCTCGCGCTCGGCGCCTTGCTCGCGCTGCGCGATGCCGGCGACGCCTTGCCCGCCGGCGCGATACTGTTCTCGCCGTGGACCGATCTGAAGATCAGCGGCGCATCGATGCGAACGAACGAAGGCCGCGATCCGATGTTCCACGCCACCGTTTTCCCCGCCGTCGCCGCGCAATATCTGGGCGATGCCGACGCGACGCATCCCTATGCCTCGCCGCTATTCGCCGATCTCGCGGGCTTGCCGCCGCTTCTGATTCAGGTCGGCGACACCGAAGTCCTGCTCGACGATTCGACGCGCCTCGCCGAGCGAGCGCGCGCCGCCGGCGTCGAAGTCGATCTGCAAATCTGGCGGAAGGTGCCGCATATCTTCCAGATCTGGGCGCCGTTCATGCCGGAAGCGCGCCGCGCGCTTCGCCAGAACCGCGACGAGTTCGACAGACACTCAGCGCATGACCTCGATGGTCTGATACGCGCGCTCGACCACGGCCGTGCCGTAGCATCGTTCGAGCCGTCGTACGGTGAAGTGGCCGTGCGCCATCTGCTGAAAGTGGTCCATGAAGACGGTGTTGACCATTGCGCCGAGCACCGCGCCGATCGCCGGAATCGACTTCGCCGCGACCTGTTCGCTGACCTGCACCGAAAACCGCGACGCGATCGTCTGCACGAACTTGAGCAGCGCGGTCGATCCGTGACTGCCCAAGCCCTTGGCTGCGATCTCGCTGGTCGCGCGATACCGACTGCGCCAGCGCGCCGCGCACGATGAAATAGCCGAGATCGGCGTTGTCGTCGCTTTTGTTGGTGCCGCCCATGCCGAGCACCATCATGCATTGAAGCTGAGTCTCCACGCGATGCACGTCCTCGCCCTCGCTGCGCGCGATATCGCAGATCGAGCGGAACATCAGCGTGGTCGTCACCGGCAATTCGACCGGCAGCGAGAACATGCCGAATGCGCCGCCCGCCGCGCCGGTCGTCGCGACCGCGAGTTTGTGCATCAGATTGCTCGGTTTGTCGGGCGGCGGCGCGAGCAGCGAATCGGACGGCGCGCTTTTGCCGATAGTCCGCAGCGCGACCTGCAGACACTTCTTGAGCGCGAGCTGCGTCGCTTCGTCGACTTTTTCCTGCGCGGACGAGGGCAGCCGGCCCATGAGTTTCTCGATCGACGCGCCGACGACGCTGGCGAGCTGCATCGTCAGCGACGGGCTTTCGAGTTCTTCCTTGGCGCGCGTGAGGGCGGCGAAATCTTCCGTGGTGAGCGGCGAGGTGATGATCGGCGTCGGTTCCATGCGATTGATCTGATTCGAAAAAGAGGTGTCGGCAATCCGGATTAGAGCGCAAGCGCGTGCTATGATTCCATTTCAGTTGACTCGTCAATTATTGCGCTTACAGAAAATGGCCGTTCACACAGCCGCGCATCATTCCAGCGGGCAGGTTTTACCGTTCCGCGAGTCGCTCATGGCGATGCTGGGCGTCTCCTTCGTCACGATGCTCGTCGCGCTCGATCAGACCGTCGTCGGCACCGCGCTGCCCACCATCGTCGCCGAACTGAAGGGCTTCGATCTCTACGCATGGGTCGCCACGTCCTATCTTCTGACATCCGTCATTACCGTGCCGATTTTCGGACGGCTCGGCGATTATTACGGCCGCAAACCCTTTGTGATCGCGTCGATCGTCGTGTTCACGGTGGCGTCCGTCCTATGCGGATTGGCCAACAGCATGATGTTCCTCGTGCTCGCGCGCGGCTTGCAGGGCATCGGCGGCGGAATGCTGGTCGGCACCGCGTTCGCGTGCATCGCCGATCTCTTCCCGGACAACGTCGTGCGATTGCGCTGGCAAGTGCTGATGAGTTCCGCTTTCGGCATTGCCAACGCGGTCGGGCCGTCGCTCGGCGGATTTCTCACGCAGTACTATGGCTGGTGGTCGGTGTTTTACGTGAATCTGCCGGTCGGCGTGGTGTCGCTGTTTTTCGTATGGCGCTTTCTGCCGCATTTGCGGCACGTCGCGCATGAAGGCAAGATGCGGCTCGATTTTCCCGGCGCGGTGCTGATCGCGGTCGCGCTCGGCGCGCTGCAATTGTTCGTCGAAATGTTGCCGAAACATGGTTTGTCGGCCGAGACGGCGGTGTTGCTGGTGTTGAGCGTCGCGGCATCGTATGCGCTGTGGAAGTGGGAAAAGCGTTGCGATTACGCCATTCTGCCCATCGACATGTTTCGCAACAAGGCGCTCGCCGCGCTCTTCACGCTGTCCGTGCTCAGCGGTTTCGCGATGTTCTCGTTGCTGTTCTACGCGCTGTTGCTGTTTCAGGGCGGCTTCGGCATGGATCCGAAAGACGCCGGCATGATGATCACGCCGCTGGTCGTGTTCATCACCATCGGCAGTATCGTGAACGGGCGGATCGTCACGCGTCTGAAGAACGCCAACGTCATGCTGTTCATCGGCTTTACGTGCATCGCCATTTCGTGTCTGGGCGTTGTGCTGTCCACGCGCAATATGCCGCGGGAACTGCTGCTCGTGTTCATGCTGATCGGCGGTCTCGGCCTCGGTTTCGTGATGCCGAACCTCACCGTTTTCGCGCAGCAGATGGCGGGCCGCGCGCATCTCGGCATTGCGACGGCGCTGCTGCAATCGCTGCGCATGATCGGCGGGATGATCGGCACGGCGCTGACTGGCACGCTGGTCGGACATCTGTACGCGAGCGGCGTCAGTCTTGCGCTGGACAAGGATCACGCGATGAAATGGCTCGGCGATCTGGCCGATCCGCAGATCCTGATCAACCGCGATGCACAGGGCACGCTGCTCGCTGAACTCGCGTCGGCCGGTCACAACGGCGCGGCGCTGGTGGAGTCGGCGCGCGAATCGCTGGTCACGGCGATTCACATCGGTTTGGCGGTGGCGGCGCTGATCGCGGTGGTGTCGGTCTGGCAGACGCGTCGCGTGCCGCCGGTGCGCCTGAAAGGACCGCAGGAGCCGGTCATCCTCGCAGAATGAAACACGGAAACACGCGTATGAATGAACAAGACCGTATCGCTGTGGTGCAGCAGTTCGGACGCACGTATCGCGCGTTCATGTCGGCGTTCGAGGCCGCCGTCGGTCAGCCGATGCCGCGCTGGCGCATCCTGCTCGCCTTGCACGAGCATGCGGGCGTGCTGTCGCAGAAGAAACTCGTCGAGCGGCTGAAGGTGGACCCGGGCGCGCTGACGCGTCAGTTGAAGACGCTGGAAGCGCTCGGCTGGATCGTGCGCAGCGTGGACGCGCGCGACAATCGCGTCTCGAATGTGGCGCTGACGCCGCAAGGCCGCGCCGCCGCCGAAGCGGGCTTGCCGCGCCGCAATGCGTTCCTGCACGACACGATGGCGTCGCTGCCGGACGACGCCATCGGCGCGTTGTCGGGCGCGCTGCTGATGCTGGAGGCGCGCATCGGCGAAGTGGCGGCCGCGAATGCATCGCAGGCGGTCGCCGTCGAGGATAAAGCTTAAAAGAACGTCTCGATGACTTCGGTCACGCGATACTTCGGATCGACGACCAGCACCTGACGCCACTTGTCGAACGTCAGACACGGATGCGAAATGTCGAACGCGATCATGTCGCCGACCTTCAGATCGTCGCCGGGCCGGATGCGCAGATACGCGTGCTGATCCATCAGCCCGAAAATTTCCCATCCTTCTTCCGATGAAATATCGCGCGGCGCGTCGCTGCCCGGGCGATAGTGCTTGGCGGGTTCCGGCATGCCGGCATCGAATGCGGAATCGCGCTTGCCGAAACCGATGATCGCGCGGTCCGGCTCGGGAATCGACTGCACGTACGCCCACAGTTGCAGCGCGGGCTTCAATCCCTGTCCCATTTTCTGCGCGATCGGATTGCGCGCGAAAATCTCGTTCTGCGCTTTCTTATAGATGCCGACGTCGTGCGTCAGGTAGCAGCCGGGGCGCAGCACGACTTCGATATCCTGGCTGTTGGCCTTGGCGAACTCATCGGCGACGACGTCGTACCATGCCGAACCCGCGCCCGAGAGAATCGCCGGCTTGCGCGCGATCTTGCCCTGGGCAATCAGTTCGCGCGTGGTATCGACGGCGCTCTTGAGGAACTCGCGCACTTTCGCTTCGTCCTGCAGCACGCCTTCGTACAGTTCGATGCCCGCCAGTTCGATCGTGCCTTTCCAGCGCGCGATAGCCGCGAGCACGGCTTCGCGTTGCGCATCGTCGCGCACGCCGGTGCGTCCGCCCGGCACGCCGAGTTCGATCAGCACGTTCAGCTTTTTGTTGACGTCGCTGAAGAACGCGCCGAGCTGCTCGACGCCTTCCGCCGAATCGACCAGACAGTAGAAATCGAAGCCGGGATCGTTCAGCAATTCGGCGATCAGGCCCATATTGCGCTTGCCGACGAGCTGATTCGCCATCAACACGCGATGCACGCCGCCGCGATACGCCGCGCGCACCTGATGCGCCGTCGCCAGCGTGATGCCCCACGCGCCGGTTTCGAGCTGACGGCGGAACAGTTGCGGCGCCATCGTCGTTTTGCCGTGCGGCGCGAGCTTGACGCCGTATTCCTCGACGAACTTCTGCATCCACTTCAGATTGTGTTCGATGCACTCCGCATACAGGACGGCGGCGGGCAGGCTCACGTCTTCCTCGAGCAGATTCCATTGGAGGCGCGCCGCGTCGACCAACTGGATGCTCATCCCCGGAACCATGCCGAGACCCTTGCCGAACGGATCGATTGTCGCGTTCTGATAGTTTGTAATTTTCATGTGATGCTGCTCCATCGTCCTTTTAAATAAGCATCAACCGATGTCGAAGATTGACGGCATCATAGTAACCAAAGTAGCATCGCGGATGGAAATGTTATTTAGTAACACGTCTCTCATCCATTCTCTGCTCCGGTTATGAACGGCCACGCCGACTCGCTCAGTTTCGATATCGTCGCACGCATCGCGGAACTCGCGCCCGCGTTGCGCAGCGCCGAGCGCAAGGTCGCCGCGCTGATTCTCGACGACCTCACGGGCGCATCGCGCGCGAGCATCGGCGCGCTGGCGGAGAAAGCGGACGTGAGCGTCGCCACCGTCACGCGGTTCGCTAAAGCCGTCGGCTGCGAAGATGTACGCGAGTTGAAGCTGCGGCTCGCGCAAGCGGCGGCGGTCGGGCAGCGTTTTTTCGAGCGCGAGCAGGACGCGGTGGCCGATTCGCTCGCCGCGCGCATCTTCGAAGATGTGCAAACCACGCTCGCGCAGAACCAGGGCGCGTTGCGCGCCGCACCGGTCGCGGACGCCGCCGATGCACTCGCCGAAGTCTCGATGATCTACGTGTTCGGCATGGGCGGCGGCTCGACCGCGCTCGCCGACGAAATGCGCTTTCGCCTCGTGCGGCTCGGACGGCCGGTGGCGTCGTATCAGGACGGCTTGTTGCAGCGCATGGTGGCGTCGACGCTGTCGAAAGAGAACGTGGTGATTGCGCTTTCCGTGACCGGGCAGACGCCCGAGATCGTCGAGAACTGCCGGCTCGCCAAAGAGTACGGCGCGCGCGTGATCGCGCTGACCGCGCCCGCGTCGCCGCTCGGTGCGATCGCCGACTGGCTGATTCCGATCATCGCGATCGAAACGGACTTCATCTACAAACCGTCGTCGTCGCGCTACGCGATGATGATGGCGCTCGATCTGCTCGTCACCGAACTCGCGGTGAAGCAGGCCGATCGCAGCCGCGAACTGCTGCGTCGCATGAAGCATGCGCTCGATGCGCATCGCGGCGGCGGCGAGCGTCAACCTCTGAGAGACTGACATGGAAAGCTGCGACACGCTGATCGTCGGCGCACGCGTGATCGACGGTACGGGCGCGCCCGCCGTCGAGCGCGATGTGGCGGTGCGCGACGGGCGCATCGTTGCCATCGAGGCGCCGGGCGCGTTGTCCGCATGGACCGCCGCGGACGTGTTCGACGCGCAAGGCAAGATCCTGGCGCCCGGTTTCATCGATGTCCACACGCACGACGACACGCACGTGATCCGCTCGCCGCAGATGATGCCGAAGATCACGCAAGGCGTGACAACGGTGATCGTCGGCAATTGCGGCATCAGCGCGTCGCCGGTGACGCTGAAGGGCGATCCGCCCGATCCGATGAACCTGCTCGGCAATGCCGCCGCGTTCAAGTATCCGACCTTCGCCGCTTACGTCGATGCGGTGAACGCGGCGCAACCGGCGGTGAACGTTGGCGCGCTGATCGGGCATACGGCGCTGCGCAACAACCAGATGGATCGGCTGGATCGCGCGGCATCGGGCGATGAAGTCGCGGGCATGCGCGTGCAACTCGAGGAAGCGCTGGATAACGGCGCGCTCGGTTTGTCGAGCGGGCTCGCGTACGGCTCGGTGTTCAACGCGCCGCCCGAGGAAGTGCAGGCGCTGGCCGAGCCTTTGGCGAAGGCGGGCGCGCTCTACACGACGCATATGCGCACCGAGTTCGACGCGATTCTCGATGCGATGGACGAAGCGTATCGCGTGGGCCGTCATGCGCGCGTGCCAGTGGTAATTTCGCATCTGAAATGCGCGGGGCCGTCGAACTGGGGACGCAGCGTCGACGTGCTGAAGTCGCTCGATACCACGCGCGGCGATCAGCCGGTCGGCTGCGATTGCTATCCGTACAACCGCAGTTCGTCGACGCTCGATCTGAAGCAGGTGACGGGCGATATCGACATCACGATCACCTGGTCGACGCCGCATCCGGAGATGGCGGGCAAGCTGATCCGCGAAGTCGCCGACGAATGGAAGCTCACGCAGCAGGAAGCGGCGAAGCGTCTGCAACCGGCGGGCGCGGTGTATCACAACATGTCGGAAGACGATGTGCGACGCATCCTGTCTCATCCCGCGACGATGATCGGCTCCGATGGCTTGCCGAACGATCCGCTGCCGCATCCGCGTTTGTGGGGCGCGTTTCCGCGCGTGCTCGGCCACTACGCGCGCGACACGTCCTTGATCTCGCTCGAAGAAGCCGTGCGCAAGATGACGAGCCTGACCGCGCGGCGTTTCAGCCTGAGCGAGCGCGGCGAAGTGAAGGTCGGCTATCACGCCGATCTGGTGGTGTTCGATCCCGAACGCGTTCGCGATGCCCGACGTTCACGCAGCCGCAGCAGGCGGCGGACGGTATCGACGCGGTGTGGGTGAATGGGGTTTTGACGTATCGCGAGCAGGCCGTGACCGGCGGCGCGCGGGACGTTTCGTGGCGCGCGGCGCGGCATCCAAGCTGGATGCGCAGGGCGCGTTTTAAGCACTATTGCGTTTGAAAAGGAGTGAAACGATGAAGCGTTATGGCGTGGAAGGTGGCAAGGGACAAGGCGGCGCGCATATGCTGTTCGCACGCGCGGTCGAAGCCGATGGCTGGCTGTTCGTGTCGGGCCAGACGCCGATGGAAAACGGCGAAGTGATCAACGGCGGCATCGTCGAGCAATCGCATAAAGCGATTCAGAACGTGATCGCGATTTTGACGGAAGCGGGTTACGGCACGGAACACGTCGTGCGCTGCGGCGTGTGGCTGGACGATCCGCGCGATTTTGCTTCGTTCAACAAGGTGTTCAAGGAGTATTTCGGGGCGAATCCGCCTGCGCGCGCTTGCGTCGTGTCGTCGATGGTGATCGATTGCAAGGTTGAGGTGGATTGCGTGGCTTATAAGAAGGCTTAAACAGAAGCCTAAATGCGAAAGCGGCTTCGCTTTTCAGGCGAAGCCGCTTTGGCTGATTTACTGCCGTGCCAACCGCGCATTATCCGGCATCGGCAAATTAAAGTTCGTCCGAAACGGATTGATATCCAGCCCGCCGCGCCGCGTATAACGCGCGTACACAGCAAGCCGCTCCGGCTTACATTCCCGCATGATGTCCATGAAAATGCGCTCGACGCATTGCTCATGAAACCCCGTATGTTCGCGGAACGACACGATATATTGCAGCAAGCTCGCGTGATCGATCTGCGTGCCGTAGTAGCGAATCTGCACGCTGCCCCAATCCGGCTGACCCGTCACCGGGCAATTCGACTTCAGCAGATTCGAAAACACCGTCTCGTCGATCGGCGCTTCGTCGTGCGCGGCTTTCAATAGCGACGCATCCGGCACATACACCTCGCATTCCAGATCCAGCCGATCCAGCGGCATGCCGTCGAATTCTTCCATCGACAGCTTGGCGAAGTCGGCGGGCGCGGCCAACTGAACGGAAACCGTCGCGCCACAGCACGCCGATACATCGCGCTTGATCGCGGCGCGCACGTCGTCGATCGAATCGAAACGCGTCTGCGCGAACGAGCCGAGATACAGCTTGAACGACTTCGATTCGACGATATTCGGCGAATCGGCCGGCACGAAAAACGTCGCCACCGCAATCTGCGGTTTGCCGCGCATGTTCAGCCACGACAGTTCGTACGCGTTCCAAATATCCGTGCCGAAAAAGGGCAGGCGCGCGGGCACGCCGATCGCATCGCGCGCGGTCTGGCGCTCGATGGGAAACAGCAGCGTCGCGTCGTACTGTTCGGTGTAGTGAGTCGGCTTGCCGAGCGGTGATTGTTCGGGTGTCATGATGCGTTCGCTATGCCGCTGAGAACATGCCCGGTCGCCGTGACGACACGAGCCGATTCGCAGTGGCGAATTTGATCGTCGAAGAAAAAGTCGGGTTCGAATTCGCGCAGGAATTCGCCCTTGTCAAGTCCGCCGAGAAACATCGCTTCGTCGATATCGATGTCCCAGGCCATCAGCGTGCGGATCGCACGTTCGTGTGCGGGCGCGGAGCGCGCGGTGACGAGCGCGGTGCGGATATGCATCGGCTGATCGTCGTGATCGTCGGCGATGCGTTGCAGCTTGTTCAGCGCGGCCAGCAGCGGTTTCAACGGTCCGCCCGGCAACGGCGATTCGCGTTTGCCGGTTTCGTGAATCGACGAACGCGCTCAGGCCGTTGCTTTGAAACACGCGTTCGGCTTCGTCGGAAAACAGCACGGCATCGCCATCGAACGCGATGCGGATTTCGTCCGCGTAACGGTTCGCGGCACGCGGCGTTTCGACCGGCAGCACGCGCGCGGCGGGAAAGCCGGCGTCGAGCGCATCGCGCACATCGTCCGGATTCGCCGATAGAAACAGCGACGCGCGCAACGGCCGCAAATACGCAAACGGCGAGCGCCCGCGCGTGAACACGCCGCGTTCGATCGCCAGCCCATGCTCGCGGCACGAATGAAACGCGCGCAAGCCGCTGATCGGATCGCTGCGCGACAAAATCACGACTTCGACGCGCTGCTCGTCCGCGTTCAACGCCAGCAATTTCCGGATCAGCCCGAATGCGACGCCCGGTTTCGCGGGCGTTTCCAGCCGCGAACGCTGCAGCGCTTCGTACTGCGCGAGATCGCCCGCCTCGAACACGCGATTCTCTTCCTCGAAGTCGAACAGCGCGCGCGATGAAATCGCGACCACGAGTTTGTCTTCGAGCGTGAACTTCGGCATCGGCGGGTCTCGGTCGATCTCAGGCGAGGAAAAGCTTGTACACGGGATTGCCCTGCTCGTCCCACCACGGATAACCGAGCGTCGCGAGGAAGCGCTCGAACTCGGCGTTGTCCGCCTGCGGCACCTGAATGCCGACGAGAATCGAGCTCGTATCCGCGCCCTGATTCCGGTAATGGAACAGGCTGATGTTCCATTCCGGCGCCATCGACGAGAGGAATTTCATCAGCGCGCCCGGACGCTCCGGGAATTCGAAACGTAGCAAACGCTCGTCGCGCGCCAGCGGCGAATGGCCGCCGACCATGTAGCGAATATGCTGCTTCGAGAGCTCGTCGTGCGACAAATCGACCGTCGCGAAACCGTGCTCGATGAACGCGGACATCATCTGCGCCGTCTCTTTGCGCGACTTGATCTGCACGCCGACGAAGATATGCGCCGCGCTTTGATCGGCGATCCGGTAGTTGAACTCCGTGACGCTGCGCGTGCCGACGAGTTCGCAGAAGCGGCGGAAGCTGCCGCGCTCTTCGGGAATCGTCACGGCGAACACGGCTTCGCGCGCTTCGCCGACTTCCGCGCGCTCCGCGACGAAGCGCATGCGGTCGAAGTTCATGTTAGCGCCCGACGTCACCGCGATCAGCGTCTTGCCTTCGATGCCTTCGCGTTCCGCATACACCTTCGCGCCCGCCACCGCGAGCGATCCCGCCGGTTCCAGCACCGAGCGCGTGTCCTGAAACACATCCTTGATGGCGGCGCAAAGGGCATCCGTATCGACGGTGATGACGTCGTCGAGCAATTCGCGGCACAGCCGGAAGGTTTCCTCGCCGACGAGTTTCACCGCCGTGCCGTCCGAAAACAGGCCGACTTCGGAAAGCGTCACGCGCTCGCCCGCCTTGATGGACTTCGCCATCGCGCAGGAATCCTCGGTCTGCACGCCGATCACCTTGATCTCCGGCCGCACCGCCTTGATGTACGCCGCGACGCCCGCCGCGAGTCCGCCGCCGCCGATCGGGCAGAAGATCGCGTGAATCGGGCCCTGATGCTGACGCAGAATTTCCATCGCGACGGTGCCTTGTCCGGCGATCACGTCCGGATCGTCGAACGGATGCACGAAGGTCAGGCCGCGCTCTTCCTGAAGCTGCACGGCGCGCGCGTAGGCGTCGCTATACGATTCGCCCGCCAGCACGATTTCGACGGTCGGGCCGCCGTGGGCGCGAATCGCGTCGATCTTCACTTGCGGCGTCGTGGTCGGCACGGCGATCACCGCGCGGCAACCGAGCCGAGCCGCCGACAGCGCCACGCCTTGCGCGTGATTGCCCGCCGACGCCGTAATCACGCCGCGCGCGAGCACGTCCGCGGGCAGTTGTGCCATCTTGTTGTACGCGCCGCGAATCTTGAACGAGAACACCGGCTGGTTGTCCTCGCGCTTCAGATAGAACGCGTTGTGCAGACGAGCCGACAAGTTGCGCGCGTGTTCCAGTTCGCTTTCGCGCGCGACGTCGTAGACCCGCGCGGTCAGCACTTTCTTCAGATAATCAGGATGTGTCATGCGGCTGCGCTACATTTCGTGGGCGAAAACATAAATGATAGCGCGTGAAGCGCGATTTTCCGGCCGCACGGCAATCGACCGACCGGACGGACGCATAAAAGTGCGCAAAAGTGCTGATCTGTGTCGAAAATGCTCGCGCAAATGCCCCTTCTCGCTGCTAGCAACGGCGAACGTGCTTTATCGCGATGGGTTAGAATTTCCCTTTACAAATCGGCAATCAGGATCGGCAGATGCACCGGCAGCTTCGGATCGATTTACTGACGCATGTCTCCCGCGAGGCTCATCCCGCGGCGGAACGGCATGCGCGTCACACGCGATCGTGGCGTTCGAGTTGATCCCGGTAGCGGGCACATCGAAGGCGCCGTGATGATTCTCGTCGTGTTGCCGAACACCGCCACGCGCGGTTCCGCCGCCTTCGCACTAGAAAAGTTTCATTCGAAAATCTGCGCCCCCACGCGCATCGCCGGTTGCAGCGCTCCCCTTGAAGCGCGCACCGGCACACCGAACCGTCGAACATGAACGCACCTCAAGCCTTCGATCCGAACGGCGCCCATGCCGCCTTGGCGCTCGATATCGAGCCCCGTCTGCGCGAAATTCCCTATAACTACACGTCGTTTTCCGATCGCGAAATCGTCATGCGTCTGCTCGGCGACGAAGCCTGGGCGGCGCTGGACGAACTGCGCGCGGAACGCCGCACCGGCCGCTCGGCGCGCATGCTGTACGAAGTGCTCGGCGATATCTGGGTCGTGCGCCGCAATCCGTATCTGCAGGACGATCTGCTCGACAACCCGAAGCGTCGCGCGCTTTTGGTCGAGGCGCTGAATCACCGTCTCGCGGAAATTGAGAAACGCCGTCACGCAGATCTGGCCGAGCACAGCGCCGAATCCGGCAGCGCCGAACGCGCCGCGCGCGTGCAACTGCTGGTGGCGAAAGCGCGCATTGCCGTCGATGAATTCGCCGCGGAATTCGGCCGCATGGCCGATCTGCGCCGCCGCGCATCGCGCGTGCTGGGCAAGCAGACGGCGAAGGACAACATCAAGTTCGACGGCCTGTCGCGCGTCGCGCACGTGACCGATGCGACCGATTGGCGCGTCGAATATCCGTTCGTCGTGCTCACGCCGGATTCGGAGGCGGAAATCGCCGGGCTGATCAAGGCGTGCTTCGAACTGGGTTTGACCGTGATTCCGCGCGGCGGCGGCACCGGCTACACCGGCGGCGCGATTCCGCTGACGCCGTTCTCCGCCGTCATCAACACGGAAAAGCTCGAACAGCTCGGTCCGGTCGAAATGACGGATTTGCCGGGCGTCGATCACAAGGTCGCGACGATTTTCTCGGGCGCGGGCGTGGTCACGCGGCGCGTCACGGAAGCGGCGGAGCAGGCGGGCTTCGTGTTCGCGGTCGATCCGACTTCGCTCGATGCATCGTGCGTCGGCGGCAATGTCGCGATGAACGCGGGCGGCAAGAAGGCGGTGTTGTGGGGCACGGCGCTTGACAACCTCGCGTGGTGGCGCATGGTCGATCCGGAAGGCAACTGGCTCGAAATCACGCGTCTTGAGCACAACTGCGGCAAGATTCACGACGTCGACGTGGCACGCTTCCGGCTCGACTGGTTCGACGGCAATCGTCCGCCGGGCGAGAAGCTGATTCGCAGCGAAAACCTCGACATCAAAGGCCGCGTGTTCCGCAAGGAAGGGCTGGGCAAGGACGTCACGGATAAATTCCTCGCCGGTCTGCCGGGCGTGCAAAAGGAAGGCTGCGACGGGCTGATCACGTCCGCGCGCTGGATTCTGCACAAGATGCCCGCGCATACGCGGACGGTCTGCCTCGAATTCTTCGGTCAGGCGCGAGACGCGATTCCGAGCATCGTCGAAATCAAGGACTATCTGTTCGAAACGTCGAAGCAGGGCGGCGCGATTCTCGCCGGTTTCGAGCATCTGGACGAACGCTATCTGCGCGCGGTCGGCTACGCCACGAAGAGCAAGCGCAACGCGTTTCCGAAGATGGTGCTGATCGGCGATATCGTCGGCGACGACGCCGATGCGGTCGCGCAAGCCACCTCCGAAGTCGTGCGCATGGCGAACGGCAAGAGCGGCGAAGGCTTCGTCGCGGTGAACGCCGAGGCGCGCAAGCGCTTCTGGCTCGATCGCTCGCGCACGGCGGCCATCGCCAAGCATACGAACGCGTTCAAGATCAACGAAGACGTCGTGATCCCGCTCAATCGCATGGGCGAGTACACGGACGGCATCGAGCGGATCAATATCGAACTGTCGCTGAAGAACAAGCTGCAACTCGTCGATGCGCTCGAAGCGTTTTTCCGCAACGGCAAGCTGCCGCTCGGCAAGACCGACGACGCGAACGAAATCCCCAGCGCCGAACTGCTCGAAGACCGCGTGCAACAAGCGCTCGATCTGCTCAAGCGCGTGCGCGAACGCTGGCTGTTCGTCGGCGACAAGCTCGATATGCCCTTGCGCGAGGCACAGCACTATCTGCTGAATCTCGGCTACGAAGCGCTCGCGGAGAAGTTCGCGGATCGCGTCGACGTGCAGCCGGACGCGACGGTGTTTCATATCGCGCAGGATCGCACGGTGCGCATTTCGTGGAAGCAGGAGATTCGCGCGGAATTGCGCCAGATTTTCAACGGCGGCGAGTTCAAGCCGATCCTCGACGAGGCGCAAGCCATCCACAAGCAAGTGCTGCGCGGACGCGTGTTCGTCGCGCTCCACATGCACGCGGGCGATGGCAACGTGCACACGAATATCCCCGTCAACTCCGACAACTACGCGATGCTGCAGGACGCGCATCACGCGGTGGCGCGCATCATGAAGCTCGCGCGTTCGCTCGACGGCGTGATTTCGGGCGAGCACGGCATCGGCATTACGAAGCTCGAATTCCTGACCGAAGACGAAATCAGCGATTTCCGCGCGTACAAGCAGCGCGTCGATCCGAATGGCCGCTTCAACGCGGGCAAGCTGTTCGACGGCGCGGATTTGCGCAACGCGTACACGCCGTCGTTCGGGCTGATGGGCTACGAGTCACTGATCATGCAGCAGTCGGATATCGGCGCGATTTCCGAGTCGATCAAGGACTGCCTGCGCTGCGGCAAGTGCAAGCCGGTGTGCGCCACGCACGTGCCGCGCGCGAACTTGCTCTACAGCCCGCGCAACAAGATTCTCGCGACCTCGCTGCTGGTCGAAGCCTTCCTGTACGAAGAACAGACGCGGCGCGGCGTGTCGATCAAGCATTGGGACGAATTCAACGACGTCGCCGATCACTGCACCGTCTGCCACAAATGCGTGACGCCATGCCCGGTGAAGATCGACTTCGGCGATGTCACGATGAACATGCGCAATCTCTTGCGCAAGATGGGCAAGAAGAAGTTCAACGCGGGCAACGCGGCGGGCATGTTCTTCCTGAACGCGATCAATCCGCAGACGATCAACCTCGCGCGCACTGCGATGATGGGCGTCGGCTACAAGGCGCAGCGCTTCGGCAACGACATGCTAAAGAAGATCGTCAAGAAGCAGACGGCGAAACCGCCCGCGACGGTCGGCAAGCCGCCGGTCGTGCAGCAGGTGATCCACTTCGTCAACAAGAAGATGCCCGGCAATCTGCCGAAGAAAACGGCGCGCTCGCTGCTGGATATCGAGGACAACAAGATCGTCCCGATCATCCGCAATCCGAAGACGACCACGGTCGATTCGGAAGCCGTGTTCTATTTCCCTGGCTGCGGTTCGGAGCGTCTGTTCTCGCAGGTCGGACTCGCCACGCAGGCGATGTTGTGGGAAGCGGGCGTGCAGACCGTGTTGCCGCCGGGTTATCTGTGCTGCGGTTATCCGCAGCGCGGCTCGGGTCAGTTCGACAAGGCGGAGAAGATCGTCACGGACAATCGCGTGCTGTTTCATCGCGTCGCGAATACGCTGAACTATCTCGATATCAAAACCGTCGTGGTGTCGTGCGGAACGTGTTACGACCAGCTCGCGGGCTATGAATTCGAGAAGATTTTCCCCGGCTGCCGGATCATCGACATTCACGAATTTTTGCTTGAGAGGAACATCAAGCTGGAAGGCGTGACCGGCACGCGCTACATGTATCACGATCCTTGCCACTCGCCGATCAAGACGATGGACCCCGTCAAGCTCGTCAATGATCTGATGGGCGCAAAAAATGACGGTTACAAGATCGAGAAGAACGATCGATGCTGCGGCGAGTCGGGCACGCTTGCGGTGACGCGTCCGGACGTCTCCACGCAGGTCCGCTTCCGCAAGGAAGAGGAGATTCGCAAGGGCGCCGCGAAGCTGCGCGGCATTCCGCTCGTTGCCGAAGCGGGCGCGAACGCGATCAATATCGCGAACGCATCGGCCGGTGCGGCTGGCGCGCAGCCGGGCTCGGTGCTGAAGGCCGGCGACGGTCCGCAGCCTGTCAACGGAGCAAGCGGGCAAGACGTGAAGATCCTGACGAGCTGCCCGTCGTGCCTGCAAGGTTTGTCGCGCTACAACGAGGACGCCAATGTCGAGGCGGACTATATCGTCGTGGAAGTCGCGCGCAAGGTGCTCGGCGAGAACTGGATGGAGCAGTACGTCGAACGCGCGAACAATGGCGGTATCGAGCGCGTACTGGTGTAATAGCGGAATCGAGGTTGATTCGCTAGAGGTTCAAGATGGACTGTGTGTTTTGCCGTGAAGACGGCGGCGAGGTGCTGTGGAAGGACGACGTCATGCGCGTCGTCCTCGCCGATGAACCGGACTGGCCGGGTTTGTGTCGCGTGATCTGGAACGCGCACGTCGCCGAAATGTCCGATCTTTCCGACGACGACCGCATCCGCGTGATGACCGCCGTCAATATCGTCGAACGGGCGATGCGCCGCGTGCTCGTGCCGGACAAGATGAATCTGGCGAGTCCCGGCAATCAAGTGCCGCATGTGCATTGGCACGTCATTCCGCGCTTCACGAACGATTCGCGCTTTCCGCTGCCGATCTGGGCGCCGCGTCAGCGCACGGTCTCCGAGGTTCTGCTGTCCCGGCGCCGCGTGCAGGCGACGCTGATGGTCGAGCAGATTCGCAACGAGCTGAATCAGGCATTCGGCGTTCAATAAGATCATCATGAGCGGACTTTCATCCACGACGCCGATTCCCACCGGCGTCGTTCTTCATTCCAAATCCCGCGTGCTGGAACTGCAATATGCCGACGGCGAGTCGTATCGCGTGCCGTTCGAGCTGTTGCGCGTGTATTCGCCTTCCGCCGAAGTGCAGGGCCACGGGCCGGGACAGGAAACGCTGCAAACGGGCAAGCGCGACGTGACGATCATAGGTATCGATCCGGTCGGGCATTACGCGCTGCAACTGAATTTCTCCGATGGCCACAACACGGGCATTTATTCGTGGGACATCCTGTACAACCTGGCGACGCGTCAGGACGACTTGTGGCGCGAATATCTCGGCAAGCTGGAAGCGGCGGGCGTCGAGCGCGACGCGCCGATGGCGGCGAAGCCTTCCGGCGGCCACTGTCATTGAGATCGACGAGAATCAACGCTGCGGCATAACGCCGCATGTCCGGCGCGCGGATTGCGCAGCCAAGAGAACGACAGCAAAACGAACAACAGGCGAGGAAAGAGCGCTATGAGCAAGACGCACTTCGGATACGAAACGGTCGACGAGCAGGACAAGGCGAAGAAAGTGGCGGGCGTGTTCCACTCCGTCGCGAGCAACTACGACCTGATGAACGACCTGATGTCCGGCGGATTGCATCGGATCTGGAAGCATTTCACGATCGGTCAGGCGAAGGTGCGGCCGGGCTACAAGGTGCTGGATCTGGCCGGCGGCACCGGCGATCTGGCGATGGCCTTCGCCAAGCAGGCGGGCGAGACGGGCGAAGTCTGGCACACGGATATCAACGAATCGATGCTGTGCGTGGGCCGCGACCGGCTGATCGACAAGGGTGTGATGACGCCCGCGCTGCTGTGCGACGCCGAGAAGATTCCCTTTCCGGACAAATATTTCAATATCATTACAGTTGTATTCGGTTTACGTAACATGACCCACAAGGACAGCGCGCTCGCCGAAATGTGCCGTGTGCTGAAGCCGGGCGGGAAATTGCTGGTCCTGGAATTTTCGAAAGTCTGGGAACCGCTCAAAAAGCCGTACGATATCTACAGTTTCAAGATTTTGCCGTGGCTTGGCGAAAAAGTGGCGAAGGATGCAGACAGCTATCGCTATCTCGCGGAGTCGATCCGCATGCATCCGGACCAGGAAACTTTGAAAACAATGATGGAACAAGCTGGCCTGGATCGAGTCGAATATTACAATTTGTCAGGTGGCGTGGTAGCGTTACACGTCGGGACAAAATTTTGATGTTCCACTCTTTAGAGGATTCGAAATGTTCCCTTATGCCTGCACCAGCGGAGCGGCCGGGTTCTTCAGATACTGCTCGCGGATCGCCTTCGCCGTATGGAACGCCAGCGCGGCGACAATGCCCGTCGGGTTGTAGCCCATGTTCTGCGGGAACGCGGACGCGCCCGTAACGAACACGTTCGGTACATCCCAGCTTTGCAGATACTTGTTCACGACCGACGTTTCCGGCGACGTGCCCATCACCGCGCCGCCCGTCGTGTGCGTCGACTGATACGGACGGACGTCGTAGTGCTGGCCCTTCTTGCGGATGGCGCGGAAATACTTCTCCGGATTCATCGCCTTCGCGACTTCTTCCATGCGATCGCCCATGTGGCCGAGCATCGCGTATTCGTTGTCGTGCCAGTCGAAGGTCATGCGCAGCAGCGGCAGACCGTAGGCATCGCGATATGTCGGATCGAGGTCGAGATACGCGTCGCGGTACGGCATCACCGACCCGGAAATGCCGATGGTCATGTAGCGCTGATACGCATCCGTGACGCCCGCCTTCCAGCCGCTGCCCCAGTTGGGCGTGCCCGGAATGGTCTGCGCCTGCTTGATCGGACGGCCGCCCGTGCGGACGTAGCGAATGCTTGCGCCGCCGACGAAGCCGAGCGGGCCGTGATCGAACTGGTCGCCGTTCAAATCGTCCAGGCCGACGCCGCCCGCGCCCGAACCGACGAACGGGTTCAGTTGCGTGCCCTTGGGCAGCAGCACGTTGATGCCGCCGTTCATCTGATATGCATAAGTTACGGCCGATCGTGCCCTTGCCGGAGATCGGATCGTAAGGCGTTCCGATGCCCGACATCAGCAAGAGACGCACGTTGTGCATCTGGAATGCCCCGACGATCACCATATCCGCCGGCTGCTCGACTTCGCGACCTTGCGCGTCGATATAGGTGACGCCCGTCGCGCGCTTCTTGTCCGGCGACAGCAGCACCTTCGTCACGTACGACTTCGTGCGCAATTCGAAGTTGGGCTTCTTGAGCAGCACGGGAAGAATCGTCGTTTGCGGCGATGCCTTCGAGTACATGTAGCAGCCGAAGTCTTCGCAGAAGCCGCAGAAGTTGCACGGTCCGAGGCGCACGCCGTACGGATTCGTGTAGGACTCCGATGCATTCGCGGCCGGCGCCGGATACGGATTGAAACCGGCTTCGCGCGCGGCCTTTTCGAACAGTTGCGCGCCGAGACCGTTCTTCAGCGGCGCGGTCGGGAATTCATTCTTGCGCGCGCCTTCGAGCGGGTTGCCGCCTTTCTGGATCTGACCGTTGAGATTACCCGCCTTGCCCGACGTACCGAACACCTTTTCGGCGAAGTCGAGGAACGGCTCCATCTCGTCGTAGGTCACTCCGAAGTCCTGCACCTGCATGCCTTCGGGGATGAACTTCTTGCCGTAGCGTTCTTCATAACGCGTGCGCAATTGCAGCTCTTCCGGCAGCATCCGATAGTGCATGCCGTTCCAGTGGAAGCCCGCGCCGCCCACGCCGTTGCCGAGCAGGAACGAACCGTTCTGGCGATACGGCACCGCGAGATCGTTCACGCCGTGACGGATCGTGACCGTCTCGCTCGAAAGGTCCTGGAACAGCGCGCCGCGCACGCCGTACTTGAGTTCGTCGATAACCTTCGGATAGTTTGCATCCGTCGGCGTGTCGCGCATCGCGCCGCGCTCGAGCGCGACCACGTTGAGGCCCGCGTCCGTCAGTTCCTGACCGAGAATCGCGCCCGTCCAGCCGAAGCCGACGATCACGCAATCGACCTTATCTTTCTTGATAGCCACTACTTACCCCCGCCTGCCGTCGATCGATACCGGACCGTACGGGTACTTGACACCCGGCTGTTCGATCCAGTCCATGAAGTCCGCCCCTGCGCCGGGGAAGCCAATCATCTTCCAGCCTACCATGTCCTTGTTGCCGCCGTAGATCGGGTCGGCCAGGAAGCCTTCCTTCACGTTGCCGAGCAGGTAAGAGAAGAACGTGCGCGCGGGCACCGAGTCGAACTCGACCTTGGCGTGCTCCATTTCGCCGAGCACTTGTTCCTGCGTCTTTTGATCGAGTTGCGCGAAGGTCTTGCCGCCGAAGTGCTTGGCGCAATGGTCGTCGCACGACTTGATGCCGTGGCGATAGATATCGCGCGGCGCGAGGTTCATCGGGTAGCCCATTTCGGGCGCCTGATCCGGATGAAACGGCCCTTGCATGTACCACAGCTTGCCGTGGCCGTAGGGCGTTTCCATCTGACGGTCGATGTATTCGGGGACGCCTGCCTTCAGCGCGCCGGGACCGTGTTCATCGTCGGGAATCAGACGATCGACGGCGGCGTTGATGAAGGTCCACTCGGCATCGGTGAAGTAGGTGGGCGAGTAGGGTTTGCTGCTTGCTGCGGCGGCGCTCGACGTTTCGGTCGGGCTGCTGCACGCGGTCTGCGTGAGCGCCGTACCCGTGCCGACAGTGGCGGCGGGCACGATGGCCAGCACCTGTCGCAAGAAGCGGCGGCGCGGCTCCTGATCGTTCGACATCTTCGTTCTCGTGATGGGGGACATGCGTGCGCGAACGGTCTCCCCATGTCGATGGAGCGGCCGCACGCCCGGGCGGAGCGGGGGACGCGCCCGGGTTGCGTGCATCATCGAACGGGTTCGAGGCTGGCTGCGCGTCGGGCGGACAACTTGATTTGTGAGGCTGGCGCGAACGGATTTTTATCGCTTCCCCGATCCTGTGTTCGCTTCGTCGGGGCGCAGTGTAAAGAGTAAAGAGTCGGCCCTTCAGAATTAGTCGAAGTCAAGGGTGGCAAGGGGCCGCCGGAAGATCGTGTTTCCCAGAACTCCCAGAAGCAATATTGATCTGAATGGTTTCCTGGGAGTTTGGAACTTCGCCGAT
>NZ_LFJJ01000057.1 GCF_001189365.1 Candidatus Burkholderia verschuerenii | reverse complement strand
TACCCGGAACAATGGACTCCAGTCGTCCCCATATCTCATCGGTCAGCAACATTCGACTCATCTTGATCGCTTACGCAAAAGATGAGATGTAAACACATTTCTTCAAATGTGAACAGAGCCTAGCAAAGCTTGGCGTCATCCGATAGCTCGAACCGCTCTCGATCACGCGCAACGCCGATAGCGCAAGGCTGTCGGCGCATTTCCGGTCTTTACAATCCCTCGAACGCGAAAGGGTTTTCCAAACGAGCATTCCGAACAATTTATCGGATCTCGTCCGCGCCATTTTTTCTCCGCTAATACCGCTTGAATCCCGATCGCGCGTGGGTCCGCGCTTTGCTATCGGCTCCATCTTCGAACGCGACATTTTGTTCGTTATCCCGATGGATTGAAGAATTACGCTTGCCTTCGTCTGCCTTCTTTCCTATGATTTGCAAACGCGAATCAATCTCATTTACACAAATCACATCAACACGGATCGTCACGACGACGATCAGCCGTGCGGTATTGCACGCCCTTCCAGGCTTCGTTTATCGATGAGGTATCTGAACATGGTCCTGTCCGGCCCAGGTAGAACTAACTTCATGTCCGAGCCGAGCACGCGCATCGAGCGGCGTGCGTCGAGGCCGCCCGTGCTCGACTTCGTGGCCATCGGTCTCGGGCCGTTCAATCTCAGTCTCGCGTGTCTGGCCGAGCCGATCCGCGATCTGCGCGGCGTATTTCTCGAGCGCAACGAGGATTTCGACTGGCATCCGGGCATGCTGATCGACGACACCACGCTGCAAAACCCTTTCCTTGCGGACCTCGTCAGTCTTGCCGATCCGAAAAGCAAGTTCAGCTTTCTCAACTACTGCAAACAGGAAGGCAAGCTCTATGCGTATTACATCCGCGAGCGCTTTTATCTGAGCCGCGCGGAGTACAACCGTTACTGCAAATGGGCGATACGTCAGTTGACGAGCATCGCGTTCGGCTCGGATGTGCAGCGCATCGAGTATGACGATGACGAATGTCATTACATCGTGAGCGGACGTCATGTGCGCACGGGGCAGGCGTTCGTGCATCGCGCGGCGCGACTGGTGATCGGAGTGGGATCGGTGCCGCAACTGCCCGCGTGCTGCGACGAGATACGCGATCGCTGCATCCATAGCGCGCATTACACCGCGCAGAAAACAGCCTTGCAGCAGAAGCGATCGATTGCCGTCATCGGCAACGGACAAAGCGCCGCGGAGATCTTTCACGATCTGCTCAAGTCGAGCGACGAGCACGATTACTCGCTGACGTGGATCACGCGCTCGCCGCGCTTCTTCCAGATGGAGAACACCAAGCTCACGCTCAAGATGATCTCGCCCGATTACATCGACTACTTCTATAACCTGCCGGAAAGCGTGCGCGAGAGCATCATCGCCAAGCAGGACAGCTTGTATAAAGGCGTAAACGCATCGCTGATCAATCAGATTTACGATCTGCTCGACGATTGCCGCAGTCGCAGTCGCGGACGCAACGACGCGCGCCTCATCACCAATTCGGAACTGACGCACTGCCATCACGACACGGTGGACGATCGCTTTCATCTGCGATTCGTGCAGCGCGACGAAGGCGTGCAGTACACGCACGTCACCGATGGCGCGATCTTCGCCACCGGTTATGCGCAGAACGTGCCGCGTTTTATCGACGGCATACGCAAGCGGATTCGCTGGGACGACAAGGGCCGCTATCGCCTGTCGCGCAACTATGCGATCGACGTGAACGAGCGCGATATCTTCGTGCAGAACGCGGGCATGCATAGTCACGGACTCACGAATCCCGACCTCGGTATGAGCTGCTACCGCAACTCGTGCATCCTGCGCGAATTGACCGGCGTCGAGCATTACAAGATCGAGCGGCGGATCGCGTTGCAGGACTTCTCCGTGCCCGACACCGATGCGTTCGTGAAAGCGCCGATGGAGGCGCAATGAACCTGCGCAATACCATCATCACAATGACGACTTTCGCCGTCGTCAGCGATGCGATCCTGATTCCGTTCTACCCGCAATTTTTCGCCGCGCGCTATGGCGTGACGAGTCCGGTTCATGCGGGCGCGTATGTCGCGTTTATCTCCATCGTCGTGATGCTCACGCTGCCGCTGTGGGCACGCGTCGCGAAGCGTCTCGATGCGATGCATCTGCTGGTCTATACGCAATGCGCGGCGGGCGTGCTGTCGATTGCGAGCTACTTCGCGCCGACGGTCGATTGTTCTGGGTGCTGTCGCTCGCGATGTTCATGTGCAAGAGCAGCTACCTGCTGATGTATCCGTACATGATGCGGCTCGAAGCGAAGGAATCGCATGCGCATACGATCGGCGTGCTGTCGGTGGTCGTGCACTTCGGCGCGATTGCAGGCGTGGTGGCGGGCGGCTTCGTGATGCAGGTCTGGAACGCGCACGACTGCATCTTCGCGATGGCGGCAGGCGATTTCATGCAGATGTTCATCTGCATGGGACTGATCCGCTCGCATCGTATCGCTCGCCGTTGCCGCTTCGCCGATGATTCACAACACGCCACCACGCGCCCGAGTCTGCGCGATCGTCTGCCGATTCTGCGCCTTGCGATGCTGATGCTCGCCTTCGATTTCTGCGTCTATCTAATTCGCCCATTCATGTCGTCGTACTGGCAATCGGTGACGGGCAAGCCCGGCGAACTCGTGCCCGGCCTCGTATTCGCCATACCCGGCATGGTCGCGCTGATCGCACTGCGTCTCAACAAGCGCATCGCGGAACGCGGCAAGCGCCTGCCGGATCATATGATCGCGAATCTGTTGTTGTGCACAGCCGGCATGTTGCTGCAAGGCGTGGAAGCGCCACTGTGGATCGTCGTCGGCCGCGTAATGTTCGGCTGGGCGCTGTTCCAGATCGTCGTCAAGCTCGATGTGACGATGTTCTCGCTCAGCACGCCCGCTTCGTATGCGGCCGATTACAGCATCGTCAATTTCTTCCAGAACGTCGGCGTTTTGCTCGCGTCGTTTGCCGCCGGTGCGATCGTCGATGAAACCGGTTTGCGCGCGCCGTTCTTCGTGGCATCGGCGGGACTCGTGCTGACTGCGTTGATCAGCGCATGGCTGCTCGACCGGCCGTGCGCCGATGTGCTCGCCACCCCGCTCGCCGATACAGGAGTGACCGCCCGTGCGAACTGATATTGCCGCTTATGAAATCGCCTTGCTGGATGCGCCGTCGCGCGCCGTGCATGAAGATGGTTTTCATATCCGTCCGCTCGATGCCCAGCGCGATGCGCACACCTTGCATCGCTGGTTTATCGAAGAACGGGCCGCGTTCTGAAATATGCGCGACTGGTCCGTGAATCAGGTTGCGGCGTTCTATCAGAATATCGTCGATTCGCAACACGCCGACGCGTGGCTCGCTTTGCAGCATGGCGAACCGGCGTTTCTCATCGAGACCTACGATCCGGCACATGAAGAAGTCGGCGAGCATTACGCGCCGCGTCCGGGCGATCTCGGCATGCACCTCTTCGTCGGTCCGGCGACGACGCCTGTCTCCGGATATACGCAAAACGTATTCCGCGTGCTCATGACGTTCATGTTCAAACGGCTGCATGCACAGCGCATCGTCGTGGAACCGGATGCGCGCAATACGCGTATTCATGCGCTCAATCGTGCGATGGGCTTCGTCTACTGGAAAGACGTGCCATTCCGCGACAAGACCGCATCGCTCGCATTTTGTACCCGAGCCGATTTTTTTCGAAGAATTCAGAAGGATCACTAATCAGATTGAGGGATTGATCGACCATGAAGACCAACGCCAACCAAGCATCGATGCAACACACACTGCTCGCGCCCGATCAGGCTGCCTTCCATCTCACGCCCGACGTCTGGGCGCACGCGAATCGCATGCTGGTGCGCAAAGCGATTGCGGAGTATGCGCATGAACTGATCGTCGAACCGCGTCGCATCGACGATGCATCCGACGAAGGTTACGCGCGCTACGAACTGAAATCCGACGACGGCTCGCGCACCTATACCTTCGATGCGCGCATGCTCGCCTTGCGTCATTGGAGCATTCGCCCGGAGAGCATCGTCTGCACGCAGGACGACACGACACAGCCGCTCGACGCGCTCGCCTTTATCCTCGATGTGAAAGCGCGACTCGGCATCCGCGAAGACAATCTGCCGATCTATCTCGACGAGATCAGCAGCACGTTGTACGGCGCGGCGTACAAGCAGGTCAAGGATGGTCCCGATACGCCCGCGCTCCTAAGCGCGGATTTCCAGTCCATCGAAACCGCGATGAGCGAAGGGCATCCGGGCTTCGTCGCCAATAACGGTCGACTCGGCTTCGATGCAGGCGACTATCGCGCGTTTGCGCCGGAAGCGGCATCGGTGATCCAGGTCGTATGGCTTGCGGTCCACAAAGAGAATGCCGCGTTCCACAGCTCGGACGATCTCGACTACGCGCAACTCATGGACGAAGAACTGGGTGCGTCGACCATCGCGCATTTCCGTTCGATCGTCGAGGCGCGCGACTGCGACTTCGACGACTATCATCTGATGCCCGCGCATCCGTGGCAGTGGTTCAACAAGCTGTCCATCGCGTTTGCATCGTATGTCGCGACGAACCGCATCATCTGTCTGGGATATGGCGACGATCGTTATCTCGCGCAGCAATCGATCCGCACCTTTTTCAACGTGTCGAATCCGACCAAGCGTTATGTAAAGACCTCCCTGTCGATTCTCAACATGGGCTTCATGCGCGGTCTCTCGCCCTACTACATGTCGGGCACGCCCGCGATCAACGACTACATCAAAGGCCTCGTCTCCGACGATCCTTATCTGCGCGGCAAAGGCTTCACGATTTTGCGCGAAGTGGCGTCGCTTGGTTTCCGCAACCGCTACTACGAGAGCGCGGTGCAAGCGGATAGCCCGTATAAGAAGATGTTTTCCGCGCTATGGCGTGAACATCCGCTGTCGCTCGCGGGCAAGGATCAGCGTCTGATGACGATGGCCGCGCTGCTGCATACCGATCGCAACGGACGCGCGCTGCTGCCCGCGTTGATCGAGGCATCCGGTATCGGCGCACAGGCGTGGCTCGATCGCTATCTGGATGCTTACCTCGCGCCGCTGGTGCATTGCTTCTATACGCACGATCTCGTCTTCATGCCGCACGGCGAGAATCTCATTCTCGTGATGGAAAACCATGTGCCGGTGCGCGCGATCATGAAGGACATCGCCGAGGAATCCGCGATTCTGAACAAGGACGCAAAGCTGCCGGAGAACGTCAAGCGCCTCGCGGTAGATGTGCCCGAGCACGTGAAACTGCTTGCGATCTTCATCGACGTGTTCGACGGCTTCTTCCGCTATGTCAATCAGATTCTGGTCGAACACGGCTGCTGCACCGAAGACGATTTCTGGAACGCCGTGGCGCGCTGCGTCGCGCGCTATCAGGATGCGCATCCGCAACTGGCGCAGAAGTTTGCCGAGTACGACATGTTCGCGCCGGAGTTCCTGCATTCGTGTCTGAACAGACTTCAATTGGGCAATAACCTGCAGATGGTGAATCTCGCGGACCCGGCCGCCAATCTGAAGATGGCGGGCAATCTGCGCAATCCGCTGGCGGGCCGTCGCGACGTATTGCGTTCGCAGCAGCGCACGGCTGAAGTTGTCGAGGCATGAGTATGGCGGCGAACCGCGCGCTGCAAGATCTGCTGCGGCTCGCCGCGCAACTCGTGCCGGGATTGAAGGGCGTCGTGCATGCGCAATGTGACGACACGAACAATCGCGCGTCGTTGAAGGCTTTGCTCGCGCACTGGTCCGGCGCTTATCCCGAAGCGGGCCGCGCTTACTGGTCGTCGCGCTGTTGTGGCATTTTGATCTGGCAGCCGGTTTATCTGAGCGTGACCGGCGTGCATGCGGCGCGCGCGTCGCTATCGTTGCAGCACGTGTCGCAGCCGATCGATGACGGATGGACACGCGAAGTCCGCCTGCCCGATCACGCGCCGCAGCAAGGCGACGAATGCGCATTGATCGCGCACTCGGCAAGCGAGATCGCCACTTGCTGTGCGCGGATACACGCCGACCTGATGCCCGTCATCCGCCTCAATCCGGCGATGGTTCGCGGCACGCTCGCCGATGTCGTGCTCGCCGCGCTGCTCGCGGCACGCAAGGCGCATTCCGAATGGAACGATGTGCACATGCAGGCGCTCGGCGCTCGATGGCTCGCGGCGCTCGACATCGAAGGCTGCGGCGGCTATTTCAGCTTCGAGCGAAGCGACGGTACGCACGCCATCGCGCTCGACAGACAGACCTGCTGCTATCACTACCGGCGTCGCGACGGCGTCATGTGCAGCACGTGCCCGCGCTTCGCGAAGCACGAACGCATCGTGCGTCTGAACACGGAACGGGACGCCGCGCTCGAAGCCTGATCGCAGCCGGGCGGCGTCCACGCAAAGGAATCGATCGATGAACGACATCAGCAACCTGACGCATCTCGCGCTGCCCGACGATGCGCGGGACACGCATCATCAACTGCCCGCGAGCGCGTATTTCGACGAAGCGCTGTTCGAACGCGAGATGACGCGGATCTTCGCGCGCTCGGCGATTTACGTGGCGCATGAACAGACCGTGCCGAACGAAGGCGACTGGCGTCGGCTGCCGCAAGACGACGGCGGCCGCGTGCTGGTGCGCAACAAGGAAGGCGTGCAACTGTTGTTCAACGTGTGCCGGCATCGTCAGGCGCTGATGCTCGGCGGCGAGGCCGGCAATGTCGGCGACACGAAGACCATCACGCTTGCGCGCGGCAATCTTGCTGCGACGGGCGGCAATATTGTCTGCCCGCTGCATCGCTGGACGTATGACGGACAAGGCGCATTGATCGGCGCGCCCGAGTTCGATGCGAAACCGTGCCGCAATCTCGAACGCTTTCCTCTGCGTGATTGCAACGGATTCCTATATGAAGGTCCGCGCGATCCCGCGAAAGACATGTCCCGCGTGTTCGCACGACCCGAATTCGATTTCTCGGGCTACGTGCTCGATCACGTCGAAACGCATACGTGCAACTACAACTGGAAGACCTTTATCGAAGTTTATCTGGAGGATTATCACGTCGCGCCGTTTCATCCGGGACTCGGCCGATTCGTGACCTGCGACGATCTCTATTGGGATTTCGGACAGACGTACAGCATGCAGCGCGTCGGCATTCATAACGCGCTCGCGTAACCCGGCTCCGATATCTACAGCGCGTGGCACGACCGCCTGCTCGATTATCGCGGCGGCGAAGCGCCCGATTTCGGCGCGATCTGGGTCGCGTACTTTCCGACGCAGATGATCGAGCTATATCCGCATGTGCTGGTCGTGTCGACGCTCTATCCGAAAGGTCCGCAGGAAACGCTCAACGTGATCGAGTTTCATTATCCCGAAGAGATCGCGGCTTTCGAGCGCGAGTTTATCGAAGCGCAACGTGCGGCGTATCTGGAAACGATGATCGAAGACGACGAGATCGCCGAGCGCATGGATGCGGGCCGCTTGCGTCTGCATCGGCGCGGCGTCAGCGATGCGGGACCGTATCAGTCACCGCTCGAAGATGGCATGAGCCATTTTCATGCGTGGTATCGGCGTGCATTGGACGGCGTGATCGAACGGGTGGTTCACGAGCCGGCGATGTCGCCATGACGGATCGCATCGACGGTCGGCGTGCCGCATAACACCATCGCGCGTTTGGCTTCGTCGAGCAGGATATCGATGACGCGCAACGCGCCTTCGTAGCCCGCGACCGCCGCGCCGAACAGCGCGGGCCGCGCAATACCAACCGCTTGCGCACCGAGAGCGACGGCCTTGACGATATCGACACCGCGTCGAATGCCCGAATCGATGACGAGCTCGGTTCCCGCTCCCAATGCGCGATGCACCGCGCACAGCGATTCGAGGCTCGATTGCGCGCCATCGAGTTGTCGTCCGCCGTGATTGGATATCCACACGGCATCGACGCCGAGTTTCGCGAGCCGCGCGGCATCGGCGGGATGCTGCACGCCTTTCACGACAACGCGGCCCGGCCATTGATCGCGCAGACGCGCGACATCGTCGAACGAGAACGCGCGATCGAGCATCGTGCCGACCTTGTGCGCGATCGTCAGCCCCGCGCCTTCGCCGGGATCGAGATCGCGCACGTTCTCGAATTGCGGCGAGCCGTGTTGCATATAACGCAGCGCCCAACCGGGACGACTGAGCGCGTCGGCGACAAGCGAAGGCCGCAGTTGCAACGGTATCGCGATGCCGTTGCGCAGATCGCGTTCACGCTTGCCACCGACGGCGAGATCGGCCGTGATCACCAGCGTTTCGAAGTTCGCGCCGCGCACGCGATCGATCAGCTTGCGCGTGAAGTCGCGATCGTTCAGCGGATACAGTTGAAACCACAAGCGTCCGTCGACATGTCGCGCGATAGTTTCGAGCGCGGTCGTTGACATCGTGGATTGCACGTAGGGAATGCCGCGCGCCGCCGCTGCCCTGGCGATATCGAGGTCCGCGCCGGGACGCGCGAGCGTGCACGATCCCATCGGCGCGATCAGCAACGGCGCGCTGCTCGGCGCCTGCAACAGCGACGTGGCGAGATTGGGCGCGGATACGTCGTTGAGCACACGCGGAATCAGCGCCACGCGTTCGAATGCGGATCGATTCGCGGCGAGCGTAATTTCATCTTCCGCGCCGCCGTCGATAAAATCGAACACGAAGCGCGGCAAGCTGCGTCGCGCGAGATTGCGCATATCGGCAATCGACAACGCATTGTCGAACGTGAGCCTCATGCGTCGCGGACTCGGCCTGTGCGTGCAAGACGCGTGGCGAGCGCGGAGAGCGCATCGTAGGCGTCGCGCGACAAGGCGTCACATTCCCCGATCGACAGCGCCTGTGTTTCGACCACCGCGCGATCGCCTCGCGCGGCGGGCCCGGTCAATGCATCTTTCGGACCGAGCGCGAGCACGTTGTCCACCGAATTGCGCGCGAGCGTGTGCATCATGTCGTGGATCAGCGGCTCGGGAATGCCCGCCGCCTGCCACATCTCGACCGCCATCGCCGCCAGCACCGGCAGAAAGTTCGACGCCACCACCACCGCCGAATGATAAAGCGTCTTGCTGCCCGGTTCGATATCGAAGCAACGGGCGCCGATGGGCCGCGAGCACTTCGCTCCATGCTGCACGCGCGTCGTGATCTCCTTCGAGACCGCACGGCGTATTCTCGAACTGAAACACGGCCGTGCCGGGATTCGCGAAGCTCAGCATCGGATGCGCGCTCGCCACGCTCCAGCCGATATCACGCAAGGGCGCGAGCGTATCGGCATCGAGCGCGCCGCTGCAATGCACGGCGATGGATCGCGGCGTATCGCGATGCATCGTCGCAATTGATACGGATACCTTATTGATAAGCGAATCGGGGACCGACAGCAGCCAGATATCGGCTGCGTGCAGAGCGGACAGATCGTCGAGCGCGCGTCCCGCGTCGATGAAATCCACCGCGTCGGCGGCGCGCGCGGCATCGATATCGAAGACATCGCCAATCTCGAGCACGCGGTTCGCGACGATCAGATTGCCGAGCGTCGCGCCTACGCGCCCCGCGCCGATGATATTCAGCGTCGCCATGGGAAAGCGCCGTCGTCAGCCGTGCTTGATCGCGATGGTCTTGAGGCTCGTGAAGCCATACAGCGCTTCGAAGCCCTTCTCGCGTCCATGTCCGCTCGCCTTCACGCCGCCGAACGGCAACTCGACGCCACCGCCTGCGCCGTAGTTGTTGACGAAGACTTGCCCCGCCTGCAACTTGCGCGCAAGACGCAGGCCGCGCGATCCGTCGCGCGTCCAGACACCCGCGACGAGCCCGTAATTCGTGCTGTTGGCGAGCTTCACGGCTTGCGCTTCGTCATCGAAAGGCATCACGGCGAGCACGGGACCGAAGACTTCATCTTGCGCGAGACGGCTTTGCGGCGGCACGTCGCAGAACAATACCGCTTCCTGAAAGAAGCCGTTGCGCGATGCTTCCACCACGATCTTGCCGCGCGCCGCCACTTGAATGCCTTCCGCTTCGGCTGCCTGCACGATGGCGCGCACGCGGGCATGCTGCTTCGCGTTGACGAGCGGACCCATGTCGAGGTCCATCGCGGGCGGGCCGGAACGCATCGCCTCGAAACGCTGCGAAAGACGCGCGATCACGTCTTCGTAAATGCTGCGCTGAACCAGCAGGCGGCTTCCCGCCGAGCACGTTTGCCCCGCGTTCTGGATGATCGCGTTGAGAATGACGGGCAAGGCTTCGTCGAGATCGGCATCGTCGAATACGAGTTGCGGCGACTTGCCGCCGAGTTCCAGCACGCTCGGGCAATGACGTTCCGCAGCCGTGCGGCCGACCAGCGCACCCGTCGCCGTCGAACCGGTGAACGAGATATGGCGAATCCCTTCGTTCGCCGACAAGGCCGCGCCAGCTTCCGCGCCCAACCCCGTGACGACGTTGATCGCGCCCGTGGGAAAGCCCACTTCGGCGGCGATTTCCGCGAGACGCAGGATCGACAGGCTCGCGTCTTCCGCGGGTTTGATCACACATGCATTGCCCGCCGCCAGCGATGCGCCGACGCTGCGCCCATAAATCTGCATCGGATAGTTCCACGGGATGATGTGCCCCGTAACGCCGATCGGCTCGCGCACCGTCAATACGGTAAAGCCGGTCGTGTACGGCAAGGTCTCGCCGTGCAGTTTGTCGACGCAGCCCGCGTAATACTGGAGATAACGCGCGAGCACGGCGGCATCGGTGCGCGCGGTCTTGAGCCCCTTGCCGGTGTCGCGTGCTTCGAGTTGCGCAAGTTCGTCGCCGTGTTCGAGGACCGCCGCCGCATACGCGAACAGCAGGTTCGAACGCTCGACCGGCGACAGCTTCGCCCACGGTCCGTCGAGCGCTTCGCCCATCGCGGTTTGTGCGGCGAGCACGGCGGCGTCGATATCGGCGGCATTGCCGCGCGAGATCGCCGCGAACGCTTCGCCGGCGCTCGGATCGATCACGTCGAGCGTTTCGCCGTTATCGGGCGCTTGCCATGCATTGGCGATGAAGTGACGATATTCCATGACTTACTCCGTGATCAGCGCTTGTTCGTTGATGGCTTCGGCGATGGCCGTTCCGACTTCGACGGTATTCGCCCGGCCGCCCATGTCGGGCGTGCGCGGACCGCTTTCGAGCACATGCTCGATGGACGCGACGATGGCCTTCGCCGCCGCTTCGTAACGAGCCTCGCCGCGCCCGAGATGCTGGAGCATCAGCGCGGCGGACCAGATTTGCCCGATCGGATTGGCAATGCCACGTCCGGCGATATCCGGCGCGGAGCCGTGAACGGGTTCGAACAACGAGGGAAATACGCGTTCCGGGTTGAGGTTCGCCGAAGGCGCGATGCCGATGGTGCCGGTACAGGCCGGACCGAGATCGGAAAGAATATCGCCGAACAGATTCGACGCGACGACCACGTCGAAGCGCTCCGGATGCTGCACGAAGTGCGCGCACAGAATATCGATGTGAAACTTGCGCGTCTCGATGTCGGGATAACGCTTGGCCGCTTCGGCAAGACGTTCGTCCCAGTACGGCATGGTGATGGAGATGCCGTTCGATTTGGTCGCGGCGGTCAGATGCTTGCGCGGACGGCTCTGCGCGAGTTCGAACGCGAACTTGAGAATGCGGTCCACGCCGTGACGCGTGAACACCGCCTGCTGTGTAGCGAACTCGCGTTCGGTGCCTTCGAACATGCGGCCGCCGACCGACGAATACTCGCCTTCGGTATTCTCGCGCACCACCATGAAGTCGATATCGCCCGGCTTGCGATTGGCGAGCGGCGACGGCACGCCCGGCATGAGCTTGCACGGACGCAGGTTCACGTATTGATCGAATTCGCGGCGAATCTTGATGATCGATTCCCACACCGCCGTGTGATCGGGCACGACATCGGGCGTGCCGACCGCGCCGAAGAAGATCGCATCGTGCTTGCCGATCTGCTTGTCCCAGTCGGCCGGCATCATGGTGCCGTGCTTGACGTAGTGCTCGGTGCACCACGAGCCGAACTCGTCGAAGTGCAGCGCGATATCGTAGCGCGCGGCAACGGCCTTGAGCACGCGCAGCCCTTCGACCATCACTTCCTTGCCGATGCCGTCGCCCGGAATGACGGCGATGTTATGCGTAGTAGCCATGATGCGCGAAGCCTCCTGGGGTTATGTCCGCCGACACATGCAGGAGACGCGCGCACGGCGGGCGGGCGCGAGGGCGATGCGTGTCTCCTGTGTCTCTTTCGCCATGCGAGCGCGAGCGCGCCCGGGCATCGGACTGTTCAGAGGCAATCTAGCCGACGCATCGGCGCGAAGGAAGTGCGAATCCGCAAAAGGGAGCCTTCGAAAAAGCGCAAGGGCTTACGGCGACGATGGCGCGACGAGCACGGCCGGCGCCATGCTGCTCAGATAGTCGAACAGCTTGCGGGCGGGCAGCGGCGCCGCGCCTTCGCGCATGCCGACCGACATCACGCGCTCGGCCCACGGATCGGTCAAACGAATGAAGCGCAGGCGCATCGGCTCGCGAAACAGCCGCACCGCGCCTTCCGGCAACACGCCGATGCCCTGCCCCACGGCGATCAGCCGGCACATTGCCTCGAAGCTCTGCACCTGCACGCGAAAGCGGATGGTCTTGCCCAGCAGCGCCGCTTCCTTGACCAGCATGCGCGTGACTTCGGCCTTATCGTCGAGCCCGACGATATCGTGATCCAGCAGCGCGGCGAACGCGATCTGCTCGCCTTGCAGCACATGATCTTCCGGCACGACCACGCTGATGCGATCCGCGCAATACGGCGCGAGCCGGATGCCCTTCATGCCGCTCTGCGAGGTCACCACGCCGATATCCGCGCGACCTTCGCGCAAGGCCTGAAGAATGTCCGTGCTGCGCAATTCGCTGATATGCAGCTTGATATCCTGATACCGCTGCGAAAACGCCCGCAGATGATCGGGCAAGTCCTGACTGATCGCGGAGATATTGGCGAACACGCGCACGCGTCCGACCGAACCTTTGGTGTAATCCGACAGCTCGCTATAGATGGCGTCGGTCTTGAGCAGCAGTTCGGTGGCGTGACGCGCAAGCGCTTCGCCCGCCGGAGTCGGCTCGACGCCCGCCGACGTGCGATTGAGCAGGCCCACGCGAAAATGATGTTCGAGCAGCGCGATGCGCCGGCTCGCCGTCGACAGCGACATATGCGATTGCTGCGCCGCCTTGGACAGGCTGCCCATTTCGACGGCGCGAAGAAACAGCGCAAGCGACGTGAGATCGAACAAACCGCGTGCTCCGTGAAAACGCTCTAAAGGAAAACCCTGAAGCGATCGCTCCAAGGCTCGTCAAGTATGCCGGGCATTCGAACTATTCGAAAGCCCGCTTCAAGGATTTCGAATATCATTCGCGCGGCAGATTCTGCCGATCCTGATGTTCGCTTACATCACGTCGTATATCGATCGCGTGAACGTGAGCTTCGCCAAGCTGCAGATGGCGCAGCAACTCGGCTTCTCCGACGCGGTGTTCGGCTTCGGTGCGGGCATCTTCTTTCTCGGCTACGTGGTGTTCGAAGTGCCCAGCAACATGATCCTGCAACGCGTGGGCGCGCGGCGCTGGATCACGCGGATCATTCTGTCGTGGGGCATCGTGTCGGGGCTGACCGCCTTCGTCGCCACGCCGATGCAGTTCTATGTGATGCGGTGTCTGCTCGGTGTGGCCGAAGCGGGCTTCATTCCGGCGATCATCTTCTATATCAGCCTGTCGTTTCCCCAGCACTGGCGCGCGCGCATCCTGAGCATGTTCTATGCTGCGCTCGCGCTCGCTGGCCTGATCGGTTCGCCGCTGACGGGCTTCATCATGGAGTATTTCAACGGCGTGATGAATCTGCCGGGCTGGAAGTGGATCTTCATTCTCGAAGCCCTGCCCGCCTTCATCGCCGCGATCTATACGTGGAAGGGTCTGGAAGACGACGTGACGCGCAGCACGCGGATCGATGAACCCGACCGCGCGCTGCTCTCGCGCGTGCTCGCCAACGACCGCGAGATCACGGCCGAGGCGAAGCACAAGGGCGTGCTGTCGAGCTGGCTCGTGTGGGCCTTCTGCCTGATCTATTTCCTCGATGTCTTCGGCATCTACGGCTACACCTTCTGGGCCCCGACGATGATCAAGTCGATGGGCATCAAGAGTGACTTCGTGATCGGCCTGCTCGCCGCGCTGCCGAATGCCGTTGCGGTCGTCGTGATGGTGACGTTCGGCCGCAGCGCCGACAAGCGCGGCGAACGGCGTCTGCATGTCGCGGCCTTGCTGCTGATGGGCGCACTCGGCTTGTCGCTGTCGGTGCTCTGGCATGACAACCTATGGCTCGGCATGTTCGCGCTGTGCATCGCCAATGCGGGATTGCTGTCCTTGCCGCCGCTGTTCTGGAGCATGCCCACGGCCGTGCTCGGCGCGAGCGCGGCGATCGGCATTGCGTTCATCAGCGCGTTCGGCAATCTCGGTGGCTTCTTCGGCCCGTATGTGGTCGGCTTTCTCAAGCAGAGCTCCGGCGGCATGACGCTGCCGATCTTCTCGATGGTCGGCTGCCTTCTGCTCGGCATCGTGGTGACGATGATGCTCCCCAAGCGCCTCGTCAATCGCTAGCCGTTACGAATAACCCTTTTTTAAAGAGACCAAGGCATGAAGCAACGCATCGGCATGATCGGTATCGGCCTGATGGGACACGGTATCGCGCGCAACGTGATGAAGCATGGTTATCCGCTGACGGTTGTCGAACATCCGGGCAATCAGCCGCTCGACGAACTGCGCGCGGGCGGCGTCAAGAGCGTGGCGAACGGCGCGGCGCTCGCGCGTGAATCGGACATCGTGATTTTGTGCGTGACGGGTTCGCCCGAAGTCGAAGCCGTGCTGAGCGCGCCCGACGGCGTGCTCGCCGGTTTGCAGCCCGGCACGATCGTGATCGACTGTTCGACGGCCGTGCCCGCATCGACCGTGCGCATGGCGGAACGCGTGCGCGAGGCAGGCGGACTCTTTATCGATGCGCCGATGACGCGCACCGCGAAGGAAGCGCACGAAGGACGGCTGAATCTGCTGGTCGGCGCGGACCCCGAGTTGTTCGCGCGCGTCGAGCCGCTGCTGCGCACCTTCGCGGAAAACGTCACGCATGTCGGCGGCACAGGTTCGGGACACAGCATGAAGCTGCTGCACAACTTCGTGTCGCTGGGCACCATCGCGTTGATCTCGGAAGCGGCGGCCTGCGCGGCGCGCGCGGGCGTCGATGCGCAGACCTTCGTCGATGTGCTCGCGAAAGGCGGTGGCGGCGGCGCGGCGCTGGAACGGCTGCGTCCTTCGCTGATCGACGGCGATCCTTCCGGCATGCCGTTCGCCATGACCAACGCGCTCAAGGACCTCGGCTATTACGTGACGATGGCGGGCGACACCGAAGCCGTCGACGCCATCGCGCTCGCCGTGCAATCGACCTATGCGGGCGCGGTCGAGCAAGGCGGCACGCATCGCACGTTGCTGGAATTGCCGACCTTGCTGGGCAAAGACACGGCGTGCACGTAATTCAGGCCGGCGCGCGATACAGCTCGTTCGCGACCTGTCTCAACGCGCCGATCACCTGCATGCACGCGGGCGACAACAGTCGCTCCGTGCGCGTGATGAGGCCGAAATCGTCCATGCGCAAAGGCAGATCGAGCGGCAGAATCGCCAGCACGCCGTGCGCCGCGTAGTACTGCGCGACGTCGTCGGCAATCACGGCGAGCATGTCGCTTTGCGCAAGCAGACTCGTCACGAACAACAGATCGGGGCTTTCCACCACATTCGATGGCGGCGCGAGACTCTCGCGCTGAAACATCAACTCGAAGCGATGGCGCAAGACGCTTTGTTCGGGCGGAACGATCCATGCTGCATCGCGCAAGGCATCGAGCGATGAGGAGGCCGCTTCGAGCAACGGATGCCCCGAACGCGTCACCACGACCGTGCGCTCCTCCGCAAACGGCTCATATCGCAGATGCAGCTTGTCATGCTCCGCCGACAAGCGCCCAATCACCAGATCGAGCTTGTCCTGCGCGAGACTGTCGAGCAGCAGATTGCTGCTGTCGATTTCCACACTGACGCTCACGCCCGGATAGTCGCGCTTGACCTTCGCGATCGCCGCCGGCAACAGACTCACCGCAGGCGATGTGACCGTGCCGATCGCCACGCGTCCGAGTTGCCCGCTCTTCAGCGCCAGCACTTCCTCGCGCGCCTGATCGAGACTGCCGAGCACGGAACGCGCGTGACGGATCATCACATCGCCATATAAGGTCGGACGCATGCCGCGCGGCAAGCGCTCGAAGAGCGGCGCATCGACCATCTCTTCAAGCTCGCGCAAGAGCTTCGATGCGGCCGGTTGCGACATGCTCAGCGCATCGGCGGCGCGATGAATATTCGCCTCTTCGCCGAGCGCGACCAGCAGCAGCAACTGCCGCGTCTTGAGCCGCGTGCGCACGTACCAGGGTCTCGGTTCGAGCATAGGGTTAGCACCAGTAATCGGAACGATATCGCTTGAGCGCCATATTTCATTAGAAAGATATCAGAGCGCTTCTTAGACTTGGCATAAAACGCTCCATGAATTTCGCTGCCGCACTTCATCTCTGCATTTCATTTCCGTATTCAGGAAGCAAGCATGTCCGACAAGAAAGCCAAGCTCCGCTCCGCCGAATGGTTCGGCACCAACGACAAGAACGGCTTCATGTATCGAAGCTGGATGAAGAACCAGGGCATCCCCGATCACGAGTTCGATGGACGGCCGATCATCGGCATCTGCAATACGTGGTCCGAACTCACGCCGTGCAACGCGCACTTTCGCAAGATCGCCGAACATGTGAAGCGCGGCATATCGGAAGCGGGCGGCTTTCCCGTCGAGTTTCCGGTGTTCTCCAACGGCGAATCGAATCTGCGTCCCACCGCGATGCTCACGCGCAATCTCGCCGCGATGGACGTCGAGGAAGCGATACGCGGCAATCCGATCGATGCCGTCGTGCTGCTGTGCGGCTGCGACAAGACCACGCCCGCGCTGCTGATGGGCGCGGCGAGTTGCGACGTGCCGGCAATCGTCGTCACCGGCGGGCCGATGCTCAACGGCAAGCTCGACGGCAAGGACGTCGGCTCGGGCACGGCCGTCTGGCAACTGCATGAGTCGCTTAAGGCGGGCGAGATCGATCTGCACAAGTTTCTCTCGGCCGAAGCGGGCATGTCGCGTTCGGCGGGCACCTGCAACACGATGGGCACGGCATCGACGATGGCGTGCATGGCCGAAGCGCTCGGCGTCTCGTTGCCGCACAACGCCGCGATTCCCGCCGTCGACGCACGGCGTTACGTGCTTGCGCATATGTCCGGCATGCGCATCGTCGAGATGGCGCTCGAAGATCTCAAGCTCTCGAAGTTGCTGACGCGCGAGGCCTTCCTCAACGCGATCCGCGCGAATGCGGCTATCGGCGGATCGACCAACGCGGTGATTCACCTGAAGGCGATTGCGGGACGCATCGGTGTGGCGCTCGATCTCGACGACTGGGTGCATATCGGCCGCAATACGCCGACCATCGTCGATCTGATGCCCTCGGGCCGCTTCCTGATGGAAGAGTTTTATTACGCAGGCGGTTTGCCTGCCGTGTTGCGGCGTCTCGGCGAAGCGAACCTGCTGCCGCATCCCGATGCGCTCACGGCCAACGGCAAGACGCTGTGGCATAACGTCAAGGAGGCGCCGCTCTATAACGACGAAGTGATTCGTCCGCTCGATAAACCGCTCGTCGCCGATGGCGGCATTCGCGTGTTGCGCGGCAATCTCGCGCCGCGCGGCGCGGTGCTGAAGCCATCGGCGGCGACGCCCGCGCTGTTGAAGCATCGCGGGCGCGCGGTCGTGTTCGAGCACTTCGAGCACTACAAATCGCGCATCCTCGACGAATCGCTCGATGTCGACGAAAACTCCGTGCTCGTGCTGAAGAACTGCGGGCCGAAGGGTTATCCGGGCATGGCCGAAGTCGGCAACATGGGCCTGCCGCCGAAGCTGCTCAAGCGCGGCGTGAAGGACATGGTGCGCATTTCCGATGCGCGCATGAGCGGCACTGCGTACGGTACAGTGGTGTTGCACGTCACGCCGGAAGCGGCGGCGGGCGGCCCGCTCGCCGCGATTCAAGACGGCGACTGGATCGAACTCGATTGCGACGCGGGCACCTTGCACGTCGATATCAGCGATGCGGAAATGGCAAGCCGTCTGGAACGATACACGCCTTTAGAAGCGCCCAAGACCGGCGGATATCAGCGACTCTACATCGATCACGTCCTGCAAGCCGACGAAGGCTGCGACCTCGACTTTCTGGTCGGCTGTCGCGGCGCTACCGTGCCGCGCCATTCACATTGAACGGAATCCTAATGAATAATCCACGCTATCGCGGCATCTTTCCGGTCGTGCCGACGACCTTCACCGAAACCGGCGCGCTCGATCTGGACAGCCAGAAGCGCGTCGTCGATTTCATGATCGACGCGGGATCGGACGGCCTGTGCATCCTTGCGAATTTCTCCGAGCAGTTCGCGCTCTCCGACGATGAACGCGACACGCTCACGCGCACCCATGCTCGAACATGTCGCGGGCCGCGTGCCGGTAATCGTAACGACGAGCCACTACAGCAGCGCGGTGTGCATCGAACGCAGCGTGCGCGCGCAGTCGATGGGCGCATCGATGCTGATGGTGATGCCGCCGTATCACGGCGCGACCTTCCGCGTGCCCGAATCGCTCATCTACGAGTTCTACGCGCACCTGTCCGATGCGGTCAACGTGCCGATCATGATTCAGGATGCGCCCGCCGCCGGCACCGTGATGTCGGCCGCGTTCCTCGCCCGCATGGCGCGCGAACTCGAACAGGTGTCGTACTTCAAGATCGAGACGGCGGGCGCTGCGGCGAAGCTGCGCGAACTGATCGCGCTCGACGGCGACGCGATCGAAGGTACGTGGGACGGTGAGGAAGCCATTACCCTGGTCGCGGATCTGAACGCTGGCGCGACCGGTTCGATGACCGGCGGCGGTTATTCCGACGGCATTCGCCAGATTATCGAGGCGCATCGCAACGGCGACACCGATACCGCGTTCGCGCTGTACCAACGCTGGCTGCCGCTCATCAATCACGAAAACCGGCAGACGGGCCTGCTCGCCGCGAAGGCGCTGATGAAGGAAGGCGGCGTCATTACCTGCGATGCCCCGCGCCATCCGCTGCCCGCGATGCATCCGGTGACACGCGCCGAACTCATCGATATCGCGCGCAGGCTCGATCCGCTCGTGCTGCGCTGTGGCAAGTAAGCATCACTAACTAATTGGGTCCACTGCAAGAGATATCACAACAAGGGAGACATGATGGACGACAAACTCGCGGCCGGCGCCGCCGGAGCCGGCACGGCAACGGGCATGAATTTCCGCTGGCGCGTGCTGATCTGGCTGTTGATCGGCGGCGTCATCAACTATCTGGATCGCGCGAGCCTGTCGATTGCCGCGCCCCGCATGATCCACGATCTCGGCATCACGCGCACGGAAATCGGCCTGCTGGGCACGGTGTTTTCGTGGACCTATGCGGTGATGCAACTGCCTGCCGGATGGATCATCGACCGCTTCGGCGTGAAGGCCGTCTATGCGATCGGCATGATCTGGTGGAGCGTGGCGACCTGGCTCACGGGCGTGGTCTGCTCGATTTCGGCGCTGATTCTGATGCGCGTGCTGCTCGCGATCGGCGAAGCGCCCTGCTGGCCGACATCCGCGAAAATCACCGCCGCATGGTTCCCGGCGAAGGAACGCGGCTTCGCCACGGGCATCTGGGATTCGTCGTCCAAATGGGGACCGGCGCTCGCACCCGCGCTGCTCGTCGCGCTGATGCTCGCGTTCGGCTGGCGCTCGCTATTTCATGTGACGGGCGGGGTCGGCATCGGCTTCGCGATTCTCTTTCTGTTTCTCTATCGCAATCCGATGCAGAGCAAGCGGCTCTCGCGTCAGGAGTTCGCCTATATCGAAGCGGGCGGCGGCGGACACGAGCGTTCGCTCACGGGTTCGCAGCTCAAGTGGGGATCGCTGTTCAAGCATCGCAGCGTGTGGGGCATGATTCTCGGCTATTTCTGCGCGATCTGGCTGTGGAATCTGTTCCTCGTGTTCCTGCCCCTGTATCTGCTCGATCGCTTCCATATCTCGATGGCGCAGATGGGCTTCTATGCGAGCGTGCCGTGGTTCGGCGGCGCGGTCGGGAAAATCATCGCGGGCTGGATCGCGGCGAAGCTGGTCGATAACGGCGTGGCGTCCGCGATGGGCGCAAAACGCGCGATCATCGCGTGCTGTTCGATCGGCGCGGCGGTGTGTGCGATCGCACTGCCCTTTACGAACTCGATCACGACCAGCATCGTGCTGATGACCATCGGCCTCGCGTTTATCGCGGCGACGATCGGCAATGCATGGGCGCTCGCGGGCGATATCGCGCCGCCGTCGATGGTCGGCTCGGTCAGCGCGATTCAGAATTTCGGCGGATACTTCGGCGGCGCGTTCTCGCCGGTCGCGGCGGGCTTTATCGTCGATCGGACGGGATCGTATTCGCTCGCGTTCGTAAGCGGCGGAATCATCGCGGGATGCGCTGCGCTGTTCTATTGGTTCATGGCGCGGCAACGCGTGGAAGAACCGGCGCAGGTTTGATGCACAAGCGCCGCCGCATCGCGCGGCGGCGCGTCTTCGACACGACGCGTCAGTCGAGCAGGCGCGTGATCTTGGTGCCTTCGAGCGAGACGCCCGCCATCAATCCCGCATTGGTCAGCACGAACACTTCGACGGGGCCGGTCGCGGTGGTCGTATCGAGCTGGCCGTTCGCGCCGATCTTCAACACGGCGACGGTTGCATCGGTGCCGACCGCCCAGCCGTTGCGACGCCTGAATTCCGCGAGCGATTCGTCGGTCATGAACACGAAAACCAGCGCCTTCGATTGCGCGCCGATCTGCAAGCCGAACGAGCCGCCCGCCGTGCTGTAATAACCATCTGTCTGACCGTTGACGCGCAAAGCGCCTTCGCCGTACTGCGCGCCGAGCCAGAAACCCGCCGCGAGCACGCGCGGAAACACCAGCACGCCGCGCGCCTTGGAGACAAGTTCGCGCGAGCCCGTCACCGACACATACAGCCGCTGCAAGGTCGAATCCACCGCCGCGTCGATAGCGCGAAAACGGTCGGCCTTGCCCGCCGCATCTTCGCTCGACGACGGACCCGTGGTCGTGCATGCGCCCGTGCCGAGCGCCGCCAACGCCATGCCGCCTGCCATCATCAGACGTCTTTTCTTCTTATGAACCATGCGCTCCCCTGATCAGGTTTATAGGTTCTGGAACTATACAAGCAGTGCCCCGGCATGGGGAAACGATCGCGCATCGGTAAAAACGCGCAGCTTTTGTCCAGCATGCCGCCGTCATTTACCGGTCGTCCCTAAAGAAAGCGCCCCTTCCGGCCGATATAGCGCGAAGAAAAGCGGCACGTCGCCAGGCGCGTGCGTGACATCCTGCGCAGCGCAGGCCGATTGATTCGCGCTGACGCCCAGATAACTTCCGAACAAGAACATGATGGCTGAGACCTTCGATCATCGTCGCGATGATCCCGTACTGCACGGCATCGCCCGCTCGGGCGATATCGTCATGTATGCGACGACCTTCGCCTCCTGTCTGGCGGCGCTGGCGATCGGCGACTACTACGGCTCGCTCGATCTCGCCTTGATCGTCGCCGCCATCGTGATGGCGATCGCGAGCGTCGCGTTCTTCGGCGCGCGCGCCACGCTCGCATCGCGCGTCGTGCTGACGACCTGCAACGTGTGTCTCGTCGCGCTGCATATCCAGCTCGGACGCGGCACCGTCGAGTTCCATTTCTGCGTGTTCGTGCTGCTCGGACTGCTGCTGGTCTATCGCGACTATCGCGTGCTGATCCTGTGCGCGGGCTTGTTCGTCGTGCATCGCTTCCTGTTCGATCGATTGCAGGCGCTGAGCTACAACTTCTATTGCACGACCAAGCCCAGCCTCTGGATGATGATGATGATCGTGCATGCGGGCTACGTCGCCGCGCAGACCGCCACCGAAATCTATATGGCGCTGCGCTCGCGTCAGGCCGCGATCGAAGCATCGGATCTGCTGTCGATCGTGCGCAATCTCGATCGCAACGGCGTGATCTGTCTCGACACCAGCAAGGTCGCGGTCAGCGCGCCGACCGCGCGCGCACTCAAGCAAGCCGTCGTCAAGATGGCGCACGCGATGAACGAAGTCCGCGAAGTGGCGACGTCGATTGCGAGCGCATCGTCGGAAATCGCCTTGGGCAACAGCTATCTCAGCGAACGCACCGAACAGCAGGCGACCAACTTGCAGCAGACGGCGGCATCGATCGCGGAGATCACCGACTCGGTGCGCGGCACGTCCGAGAACGCCGAGCAGGCGACGCATCTCGCGGGCATGGCATCGACGGTGGCGTCCGCGGGCGGCAGCGCCGTGGGACGCGTCGTGGAGACCATCAAGGAAATCTCGCAGGCATCGGAAAAGATTGCAGTGATCAGCTCGGTGGTGGACACCATCGCGTTTCAGACCAAGCTGCTTGCGCTGAACGCCGCCGTCGAAGCGGCCCGCGCGGGAGAACAGGGACGCGGCTTCGCCGTGGTCGCAACCGAAGTGCGCCTGCTCGCGCAACGTTCCGCGAATGCCGCGAAGGAAATCGAAAAACTGATCGAGGACAGCACGGGGAAGGTCGATACCGGCGTGAACCTCGTCGCCGATGCGAAGAACAGCATCGAGGATGTGGTGAGCCGCGCGCAACAGGTGTGCGATCTGATCGCGACGATCTCGCACGCGAGCGGTCAGCAAACCGGCGGCATCTCGCTTGTGTGCAGCGCCGTCCAGCAACTCGATGAAGTCACGCAGCAGAATGCCGCGCTCGTCGAGCAGAGCGCGGCGGCCACGGAGAGTCTTAAGGATCAGACGGTGCGGCTGAAGAGCGTCGTCGATCAGTTCATTCTCGCCTGATCGCTATCGCCGATTACAGACGCGGATCGACGGGTTCGCTTTCCATCGCCAGCACGCCGAACACGCATTCGTGCACGCGATACAGCGGTTCACGCTCGACGAAACGCGACAGCGCCTCGAATCCGAGCGCGAACTCGCGCAGCGCGAGCACGCGCTTAGTGCCGACGCCGCGCTGACGCAAGCGCTCCAGATTGTCGGGCTCGGTGTACGTCGGCCCGTAGATCAACCGCAGATATTCACCGCCGCGACACTTGATAGCCGGTTGCGCGAAGCCACGCCGTCCTTCGACGAAACCCTCTTCCGGCTTCACCACCATGCCTTCGCTCGTCGCGGATGTGATCGACGTCCACCACGCGCGCGCTTCGCTCTCGGTTTGCGCATCGTTCAGATCGACATGACGGCGCTGCGTCGCGCGGAACAATCCCGGCGCGGCATGACACAAGCGGTCGATGATGCCGAGATGCCAGCCATGCGGCTGCGTCAGCGTAACGGCATGCTCGTGCGCGAGCACATGAAACGGCGCGAGACGCAGATCGTCGGCGCTCGCTACGCTCCAGCAATATTTGCGATATTCATCGACATACTTGCTCGCAGCCGTCATGCGCGACGACGTGCGCGCGGCCATTGCATCGACATCGAGACCGCGCGACGCAGCTTGCGACAACCATTCGCCGCCCGCGCTCAATGCAGCGAGCGCGGCGGTTCCGGTCGGCGCATATTGCTTGCGCAACAGCTCTTCCGCTTTGGCCGACCACGGCAGCAACTCCGCGTCGAAGGCGATCCAGTCAGTGTTCAACTCGCGCCACAGACCGGCATCTTCCATTGCCTGATCGAAGCGGCGCAGTAAGATCTTTTCGGTGTCGTCGCCCGAAAAGAAGCGCCGGCCCGTGCGCGTATAGATCACGGCGATACCCTGCCCCGTCACGCCGAAACGTCGCGCGGCCACTTCTTCCGAGCGGCAAAGGATCACGATCGCGCGCGAACCCATATGCTTTTCTTCGCAGACCAGACGCGTGACGCCTTCCTTGCGATAGTAGTCGAAGGCTTCTTCCGGCCGTTCGAGCAGCGGGCCGTTCGGAGCGCTTTCGGGTGGCGACATCGTCGGCGGCAAATAGATGATCCAGCGCGGATCGACGGCGAAGCGGCTCATCACTTCCAGCGCCGCATGCGCGTTTTCCTCGCGAATGGTGATGCTGCGCCCCAGTCGCGGTTCGATGATGCGCTTGCCCAGGACATCGCCGATATCGAGGACGGAGCCATCGCGCGTGGCGGTTTTCGCAGGCGCTTCGTGAAGCGGGCGCATTGGTTCGTAGTGCATACGTTGTGCATCGACGGAAACGAGTTCGCGCTCCGGATAGCGCAGCGCCGTCAGCTTGCCGCCGAACACGCAACCCGTATCGAGACACAGCGTGCGATTGACCCACTTCGGTTCGTCGACGGGCGTATGTCCGTAGACGACCATCGCCGGCCCGCGATATTCGCGCGCCCAGTCGAAGCGTTCCGGCAAGCCGTATTCGTCGGTCTCGCCCGTCGTTTCGCCGTAGAGCGCGAAGTCCCGCACCGCGCCCGACGAGCGGCCTTGCAAACTCTGCTTCAGCCCCGCGTGCGCGACGACGAGCCGTCCATCGTCGAGCACGTAATAGCTGACCAGCGAATAGATGAAATCGCCGATGTCCTTGCGAAACGAATCGGTCTCGCGCTCGAGTTGCTGCAGAGTTTCCGCGAGCCCGTGACTCACGCGCACGTCCTTGCCGCGCAGCTTGCGCATCAGCTTGACATCGTGATTGCCGGGCACGCACAGCGCCGTACCGTTCGACACCATATGCATCACGAGACGCAGCACGCCGGGCGAATCGGGACCGCGATCGACGAGATCGCCGAGGAAGATCGCGCGCCGTCGGTCGGGCGCGATGACATCGGGTGTTTCGCGCGTGCCGCCGACGGAATAACCGAGACGCGTCAGCAGCGCGACGAGTTCATCGCGACAACCGTGCACATTGCCGATAAGGTCGAACGGGCCATGATCGTCGCGCCGTTCGTTCCATAGCCGTTCGCGTTCGACGATCGCCGCATCGACGGCTTCGACGCTGTCGAAGGTCGTCACCGAGCGAAAACCTTCGCGCGCGAGGCCGCGCATGGAACGATGCAGGTTCTGCAATTGCGAGCGAATCACATGCGGCCCGAAGTTGCGATCGGGCCGCGCGACATTGCGCTCCTGACAGACGCGTTCAGGCAAATCGAATACGATCGCCGTGCAGAGGACGTGATATTCGGCGGCCAACGCGAGCAAGCGCTTGCGGTCTTCAACGCGCACATTGGTCGCATCGATGACCGTGAGACGGCCCGCCGCGAGCCGCTTGGCCGCGATGAAATACAGCACGTCGAAGGCATCGGCGGTGGCCGACTGATCGTTTTCATCATCGGATACGAAACCGCGGCACGTGTCCGATGAAATGACTTCCGTCGCCAGAAAATGCTTGCGCGCGAAGCTCGATTTTCCCGCGCCTGACAGACCGATCAACGCGACGAGCGCGAGTTGCGGTATGCGCACGATGCTCATCGTTGAAATACACCCATTTGTGTCGGCGCACCCCGTTCGACATCGATCGGACCGACGGGTGCAAAAGTCACGCGATAGCCGTGACGTTGCGCGACGCCGCGCGCCCACGCTTCGAATTGCGCACGCGTCCATTCGAAGCGGTGATCGTCGTGACGCATCGCGCCTGCGGGAAGCGACGCAAAGCGCGCGTTGTATTCGACGTTCGGCGTCGTCAGCACGACCATGCCCGGCCGCGCGAATTCAAACACCGTTTGCTCGAACGCGCCGAGCCGTTCTGCATCGATATGCTCGATGACCTCGATCGCGCACGCCGCATCGAAGCCTTCGAAGCGCGCATCGCGATAGGTCAGGCTGCCGTGTTGCACGTCGATGCGCGCGCGTTTCATCGGCGGCATGCGATCGAAGGCGAGGCGCTTCGCCGCGCGCTCAAGGATGCCGAACGACACATCGATGCCGAGCAGACGGCCTTCGCCGCAGCCGAGATCGAGAACGGATTTCGCGCCGGCATCCACGAGCACTTTCTGCACGGCGGCAAGGCGCTGTTCGTTGAGACCGATGCTGCGTTCGAGCGAATGCTCGCCTGCGTCGGCGGCGGGCGCTTCCGTGTCGGCTTCGTCGTCGGAATCGGCCATGAGCTTGCCGAGCGCTTCGCGCACGAGCGAGCGCTGGCGCTTCAGATAGCCGCGCATGATCCACTCGCGTTCGGGATGCGCGCGCAACCAGTCGCCGCCCTTGTTGACGAGCTTCTGCACTTCGTCGTCGCTGATGAAGTAATGCTTGTCGCCGTCGATGGCGGGCAACAGCACGTACAGATGCGTGAGCAGATCCGCCAGCCGCAGCGTGCCCGCGAGCGTCAGCGAAAAATAGCCGCTCTGCCCCCACTCCGGATGCTGTTCGTCGAGCGCGTGCTGCGCGATATGCACGTCATAGCCGAGCGGTTCGAACATGCGCCGCAAAGTCGCTTCGCCCGCGCGGCATCGCACGACGGGAACCTGCGCTTCGAGTTGCAAGGGCATTGCGGCCAGTTCGGGACGCGTGGCGCTATGGCCCGACATGGCGCTGGCGAAGACGCGCGCCATCGTCACCGCGAGCAGCGACGACGCCGTGTATGGCCGGTCGTTGACATACTGCGCGAGCGGCCCCGAACGCTCGCCCGTGCCACGCACGAGCCACACGGGATCGACGTCGACCATCAACGCGACCGAGCAACGCGTCTCGTTCGCTTCGGGATAGAAGACGTGCGCGGTGCCGAACGGCAGCGTGGTCGACTGGACTTTATCCGGGTGCTTACCCAGCAGGTAACCGATATCGGTGGCGGGCGGAGAATGACTCGTTATCTTGAGCAGCATGGAACCGCTTGGTGCGATGGATCGAAACAGCGAGCTTACACCGTTCGAAGCATGCACACGATCCGCGCTTGCGCTATCTTGTGTCGAAGACATGCTACTTGCGAGGTGACGTGATGTCCGACATTCCTTATCGCAGTGCGCTGATTATCGGTGGCGGGCCTGGTATCAGCGGATCGCTTGCGCGGTTGCTTCGGGCGCAAAACGTGCCTGTGGTGATCGCGGCGCGCAACGCGGGCAAGCTTGCATCGCTCGCGGATGAAACGGGCGCGATCGCTTTGTCCGTCGATGCATCGCGCCCCGAGGAAGTCGCGCGTTTGTTCGAGGAAACCGAAGCGAAGATCGGCTCGCCCGAAATCGTGGTCTATAACGCGGGCGGACGCGTGCGCGGACCGTTGGCCGAATTGAATCCCGATGAAGTCGAACAGGCGGTCGCCGTCACCGCGCTCGGTGCGTTTTACGCCGTACAGCAAGCGGCAAAACGCATGCTGCCCGCGGGCAAAGGCGCGATCCTGCTGACCGGTGCGACGGCGGGCGTGAAAGGCTTCGCGCTATCCGCGCCCTTCGCGATGGGCAAGTTCGCGCTGCGTGGCCTTGCACAAAGCGCCGCGCGCGAACTCGCGCCGAAGGGTATTCATGTGGCGCACTTCGTGATCGACGGTGGGGTGCGCAAGGCATCGAGCGCCGATGCATCGCATCCGCCCGACAGCACGCTCGATCCCGATGCAATCGCGCAATCGTATCTCGACGTGCTGCGGCAGCATCGCAGCGCGTGGTCGTGGGAAATCGAACTGAGGCCGTGGGTCGAAAAGTTTTAATCGCCCTTCAATTGCAGGAGATACGCGCGGTCCACTTCGGTCAGCGCGTCGAACCATTCCTGCTCCGCACCCGGATGCGGCAAAACCTGACCGTATTCGATCATGTTCGCGGGCGGCAGCTCGGAGATATAAACCCACAGAAAACGCTTCTCCAGCCCTGTGATGCGTTGAAGCGACTGCACGATATCCGCGAGCAACCGCGCCTTTTGTTCCGGCGATCGTCCCGCGCGAATGTGTCCGTGTACGAAGATTTGATTCGTCGCGATCCGCTTGCCACCCATGAAGTGACGACCCGCCGCGATATCGCTGAACATAACTTGCGCGAAGAAACCTTGCGCGCCCGTCGCCTCGCTGTGAGCGCGAGTGATTTCGCGCGGGCATCGTCGGACAGCAGATCGGTCGTGGCGGATACGATGTAAGTCGGCATGTCATGTCTCCTTTTTTGGCTTTCTTCATATTGTTTTGGAGTCCGTTATTGTTCACGCTCTTCGGATTTCGGACCGTCTCACTCCCAGCATATGACGGCAATTGACAAAATGCAAGCATATGCTGATAATAAATCCACCACTTTCTGCCATCGGAAATTCCGACATGCCGTTCGCTCGCATCGATATGAAGAAGGGAAAGGACGCCGCCTATCGTCAGCAGATCGGCCTCGCCATATATGAGGCCATGCTCGACGTAGGCGTGCCGAAGAACGATCGGTTTCAGGTGATCAACGAACATGACGATGCCAATTTCATGTTCGATCCGACTTATCTCGGCATCGCCCGCGACGACGATCTGGTGATCATCCAGATCACCTGGAACGAAGGACGCACGCTCGATCAGAAGAAGGCCTTGTATCGCGGCATCGTGGATCGGCTCGCTAAAGCGCCGGGTATCCGAGGCGAGAACGTGTTTATCAGTCTCGTCGAGGTGAAGAAGGAGAACTGGTCGTTCGGTAACGGCATCGCGCAATACGCGGTCTAAGCGGCAACAACCACAAAAACAAAGCGGGCCTGCAATTCACATTGCAGGCCCACTTAGTCAAACAGTCGGTTCAAGCCGCGATATTAAACCGCGCGCCGCACCATCAATTCCTTGATCTTGCCAATCGCCTTGGTCGGGTTCAGCCCCTTCGGGCACACGTCGACGCAATTCATGATCGTGTGGCAACGGAACAGACGATACGGGTCTTCCAGATTATCCAGAC
>NZ_LFJJ01000056.1 GCF_001189365.1 Candidatus Burkholderia verschuerenii | reverse complement strand
CGCTGGGCCTGCCGTCGGTCGGTCCAGCGCCGATCAACTGATCCGAACCGCCGTGTACGGACCCGTACGCACGGTGGTGTGGGAGGGGTCGGGCCGCGAGGCCTGCCCCTATCCCGATTTTTTTTTTCGCCTGCAGGTTTCGCCTCGCGGTCGATTTCAACGCGAACCGTATCATGGTATTCCATAATATTATCAGCGAAGCGAGGTTCGTAATATGGCATACCATCATCCAGTGAAAAATGCCGTGTGACGGTTCGAGGAAGACGCCATGAAGCAGGACACGAAGGAGTGGGGCGCATGAGGCCGGAACGAAGCCACGTGATCGCCGATGGCATGGCCGGCGTGACGCGCTACACGCTGTACGCGTCGCGTGCGGGTCAGGCTGCCGAAACGGTCGTGCTGATTCACGGCGTCGGCATGAATCGCAGCGTTTGGGCGCCGCAGGTCGATGCGCTCACCGCGCACTTTCAGGTGCTCGCCTACGACATGCCCGGCCACGGCGAGAGCGCGCTGCCGAGCGCCGAGCCGACGCTCGCCGAATACGCGATGCGACTCGCCGCGCTGCTCGATGCACTGAAGATCGAACGCGCGCATGTCGTCGGGCATTCAATGGGCGCGCTGGTCGCGCTCGAATTCGCGCTGACGTTTCCGGATCGCACGTCGAGCGTCGCGGCGCTGAATGCCGTCTACGACCGCACGCCCGGACAACGCGCGGCGGTCATGGACCGTGCATCGACGCTGGATGCGGGCGCGCGCGACGCCGGCGTGGACGCAACCATCGCGCGCTGGTTCGGCGTTCCGGTGCCGGCGCATCTCGAAGCGTCCGCGCGGGATCTGCGCGCCTTGCTGCTGTCGGTGAATCCGGAAGGCTATGCGCGCACCTATCGCCTGTTCGCGAGTTCGGACGCCGCGCATGTCGGCCGTCTCGGCGCGCTTGCGATGCCCGAGCTCTATCTGACCGGCGAGTTCGATCCGAACTCCAGTCCCGCGATGTCCGAAGCCATGGCGGCGGCATCGCGCGACGGGCGCGCGGAGATCATCGGCGGTGCGCGCCACATGATGAATGTCACCGATGCGGCGCGCGTCAACGAACGGCTCGGCGCATTTCTCACGCAGGCGATGCGCGCGCTATCCACAGGAGGACGTCATGACTGACACGACCAAAGAGCAAGCCATCGATATCGCTGAATTTCGCCGCGCGCTCGGCGCGTTCGTGACCGGCGTGACGGTCGTCACGACCATTCAACCGGATGGCTCGCCGCGCGGCTTCACGGCCAACTCGTTCACGTCGGTATCGCTCGATCCGCCGCTGATTCTGGTGTGCATCGCCAAGACGGCGTCGAGTCACGCGATCTTCTCCGCGACCGATCACTTCGCCGTGAGCGTGCTCGCCGAAGGACAGAAGGCGGTATCCGGCGTGTTCGCGTCGAAGTCCGCCGACAAGTTCGCGCAGGTCGACTGGCACGCACGCGTCACTGGCGCGCCGCTGATGAAAGGCGCGGCCGCGAGCTTTGACTGCAAGACGCACGATGTCGTCGATGCCGGCGACCACATCATTCTGATCGGCCGCGTGGTGGACTTCGCGCATACGACGTCGTCGCCGCTCGGTTACTGCCGTGGCGCCTACGTGAACTTCAGTCTGTCGCAGGAAGCGTTGTCGGCGGCGGGCGCGCGCGCCAAGGTCGGCGCGATCCTCGAACTCGACGACGGCATCGTGCTGCTCGATACCCCGAACGGGCTGGAGTTGCCCGCGGGCATCCGGCTCGAACCGTCGAGCGATGCCAACAGCCTGCGCGGCGTGCTCGCCACGCTCGGGCTGGACGCACATCTGGATTTTTTGTTCGCCGTATTCGAAAGCAGCAACGGCGTGCATGTGTACTACCGCGGACGCGTGAGCAGCGACGGCCTCGCATCGCGCGCGGCGAAAGTGCGCGTGGTCCCGCGCGGCGATATTCCGTGGGACCGCATTCAGGACGACGCCGTGCGCTCGATGCTGCAGCGCTACGTGCGCGAACGCAGCGAGGACGCGTTCGGCATCTATGTGGGCGACAGCGCGGCCGGAAAGGTCCAGTCGCTCGCCCATTCTCACTAACGCCTCCGGACCCGACATGTTCTACGAAATCCGCACGTATCGAATCAAGACGGGCGCGGTGCCTGCCTATCTCAAGCTGGTCGAGGAAGAAGGTATCGCGTTGCAGAAGAAGTATCTGAAGGACCTCGTCGGTTACTTCTTTTCGGATATCGGACCGCTGAACCAGATCGTCCATATCTGGGCGTATCCGTCGCTGGACGAACGCGAAGAACGGCGCGCCGCGCTCGCGAAAGACCCGGCATGGCAGGCGTTCGCGCCGAAGATTCAGGCGCTGATGGAAGAGATGGAAAACAAGATCATGCGGCCGGCGAACTTCTCGCCGTTGAGCTGAACATCGAGATAGACCGCACGGAATGCGGCTTCACACACCAATCAGGCAGGAGACACGAATGAACACGAAAAAAGCGCTTGTTGCAGCATCGATAGTCGCGCTGAGCACGCTCGCGCACGCCACCGATCCGATCGTCTTCACGAGTTGGGGCGGCACCACGCAGTCGTCGCAACAGAAGAACTGGGCGCAGCCGTTCGCGCAGGCCAACGGCATCAACGTGCTGATGGACGGACCGACCGACTACGGCAAATTGAAGGCGATGGTCGAAAGCGGCAACGTGACGTGGGACGTGGTCGATGTAGAAGGCGACTTCGCGTACGCGGCGCAAGCGGCGGGACTCGTCGAGCCGATCGACTACACCATCGTGAAGAAGGACGAACTCGATCCGCGCTTCGCGACGCCGAGCGCCGTCGGCAGCTTCTATTACTCGTTCGTGCTTGGCTACAACAAGGCCAAATACGCGAGCGCGCAGCCGCAGAACTGGACCGATCTCTTCGATACGAAGAAGTTTCCCGGCAAGCGCACGTTCTACAAGTGGTCCGCGCCCGGCGTGCTGGAAATCGCCTTGCTCGCGGATGGCGTGCCGGCCAACACTCTATCCGCTCGATCTCGATCGCGCGTTCAAGAAGCTCGACACCATCAAGAGCGACATCGTGTGGTGGAGCGGCGGCGCGCAATCGCAGCAATTGCTGGCATCCGGCGAAGCGCCGCTGGGCATGTTCTGGAACGGCCGGCTGCATGCGCTCGCGCAAACCGGCGTGCCGGTCGGCATCTCGTGGAACCAGAATCTGACCGCGGCGGACATGCTGGTCGTGCCCAAAGGCTCAAAGCACAAGGCCGAAGCGATGAAGTATCTCGCCTACGCGACGAGCGCGCAGGCGCAAGCCAAGTTCGCGACCGACACCAACTACGCGCCCATCAACACCAAGTCTCCGTCGATGATGCCCGCCGATGTCGCGAAGCAGTTGCCCGACAACTTCAAGACCTCGCAGATCAATCTCGACATGAAGTACTGGGCCGAGAATCGCGACGCCATCGCGAAGCGCTGGTACGCGTGGCAGTCGAAATAAGCCGCATCGTCTGGATTGGGAGTCATCATGCCGAACGTCCTCAGTACCGATACCGTCGCACCGCCCGCGCCCAAAGCGCGGCATAAACCGGACTGGCGCAGCCTGCGCCTGCTCGCTCCGGCGCTGCTCCTGCTGGCGATCTTCTTCGTGCTGCCGGTGCTGTCGCTTCTGCTTCGCAGCATCATGGAGCCGACGCCGGGTCTTCAGAACTATGCCGAACTGCTCGGTTCGACCACCTATCTGAAGGTCTTCGGCAACACCTTTCTGGTCGCAACCGTGGTGACCGTCGCCACCGTCGTGATCGGTTTTCCGACTGCGTGGCTGCTGGCCATCGCGCCGCGACGGATCAGCTCGCTGCTGTTCTCCATCCTGCTGCTGTCGATGTGGACCAACCTGCTTGCGCGCACTTTCGCATGGATGGTGCTGCTGCAATCGACCGGGCCGATCAATCGCCTGCTGATGGCGCTGCACATCATCAACGAGCCGCTCGCGCTGGTGAACAACCTCGTCGGCATCACGGTCGGCATGACCTACATCATGCTGCCGTTTCTCGTGATGCCTTTGCACGCCACGCTGCGCAGCATCGACGCCTCGACCTTGCGCGCCGCCGCCGTATGCGGCACGAGCCGCTGGCAGGCGTTCTGGCGCGTGCTCGTGCCGCTCGCGGTGCCGGGCATCGCATCGGGCGCGCTGATGGTGTTCGTGATGGCGCTCGGCTACTTCGTGACGCCCGCGCTGCTCGGCGGACCGTCGTACATGATGCTCGCCGAACTCATCGCGCAACTGGTGCAGGGGCTTTTGAACTGGGGCCTCGCGGGTGCCGCCGCCTTCGTGCTGCTCGCGGTCACGCTCGGTCTCTTCACGCTGCAACTGCGCTTCACCGGCGGCGCGCGTGCAAGCATGGGAGGAAAGTGACATGTTGCTCGACTTCGATCGTCTGGGTTCGCTCAAGTGGGTATTGATCGCAATCGGTTGCGCGGTCGGCTTGTTCCTCTTGCTGCCGATTCTCTTTATCGTCGCGCTGTCCTTCGGCGATTCGCAATGGCTCATCTTTCCCGCGCCGGGATGGACGCTGGAGTGGTATCGCCAGTTGTTCACCGATCCGGGCTGGGTCGATTCGCTGCTCACAAGCGCGAAGCTCGCCGTGATCGTCACGATCCTCTCGGTGGTGCTTGGGCTGCTCGCATCGCTGGCGCTGACACGCGGCAAGTTCATGGGACGCGGCGCGGTGCAGGCCTTCTTTCTCACGCCGATGGTCCTGCCCGTAGTCGTGCTCGCCGTCGCGTTGTATGCGTTCAGCCTGCGCGTCGGCCTGAACGGCACGACGACGGGTTTCGTCATCGGCCATCTGATCATCGCGCTGCCGTTCTCGATCATCTCGATCAGCAATTCGCTAGCGAGCTTCGATACCGCGCTCGTGTGCGGTGCATCGCCGCTTGAAGTGAAGCTGCGCGTGACCTTGACCGCCATTCACCTCGGCATCTTCGCCGCCGCGATCTTCTCGTTTCTCGCGTCGTGGGACGAGGTCGTGGTGTCCATCTTCATGTCGAGCCCGACCTTGCAGACCTTGCCGGTGCGCATCTGGTCGACGCTGCGTCAGGATCTGACGTCCGAGGTTGCGGCGGCGTCTTCGCTGCTCGTCGCGCTGACGACTTTTTTAATGCTGGCGGCAGCGGTTCTGCGCCGTCCCCGTTCCGTGAAGTGAGGTAACGCGCCATGACCACCGCATTCCTGCAAATCCAGCGCCTGCGCAAGACTTACGACGATGTCGTCGCGATCGATCAGGTCTCGCTCGACATCAAGCGCGGCGAATTCATGACCTTTCTCGGGCCGTCGGGTTCGGGCAAGAGCACGACGCTGTATATCGTCGCGGGCTTTCAGGAGCCGACCGAAGGACGCGTGCTGCTCGACGGCAAGCCCTTGCTTGCCGTCACGCCGAACAAGCGGAACATCGGCATGGTGTTTCAGCGCTATACGCTGTTTCCGCATCTGACCGTGGGCGAGAACGTCGCGTTTTCATTGCGCGTGCGACGCCGTCCGGATGCGGAAATCAAGGCGAAAGTCGAGAAGATGCTCGCGCTCGTGCATCTGTCGGAGTTTCGCGATCGCATGCCCGCGCAGTTGTCGGGCGGTCAGCAGCAGCGCGTGGCGATTGCGCGCGCGCTCGCCTACGATCCGCCCGTGCTGCTGATGGACGAGCCCTTGTCCGCGCTCGACAAGAAGCTGCGCGAGGAGATTCAACTGGAACTGCGCCGCATCCATCAGGAGACCGGCGTGACGATCCTGTACGTGACGCACGATCAGGAAGAAGCGCTGCGTCTGTCCGATCGCATCGCCGTGTTCAACAAAGGGCGTATCGAGCAATGCGGGACGGGCGAGGAGCTGTATGCGAATCCGGCGTCGAAGTTCGTCGCGAACTTCATCGGCAACTCCAATTTTCTGCCTGTGCGGGTGACGGCGAGCAACGCGGACGAATCGAGCGGTGTGTTTCCGAACGGCCTCGCCATTTCCACTGCCGGCAATCCGACGCTCAGCGCAGGCGACGACGGCACGCTGATGGTGCTGCCCGAGCAGATGCGCATTCGCGCGTCGGGCGCATCGAAGGCCGGGTCGGGATTGCCGGTGACGGTGCGCGATATCACCTATCTCGGCGACGCCATGCACTACGCGGTCGCGACGCCCTGGGAGCAGGAAATCTCGATCCGCATGCCGGCGGGCGCGCATCGCGACAGCGGTCTCGCGATCGGCACGCAGGCGCTCGTCGACTGGGACACGCGCGATGTCAGGCTCTTCGCGCAGGTCTGAACCTATGTTGCCGTCGCTGAAAGTCGAACGTCCGAACGTCACGCTGCGCGAACTCGCCTTGCAGAAGATGCGCACCGCCATCCTCGATGCGCGGTTTCTGCCGGGCGACCGGCTCGTCGAGCGTGCGCTGTGCGAAGAGCTCGGCGTGAGCCGCACCGTCGTGCGCGAAGTGCTGCGTCATCTGGAAACGGAAGGGCTGATACAGACGCTGCCGAATCAAGGCCCGATCGTCGCCATTCTCGATATGCAATCCGCCGCGGAAATCTACGAGATTCGCGCGCTGCTCGAAGGGGAAGCGGCGATGGCGTGCGCGCAGCAGGCCGACGAGACCTTGGTTACCGTGCTCGGCGAATGTATCGCCCACATCCAGCATGCGTTCGACGAGCAGGACCATTACGCGGTGCGCGATCTGACGTCCGCGTTCTACGAGCGCATGTTCATCGGCGGACGCAAGCATGTGGCATGGGAGATCGTGCAATCGCTGACGGCGCGGATCAACCGTCTGCGCGCATTGACGATCGCCTCCGACGATCGCGGGCGTCAGGTCGTCCAGGAGATGCAGCACATCCTCGCCGCGATTCGCGCGCACGACGGCCACGGCGCTCGTCTTGCCGCGCGAGCGCATGTCGAACGCGTGGCGGATATCGCGCGCGGCCTGCTGGGCGAAGGACACGAGAACGCGTCGTGGAGACGCGCGGGTTGAAGAACAACAGTTCAACCACCACGAACGATCCATGAGATCGGAGGAGAAGGCATGGCAAAGGGATGGGGCAAGGCGCGCGCGGCAGGCGCTTTTATCGGCGGCGCGTTGCTGGCGGTGAACGCGCACGCGCAATCGTCGGTCACGTTGTACGGCGTGATCGACGAAGGCATCGACTATGTGAACAACAGCGGCGGCCATTCGCTGTGGCGCATGGGCGACGGCACCTATGACGGCGTCTACGGAAGCCGCTGGGGTTTGAAGGGTCAGGAGGATCTCGGCGGCGGGCTGTCCGCGATCTTCAAGCTCGAAGCAGGCTTCAGCACCGAGAACGGACAGAGCCGTCAGGGCGGCCGCCTGTTCGGACGTCAGGCGTACGTCGGCCTGTCGGACACGCGTTGGGGCACGGTCACGCTGGGCCGTCAGTACGATTCGGTGGTGGACTATCTGCAACCGCTGACCGCGCCCGGACAACTCGCGGGACCGCTCGTTCACTCAGGCGATATCGACAATACCGACAACTCGTTTCGCGTCGACAACTCGGTCAAGTATGCGAGCCCGAAGATCGGCGGCCTGACCTTCGGCGGCCTCTATTCGTTCACCAACACGAATTCGCAGGGACGCGGCACGACCGGCTTGTGGAGCGTCGGCGCGAACTATGCCTTCGGTCCGTTCACCATCGCGGGCGCGTATCTGTATGCGAAGAATCCCGCGTTGCTGCTCACCGACGGCAACTATGTCGGCAATACGACGGGCGCGGCGATCGGCGCATCCGGGCCGTTCAGTTATGTCGGCAATCCGGCCAACGAACAGGTGTTCGGCGCGGGCGTCAACTATGCGATTGGCGCCGCGACGCTCGGCATCGACTATATGAACACCAAGTTCAACGATGCGAACGGCACGAACGGCACCGTGCGCTTCGACAACTACGAAGCCTGGGGCCGCTACAACCTCACGCCCGCCTGGTATGTCGGCGCGCAGTACGTGTATACGCACGGCAACATCGGCTATAGCCAGGCGATTCCGATCTATCACCAGGTCGGGCTGACCACGGCCTACGCACTGACCAAGCGCACCTCGCTCTATGCGATGGGCGTCTGGCAGAAAGCGGCGGGCGCGGCCTCGAACGCTGACATCTTCGATGGCGCGGTGGGATCGGAATCGAGCAGCAACCATCAGATCATGGGGCGGGTCGGCATCTATCACCTGTTCTGATTCGCGTTTGTCATACGCGCCGCGCGGCTCGCTTTTGTAGCGAGTCATGCGGCGCTTTTTCACTTTGTATAAGGATCGATTGTGGAACTGAACTCCATGCTGAAGGATGCATCGCTGCTCCGTCACGAGGCTTTTATCGACGGGCAATGGTGCAAGGCGGACACGGGCGAAAGCTTCGACGTGTTCGACCCGGCGACGGGCCGCTCGCTCGGCGGCGTGCCGAAAATGGGCGCGGCCGAAACCTCGCGCGCCATCGATGCCGCCAACGCAGCGTGGCCCGCCTGGCGTGCGAAGACCGCGAAGGAACGCGCCGCGATCCTGCGCCGCTGGTACGACCTGATGCTCGAAAACACCGACGACCTCGCGCTGATTCTCACGGCCGAACAAGGCAAGCCGATCGCCGAAGCGAAGGGCGAGATTACGTACGCGGCGTCGTTTATCGAATGGTTCGCGGAAGAGGGCAAGCGCGTGGCGGGCGACACGCTCGCGTCGCCGGCAGCGGACAAGCGCATCGTCGTCGTGAAGGAGCCGATCGGCGTGTGCGCCGCCATCACGCCGTGGAATTTTCCCGCTGCAATGATCACGCGCAAGGTCGGCGTGACGCTCGGACCGCTGATCGACGAAGCGGCGGTAAAGAAGGTCGAAGCGCATATCGCCGATGCGGTGAGCAAGGGCGCGAAAGTCGTCGCGGGCGACAAGCGTCACGCGCTGGGTCAAGGCTTCTTCGAGCCGACCGTTCTCACCGATGCCAGCGTTGATATGTGCGTCTCGAAGGAAGAAACCTTCGGGCCGCTCGCGCCCTTGTTCCGCTTTTCGACCGACGAAGAAGTGGTGCGTTACGCCAACGACACCGAATTCGGCCTCGCCGCCTATTTCTATAGCCGCGATATCGGCCGCATCTGGCGCGTGGCGGAACAGCTCGAATACGGCATGGTGGGGATCAACACGGGCGCGATCTCGAACGAGGTGGCCCCATTCGGCGGCGTGAAGCAATCGGGCCTGGGACGCGAAGGATCGCATTACGGCATCGACGACTATCTCGTCATCAAATACCTGTGCATGACGGTTTGAAGGCGCGCGAATGAACACGGCGGGGCCGACGACGGCCCCGCCCACCGCTTACACACGTTCGAGCGTGGCGCGTTGCACGAATTGCGCGAGCAAGCTCTGCGCTTCGTGCGTGTCCTGCAAGTTGCGCACGAGTTCCTCGGGATGCATGCCTTCGGCCAGCAGCGTGTCGGTGCGTCGCCGGATGCAGGTTTCCGTGATGGCGGGCGTGAACTCGGGATGAAACTGCACGGAAAGCGCATTCGCTCCGTATCGGACGATCTGATACGCATCGTGATCCGAGGCCGCGAGCGCGTGCGCACCCGGCGGCAGTTCCACGATGCTCTGCTCGTGCATCAGATGAGCCATGAAGGTCGGCGGCAACGTGCCGACGAGCGCATCGTCCGCTGCCGCAGGCGATAGCGTGATTCGCCGGCATCCCACTTCACGCCCGCGCGGATGATAGTCCACCCGTCCGCCGAGCGCGTGCGCCATCAACTGATGGCCATAGCACACGCCGAACAGCGGCATATCGATCGTCATCGCATCGCGTATCCACTGCGCCGTCGCTTCGCTCCACGGCAGGCGGTCGGTGACCATCGCCCACGAACCCGTGATCACGGCGATGCGGTTCGCATCCGGCGGCGGCAGGCTTTTGCCTTCGAAAACACGCACGCCTTCGGTCTCGACAGCGCCGCCCATCGCGCGGCTGAACCATGACGGAAAGTCGCCGTGGGGATGCCGCACGTCGTCGTGCGGCGTACCGGTTTGCACGAGCAGCAGCGGGGAAGAAGCCATGTCGAAAGTCGTCGTTGCAGGATGGAAAAAATCCGCCGGCGCAAAAGCGCAGGCGGACGTGTGCGAGCGTACGGCGGTTCTGTGTTACTTCGAAGCCTGCGCTCCGGCCGGCGCGCGGCGGCGCGAGCGCAGATCGTTCTTCGACGCGAAGACATAATAAACGAGCGCTGTGGCTACGAGTCCGACCATCCATGAAATATCCGCGCCGCCGAGGATATTCGCACACGGACCATGAAAGAAACTCTCTTCCATGAAGGGCACCTGAACGGCAATGCCGAACACATAGATGGCGATGGCCTTGAAGTTGAATTTCCCGTACGCCCCGCCCGTGCTGCCGATGATCTCCGACACCTGATAATGCCGGTCGTGGATCAGATAAAAATCGACGAGATTGATGGCGATCCACGGCGCGAGCACGATACGCATCGCAAAAATGGCCGTCAGAAACAGCGCGAGAAAATTGTTCGACGCCCACAGCGCCGTCATCGTCGACGCGATCAGCAGCACGCCCGACACGACGACGCGCACGTTGCGTCCCGGAATCCACTTCGGGCGAAAGGTCTGAGCGGCCGTGATGAACGAGAGCACCGCGCCGTACAGATTCATCCCGTTGTGCCCGATGATATTCACGAGAAACAGGAAGATCAGCACATAGCCGAACACGCCGGTCTGCGTCTGCACGGCTTGCATCGCATCGGTGGAATGACCGGCGCTCACCGCCATCACGCCGAAGACGAACGCGAAGATGGTGCCGAGCGAAGTGCCGAAATACGTGAACGCGAAGGTTCGCGCAAAGCCCGTGGACTTCGGCAGATAACGCGAATAGTCCGACGTATAAGGCGCGAAACTGATCTGCCATACCGCGCACAGGCCGAACATCGCGAACCAGTTGGAGAGCTCGAAGCTGCCGCGCCGGAACACTTCCGCATCCAGACCCGGCGCGATCAGCGACATGCCGATCAGCAGTGCGATCCCCATGAACCACGCGCCGATCTTGTTGAAACGGTGAATGAAGTTGTAGCCGATCACGCCGATCAGGGTCGCGAGCAGCGCGCCCGCGACGGTGCCGAACGACTCGGGTATCGCGGGCGCCGCCGTATGAAGCGTCTTGCCCACAAGGATGATGTTCGAGACGAAGAAGCCCAGATAGATGACGGTGGTGAAGCCCACCACCAGCAGCGAGCCGTAGCGGCCGAACTGCGCGCGGCTTTGAATCATCTGCGGCACGCCCACCAGCGGGCCTTGCGCCGACGTGAGCGCGTGAAAGAGAGCGCCGAAGAACTGCCCGGCGACGATGGCGAGAATCGCGCTCAAGAAGTCCAGCTTAAAAACCAGCACCGATGTCGCGCCCGATATCACCGCCAGCGGCGCGACATTGGTGCAGAACCACAGTGTGAACAAATCCTTGGGCTTGCCGTGCCGATGCTCCGGCCCGACGTATTCGATCGAATTGCTCTCGATGGTCAGAACGCTGTTGTCGTTCCCCGAGTCTTTCATTTTGTCTCCGTCTCCAGCTTGATGGGGTGGCGGCGCTACCACTGCATCAACGCGCCGCCGCTGCGCAGTCGTCTTAGCGCATCACGAACGGATTGCTGATCGGATCGTCCGAGGTACGCAGCCACACGGTTCTTGTTGTCGTGTATTCCAGTGCGGCGCTCATGCCGCCTTCGCGTCCATGTCCCGACAGGCCGAAGCCGCCGAACGGCGCGAGCGGCGATACCACGCGATACGTGTTGATCCAGACGATGCCGGACCTGATTCGCTTCGACACGCGATGCGCGCGTGTCAGATTGCTCGTGAAGATGCCGGCGGCGAGTCCGTACACGGTGCTGTTCGCCTTCTCGATGGCTTCTTCTTCCGTGGTGAACGTATCGACCGACAGCACCGGTCCGAACAGTTCCGTCGTGATGCAATCGGGGCGATCGGCGTGGCTGCAATCGACGATGGTCGGCGCGTAAAAGAAACCGTCGCGATCCAGCGCGCGGCCGCCCGTCAGCACGGTCGCCCCTTGTTTCAGGGACTTTTCGACGACCGCTTCGATATTCCTGCGCTGACGCTCCGTGCAGAGCGGTCCGAACTCGGTCTGCATGTCGATCGGCGAACCGATGCGGATACGCTCGACGCGTTCCACGAGCATCGCGAGGAAACGGTCCTTCACCGATGCCTCGACCAGCAGGCGCGAACCCGCCACGCAGCTTTGCCCGCTCGCCGCGAAGATCGCCGCGACTTGCGCGTTCACCGCGCTTTGAATATCGGTATCGGCGAATACGATGAACGGCGACTTGCCGCCCAGTTCGAGCGACACTTTCGCCAGGTTGTTCGCCGTGTTCGCGACGATATGCTTCGCCGTTTCCGGTCCGCCGGTAAACGCGACATTGGAGACCTTCGGATGGCCGCTCAGGACGGCGCCGCATTCCGGACCGAAGCCCGTGATGACGCTGACCACGCCCGGCGGAAAGCCCGCTTCGTGGATCAGTCTGGCGAATTCGAGCAACGGTCCCGGCGCTTCTTCCGATGCCTTGAGCACGACCGTGCAACCCGCCGCGAGCGCGGGACCGAGCTTCTCCGCCGACAGAAAAAGCTGGCTGTTCCACGGCACGATCGCGGCGACGACACCGACCGGCTGCCGCTCGAGCCAGACCTGCATATCGGGCTTGTCGACGGGAATGTGGCTGCCTTCGAGCTTGTCCGCGATGCCCGCGTAATAGCGGTAATACTCCGCCACGTACGCGATCTGACTCGACGTTTCGCGGATGATCTTGCCGGTGTCGTGAGTCTCGATTTCGGCGAGACGCGGCGCGGCTTTCTCGACGAGATCGGCGAGCTTGTAGAGCAGCTTGCCGCGCGCCGAGGCGGTGAGGCCCGCCCACGCGCGGTCGTTTAGGGCGCGGCTGGCGGCGTCGACGGCGCGGTTCACCTGTTCCGTGCGCGCTTCGGGCATGTCGGCCCAGACCTGGCCGGTCGCCGGATTCACGCTGCCGAAGGTTGCCGCGCCCGCTTCGAACTTGCCGTCGATATAAAGCTGAAATTGCGTATTCATGGCGTCGTCACCTCACGCGAAGGCGGGCATCACATCGTTGATCATGCGTTCGAGCGAGGCGCGCTTGCGCTCGAAACTCATGCCCGTGTCGATCCAGAAGGAATATTCGTCGAAGCCGAGCGCCTCGTAAGCCTTGAGTCGCGCGATGACTTCTTCGGGCGTGCCGATCACGTTGTTCTTGCGCATCGCCTCGGGCGTGTAGAACGGATGCGCGGCCATTTCTTCCTTCGTGAGCGGCTTGATCATGCCGCGGCTGACCGGATGTTCGTTCTTGAACCACGCGCCGAAGTAGTTATAGAAGACGTTGACTTCGTCGGCGGCGACCTGCGCGTCGTCTTCGCTGCTCGCGACATACGTATGGCGCAGCAGCATGATTTGCGGCCGCGGCACATCGCTGAATTTTTCGCAGGCGGCATTGAAGTGGCCGACGAGTTTCTCGACTTCCTCGTCGCCCTGATGCAGCGGCGTCACCTGTACGTTGCAACCGTTCGATACCGCGAATTCGTGGCTGTTCGGATCGCGCGCGGCGACCCAGATGGGCGGATGCGGCTGTTGCAGCGGCAGCGGCGACGATGTCGAAGAAGGGAAACGCCAGTACTCGCCTTCGTGCGCGTAGTCGCCTTGCCACAGTTTCTGGACGGCCGGAATCAGTTCGCGCATGCGCTGTCCGGCGTGCCATGCGTCGAGCCCCGGCGACAGGCGTTCGTATTCGTACGAATACGCACCGCGCGCGATGCCCAGTTCCAGCCGCCCGTTCGTGATGATGTCGGTCATCGCCGCTTCGCCCGCCAGCTTGATCGGATGCCAGAACGGCGCGATCACCGTGCCCGTGCCGAGCCGCACGTTCTTCGTCTTGTTGGCGAGATCGACCAGATTGAGAAACGGATTCGGCGCGATCGTGAAGTCCGTGCCGTGATGCTCGCCGGTCCACACGGCATGCATGCCGCCGCGATCGGCGATCATCTGGCACAGTTCGACCATCTCGTCGTAAAGCTGCTTCTGAGTGGTCTTGTCGGAGACGCGCTTCATATGAGCGAAAAGTGAAAAACGCATGGTGTGACCTTTCAGGAATGAAGCGGACGGACGGTGCCGTTGCTGTGGTCGCCGAAGTACAGACCGTAACTCTTCAACTGACTTTCTCGGCGGTAACGCGCGAGCATGCTGGCGAGCGCGCTGTCGGCGAACGAATCCGGCGCGATATCCGCGAGATCGACGAATTCGCCCGATGCCGCGACTTCGTCGGGCGCACTGCACAAAAACGCGATGTACTGGTGATGCGTCTCGGTGTTGTTGTACGCCGAATAGATAAAGCTCGCCGACGCATCCGGCTGATACTTGCCGAAGAGTTCGGCCATCGCCTTGTCCGCGCCCGACCGGCCGATCTCTTTCGAAGGAAGCGTCCATTTGCCGTCGGCGGTGCGCGCGAGCAGCACCTTGTCGTCGCGCGCGATGATCGCGCTCACCACGACCTTCGGCCCCGCGATGACTTCCGCCGCGACCGCGGCCGGCGTGAAATAGCCGCCGCGGTAGTAGCCGAGGCCCGCGTAGCCGGCCGAATGAAACGCTTCGATCTTGCCGAGGATCAGCGCGTGATCGCCCGCGTCGACGATCTTGTGCGTCGTGCAGTCGAACCACGCGCTCACACCGTCGATCAGCGGATTGGCGTGCTCGCTCAGCCGCCAGCCGACGGTGGGGAAGCGGTCGTCGCTCGGGCGGGCGAACGTGTTGGAGACGTCCTTCTGTCCTTCCGCGAGGATATTGATCGCGAAATGGCCGGCGCTCGCGAACGTCCGATAGTTGCTCGACGTCTTCGCGATGCTCACCAGCAGCAATGCCGGATCGAGCGATACGGACGAAAACGAATTCGCGGTGAAGCCGAGCGGCGCGCCGTCGCCGCGCGTGGTGGTGACGACGGTGACGCCCGTCATGAATGCGCCGAACGCGTCGCGCAATTCGCGCGTGTTGATCGGCGCGGCAGATACGTTAAGCGTGCTCAACTCACACCTCCAGCTTCATCGTTTCGATGTCCGGCTCGACTTGCAGCCATGCGCGCAACGCGCGATTGACGGCTTCGGGCGCGGTCAGGTTGACCATGTGACGCTCGTCTTCGATCACCACGGCGCGGCCATTGCGCGCGGCGTGCGCCATCTGCGCGGCCATCGCGGGCGTCGAGTTCGGATCGTCGGCGCCGGTCAGGACCAGCGCGAGGCAGGCGATCTCATGCCAGCCATCGGCGTAGGTGTCGTCGCCCTTTGCAAAGGCCGTATAGGCGGTCGCATAACCTTGCAGATCGACCGCGCGCAACCACGATTCGACGCGTTGCGCGGCGGCCTGCTGCGCGTCGTCCTGGTTGAACCAGCGGCGCAGGGGCGTATCGATATCGACGGTGCCGGCGCGCAATTCGGCCGCGCGATCGAGCACGGCCCGGCGCGCTTCGACCGTGCGCCGGTACACGCCGTTCAGCACGGCCACGCGCCGGACCAGATCGGGACGCGTCACCGCGACGCCGGCCGCGATCAGCGAACCCATCGAGTGACCAGCGAGATTGACGGGGCCTGCATCCAGCGCCTCGATGAACTCGCTTGCCCACTGCACGAACTGCGGCAGGTTCGCGTGCGCATCGAGCGGAGCGCTTTTGCCGTGGCCGGGCATGTCGACGGCGATCACGCGAAAGTCCCGCGACAGCGCGTCGATCTGCGGATACCACGCCTCCGCCTGCATGCCGACGCCGTGAATCAGCACCAGCGGTTTGCCGCTGCCTTGCTCGAGATAGTGCGCGACGCGCTTACTTGACAGCTGCAGGGTTCTTGGCGCCATGTCCGAGCTCTGCGAGATCCTTGTAACGGTCGCCAATGCGGTGATGCGGACGGCCACCCGTCGCGCCGCCGATCGCGACGACGAGTTCGTCGGCGGCGGGCGCATCGGGAATGGCGAACTGGAGCGTGAGGTAGTGCGAGCGGCGGCCTTCGTCGTTCTTGTCCATCATCGGGATGAGCAAGGGCGCATTCGCCGGGCCGCGCGTGTTGTTGAACACGAGGTACGACTTGGCGCCGACGGCGCTGCGATAGATGTTGCCGAAGTGCAGCGTGTGGATCAGCGCGGACGCGTGTTCCAGTTCGCCGTCGACGCCGACGATCGCGCTCTTGCCGAAGGCTTCCACCGCTTCGCCGGAACCGGCTTCGTCGAGGATGAGCTTGGTCAGGTACTCGCTCAATTGCGGCCCGAGCGCGCGAATTTCCGGCGACAGGTCTTCGACGTAACCCCGGCCGGCCCACGGGTTCTTGATGACGGCCCGCGCCGATCAGCTTGAGCGGCTTGGCGGCGTCTTTGGCGCCGTCGGCGTGGATGGTCTCGACATGCAGGATCGATTTGCGGATCAGGGTCATGGAAGGTTCTCGCGAACGGTGGTGATATGCCTGTATTTTGGTATTCCATATTACGACATGCCATTCGCGTTTACCCCGAAGAGGATCGGTGGCGCTCGTTGTGAGCGCAGACAGAAGAGCAAATCGCCTCACCTTACGATCAAATAGTAGTAACACTACGATTTGATGCCATTCCGGCGCGTCGGCGTGACATCCTCAGAAACCCCGAAAACTCCCACAAAGCCGGTCAAAATGCCGCAGAAGCTAGTAAACTCTAGCTTGCGGCCGCTCCAGCCCAGCCGGTTTGTATATTTTGTTTGTATTACTACGGCTCGAAAGTAAATTTACTACTACCGCCGCTCAGCCTTCGTGGCGGATTCCGCTGCCCATGTCGCTGTTGAGGAGACAAAAACTATGGAAGAGACGCAGGAAGTCGCATCACGCAGAAAGTTTCTGGCGGGGGTCGCCGCCGCGGCCGGCGGCGTCGCGCTGTCGTCGGTGTCGAAGCTCGGGTTCGCGCAGCAGAAAGTGTTCGTGCCGTACAGCAACAAGAGTCTCGACTACTACTTCTTCGCGACGCAGCAGGAAGCCGTCAAGCGCGCCGTCGAAGCGAAAGGCTGGCAGTTCCAGGCGGTCAACGCGAACTTCAGCAACACCACTCAGCTCGAGCAGTGGAACAGCCTGATGCTGAAGAATCCGTCGGCGATCATCGCCGATCCGATCGACAGTCAGGCCATCGTCAGCGTCATCAAGAAGTACAACTTCAAGAAGATTCCGGTCGGCATCATCGATACGCCGGCGCTCGGCGGCAATGTCGCGATCACGGTGGACTTCGACAACAAGGCGGGCGGCGTCATGGCGGCGGACGCCATCGTCGGGGCGCTCAAGAAGAACGGCGCGGCCAAGGGCACGGTGCTCAACTGCTACGGCGCGCTGCAATCGGTCGAGTGGCGTCTGCGCAAGGAAGGCTTCGAAGAGGAGATGAAGAAGTATCCGGACGTGAAGGTGATCAGCCGTCCGACCGAAGGCCTGTTGAAGAACATGCTGTCCGTCACGCTCTCCACGCTTTCGGAATACCCTGATCTCGACGCCGTGCACGCGCCGAGCGATTTGCCCGCGCGCGGCATCGTGACCGCGTTGCAGCAGAAGGGCAAGTGGAAGAAGGTCGGCGAGCAGGGCCACGTGATCTTCGTGAATATCGACGGCGAACCGGCGGCGCTGCAATGGATCGGCGACGGCTATATGGACGCGGTGGTCTCGCAGGATCCGATCGCGTATGCGCAGATCACCGTCGAGATGCTCGACAAGTATTCGCTCAAGGGCCAGCCAGTGCCGCTCGGCGACTACGAGAACAAGCAGTACTTCTGGGAAAAGGCCGTCATCACCAAGTCGGAGACGGGACCGAGTCTCGTGATTCAACCGTTCATCGTCGACGCCGGCTCGGTGAAGGACAAGCGTCAGTGGGGCAACATCGCCTACAACGAATGGGGTCTGCGTTACTCCTGATGCGCGCTGCGCCGGGCGTGCAGCATGCGCCCGGCGGTCTGTCGAGGGTTCTCATCATGGCGGATATGCAGAGCAACGATTTCATCCTCAGGACGTATGCGGTCGTCAAGCGCTACAAGGGCGTGGTGGCGCTGGATCAGGTGTCCGTCAACATCCGGTGCGGCACCATTCACGGCCTGCTCGGCGAGAACGGCGCGGGCAAATCCACGCTCGTGCGGCTGATTTCCGGACAGACCGAGCCGACCGAAGGCCGCATCGCGTTCGACGGCGAGGACGTGCAAGGCTCCGACGTCAAGCAGATGGAAGCGCGCGGCGTGTTTCTCGCCACGCAGGAACCGATGATCGTCGATTCCATGTCGGTGGCCGACAACCTCATGCTCGGCCGCTGGCCGCTCAAACGCGGCATCACGCGCCGCGTCGATCAGCAGGCGCTGATGCAAAGCGTCGAAGTCGCGCTCGAAGGCACGGGCTTCGATCCGCGCATGCCAGCGCGGCTGCTGTCGGCGGTCGCCAAGCGCAAGCTCAACATCTTGCGGGCGCTGCACAGCGGCGGCAAGTTCCTGATTCTCGACGAACCGACCACCGCGCTGACGCTCGCCGACCGCGAGCATCTGTTCGATTTCATGCGCAGCCTGAAGGCGCGCGGCGTCACCTTCGTATTCATTTCGCACTACAACGAAGAGATTCTCGATATCTGCGACGGCGTCTCCGTGCTGCGCAACGGCAAGCTCGCGGGCGAGCACGACGATCTGTCGACGATCGATTCTGACGGCTTGTCGGAACTCGTGATCGGGCGCGACGTGCCGCTGTTCTATCGCGATCGGCAAGCGCCCTCGCAAGCAAAAAACGACGCGTGGCTCGTTGAAAACCTGGTCGCGCCCGGAATCGAAGTGGAACGCTTCGGCATCGCGCCGGGCGAGATCGTCGGCTTCGCGGGCTTGCCGGGATCGGGCGCGAAGGAACTGGCGCTCGCGCTGTTCGGCCTCAATCCGGCGAAGCGCGGCCGTATCGCGCATGGCGGCGCGAGCGGCGCGCTGCCGGATCATCCCGGCACGGCGTTCGCGCGCGGTATCGCCTATCTGTCGGACGACCGGCATCGCGACGGACTGGTCGGTCTGCAAAGCATCGCGCACAACATCACGCTGTCGAGCCTGTCCGGCGTTTCGACGGGCGGCGTGATCGATGCGGGCGCGGAACGCGGCGTCGTGAAGCGGTATTTCGAGCACTTCCGCGTGAAGGCCGCGACGCCCGAGGTATTGCTCGGCACGCTCTCGGGCGGCAATCAGCAGAAGGTGTGTCTGGGCCGCGTGCTCGCGACGTCGCCGCGCCTGCTGATTCTCGACGAGCCGACGCGCGGCATCGACGTGGGCGTGAAGGAGGAAGTGCATCGCATCATCGATACGCTGACGCGCGAAGGCCTGAGCGTGATCGTCATCACTAGCGATCTCGACGAGATGGTGCGGATGGTTGATCGCGTGTGCGTGTTCGTGGGCGGACGCATCGAGCGGGAATATACGGGCGCGCAGATCGACAAGGACGCCATTCTGCAGGCGGCCTTCAATGTCGATGCGGCCGCCATGCGGGATGAACAGGCGGCGCCGCTGGCGAGCCAATCATGAGGAGACAGTCCATGCAATCAGGTAGCGACATTTCGACGCCGCCCGCGACGCTCGCGCAACACCACGCGCAGGCAGGCGGCAAGCGCGGCCGCGCGGGCGTGCAGTGGGTCTTTCAGAACGTCGTGTGGCTGTGGCTCGCGGCGCTCGTGGTCGTGTTCGGCGTGCTCAATCCGTTCTTCTTCACGCTGTCGAACTTTCAGAACGTGCTGGTGCAGGCGACCGTGCTCGGCCTGCTCGCGCTCGCCGTGTCGATGCCGCTGATGGTCGCGGAAATCGATCTGTCGATTGCGAGCAACATGGGCTTTTCCGCCGCCATCGGCGCGATCCTGTCGACGCGGCTCGGCTTGTCGCCTGCCATCGGCGTGCCGCTGGGCATCGCGGCGGCGACCGCCATCGGCTTTTTCAACGGACTGTGCGTGACGCGGCTCAAGATGGTGTCGCTGATCCAGACGCTGGCGGTGATGATCGTGCTGCAAGGCTCGCTGCTCGCGGTCACGCAGGGCAACACGATCTCGGACATGTCCAACGGCTACATCTGGATCGGCCAGTACACGGTGAACAACTGGCCGGTGATGCCCGTGGTGTTTCTCGTCGTGCTGCTGGCGATGGGCTTCATGCTGCGCAAGACCGTGCTCGGCCGCTATCTCTACGCGACCGGCGGCAACGCGCTGGCGGCGAATTCGGCGGGCATCCGCGTGAATCGCGTGAAGGTGATCGCGTTCACGCTGTCGGGCTTTCTGGCGGGCGTCGCGGGCTATCTGCTGGCCGCATGGCAAATGGCGATCACTTCCGATCAGGGCGAAGGCTTCCTGCTCTATGCCATCGCCGCGCCGATCATCGGCGGCGTGAGCGTGTTCGGCGGACGCGGTGGCGCGCTCGGCATTCTCGGCGGCGTGCTGCTGCTGACGGTGATCCACGTGGGACTTGCCATCACCGAAGTGCCGTCGTTCTATGTGCAGATGATCGGCGGCATCCTTATTTTCGTCGCGGTCGCGGTGGATGCGATCCGCGTCAACTTCGTGTCGCAATAATTCAGGCCGGACCATGACAGAACCTCGTCACTGCGAAATGTATATCGACGGCGCCTTCGGCCACGAAGGCGTGCGCGACTGGATCGACGTGCTCAACCCGGCGACGGAGCGCATCGTCGCGCGCGCCGGATGCGGATCAGGCCGCCATCGACGCCGCCGCCCGCGCGTTCGTCACCTGGCGGCGCGTCAACCCGTTCGAGCGTTCGCGCCTGCTGCATGCGATCGGCGAATGCATCGCCGAGGACGAGCGCGCCATTGCGCTTGCCATCACGACCGAAATGGGCAAGCCGCTCGCCGAAGCGCAGGGCGAAGCGCGCAAGCTCGCCAAGGCGTTCCACTATTACGCGGAAGAAGCGGTGCGCATCTTCGGCGAAACCGTGCCGAACGAGGAAGACGGTTTTCTGAGCATCGTCGAGAAAGAACCGGTCGGCGTGGTCGCGGCGATCGCGCCGTGGAACTATCCGGTCGAACTGATCGGCTGGAAGCTCGCGGCATCGCTGGCGGCGGGCTGCACTATTGTCGTGAAGCCGTCGGAATACACGCCGTCGAGCGCGGAAGCGGTGTTTCGCTGCGTGCATCGCGCGGGGCTGCCGGCGGGCGTCGCCAATCTCGTGATGGGCGCGAAGGATGCGGGCAAGCGGCTGGTCGGGCATCCGCACATCGACAAGGTGGCGTTCACGGGCTCGGGCGTGGCGGGCGAGGAGATTTACAAGACGGTGTGCGGCATTACCGGCCTGTCGCTGGAACTCGGCGGAAGCTGTCCGCTGATCGTCACCGCGCACGCGGATATCGATCTCGCGGTGGCGGGCACGCTGCGGCGCGCGTTTCGCAATGCCGGGCAGATCTGCATTTCGATCAATCGCGCCTATGTGCAGGAAGCGGTGTACGGCACGTTTCTCGACCGCCTGACCGAAGGCGCGAAACGACTCGTCGTCGCCAATGGCATCGCCAACGAACGCGCCGACGTTGGCCCGATGGCCACGCGCGCGGGTTTGGCGAAGGTGCAGCGTCATCTCGACGACGCACGCGAACGCGGGGCGCGCATCCTGTGCGGCGGCGCGCGGCCGGAGGCGCTGGCATCGACCCACGAAGGCCTGTTCTTCGCGCCGACGGTGATCGCCGATGGCCGGCCGGACATGCTCGTCATGCACGAGGAAACCTTCGGGCCGGTGATCGGCGTCGCGCCTTACCGGACGCTGGACGAAGCCATCGACGCCGCCAACGGCACTCCCGCCGGACTCGCATCGTATGCGTACACGGAAAACATCAAGGAGAGCTTCGCGCTCGCGCGCGGGCTGAACTTCGGCAATGTCGCCATCAACAACGTCGACGCGGGAATCATGAATGCGGCCTACGGCGGCTGCAAGCAGAGCGGCACCGGCTACGAACACGGCCGCGAAGGGATGGAAGGCTATCTGCATCTGAAGCACGTGCGCCTGCGGCATGGCGCGTGAGCCGGGCCTCGAGATAAAAACAGCGCGAGCGGAGCGGGAATGGAACGCTATCTGATAGGCATCGATGTCGGCACGTCGGCGTGCAAGGTGATCGCGGTGGACGGCGCGGGACGCGTCGCGGCGAAGGCGCTCGCGGCCTATCCGCTGGTGTCGCCGAAGCCGGGCTGGGCCGAGCAGGATCCGGAGCACTGGTGGGAGGCGACGCAGACGGCGCTCGCGCAAGTGCTCGACGCGCTGCCGGATCGCCGCGCGGTAGCGGGCATCGGGCTGTCGGGACAGATGCACGGTCTCACCGCGCTCGACGAAGCCGATCGCGTGCTGCGTCCCGCGATCCTGTGGTGCGATCAGCGCGCCGCGCCCCATTGCGACGACATCACCGCGCGCGCGGGCGGCCTCGACGGTCTGCTCGCGCTGGTGCAGAACCGCATGCTGCCGGGCTTCACCGCCGGCAAGCTGCTGTGGATGCGCGAGCACGAACCCGCGCTGTTCGCGCGCATGCGTCGCATGCTCAATCCGAAGGACTACTTGCGCCTGCGCCTGACCGGCGAACATGTGACCGATGTATCGGACGCGTCGGGCACCGGCCTGTTCGATGTCAAGCAACGCGCCTGGTCGAAGCCGCTGATGTCGCTGCTCGACCTGCCCGCGAGCCTGGTGCCGCAGGCGGTGGAATCGACGGAACGCGCAGGCGTCGTGCGCGCCGAACTCGCGCAGCGCTTCGGCTTGCCCGCGAACACGCCGGTCTTCGGCGGCGGCGGCGATTCGGTGATTCAGACCACGTCGATGGGCGTGATCGACACCGGCCCGCTCGGCGTGACGATCGGCACGGCGGGCATCGTCGCGGGCGGCATGCGCGCGTGTCCGGAGCCGACCGGGCAATTGCAGATTTCATGCGGCAACGCGCCGGGCCGCTGGCATGTGATGGGCGTGACGCTCTCGGCGGGCGGCACGTTCGAATGGCTGCGCGGCGCGTTGCGGCGCATGTCACCCGACCTGTCTTTCACGGCCATGACCGCTTTCGCCAAAGCCGCCGAAGCCGGTTCCAACGGCCTGCTGTTTCTGCCGTATCTGCTGGGCGAGCGCTGTCCGCACGTCGCCGCCGATGGCCGCGCCGCGTGGATCGGCCTCACGTCCATGCACGACGCGAGCCACATGATCCGAAGCGTCATGGAAGGCGTGATGCTGAACATTCGCGCCATCGCCGCGCTCGGCGAGATGGCGGGCTTGTCGTGCGATGTTGTGCGCGTATCCGGCGGCGCGACCAGCGAGCCGTTCTGGCTGCATCTGCTCGCGGATGTGCTGCAACGCGAAGTGACCACCGTGACCGGCGCGGCCGAAGGCGGCGCGTACGGCGCGGTGCTCGCGGCGGGCGTGGGCGCGGGCTGGTGGTCCTCGCTCGACGAAGCGGCCGGCAGCCTGCAAATGATCGAGCGCGTGACGCCGGACGCATCGCTCGGGCGCCTGTACGACGCGCGCTTCGACACCTTCCGCGCGCTGTACGACACGCTCGCGCCTCTTTATCAACGCATCGCCACGGAGAACACCAACCGATGACCGTCAACGATCCCCGCCCGCTTGCGGATGTCTCAGTGGACGCCGTCGTGTTCGATCTCGACGTCACGCTGGTCGATACCGCGCCCGATATCGCCCATGCCGTCAATCGTCTGCTCGCGACGCACGGTATCGTGCCGCAGACGGTGGAGTTCGTCGCGAAGTTCATCGGCGAAGGCTCGTTCGGGTTGATCGACAAGCTCTACAAAGGGCTGGGTCTCGCGCTCGACGAACAGCGCGTGAGCGAGGATGTCGAGACCTATCTGCGCATTTACAAGGCGCATCCGGTGGAAAAGGCGACGCTCTACGCCGACGCGATAAGCGCGATTCCCGCGCTGCACGCGGCGGGCATCAAGCTCGGCGTCTGCACGAACAAGGCGCAGTATCTCGCCGAGGCCGTGCTCGCGCACTTCGATCTGGCGCGCTATATCGGCGCGGTGGTCGGAGGCGATATGCTTGCGCAACGAAAGCCGCATCCGCGCCATCTGCTCGCCACGCTCGAACAGATGGACGTCGCGCCCGAGCACGCGCTGTATATCGGCGATACGCCTATCGATGCCGAATGCGCCCGCCGCGCGGACGTCCGCTGTCTGATCGTCAACTGGGGCACCGGGCGCGACGTGCCGGTAAGCGACGACATGCGGCTCGATTCCTTCGCCGATTTAGTCACGAAGTGCGCCGCGCTCAATGCGCAGCGCCTTCCGGGAGCCTGATGAGAAACGATCTGTTGCGCCGCATCGCGCTCGAACACCCCGCGCTCACGGGCGCGACCCTGCGCATCGCCGATGTGCTGCTGAGCGCACCCGAAGCCGCGCTCAAGATGAGCATGGCGGAGTTGTCGCAGGCCGCGCAAACCAGCGACCCGACCGTCGTGCGCTTTTTCCGCCGTTTCGATTGGGCGGATTATCAGGACTTCAAGGTGCGGCTGGGCCAGGGACTGATTCCGCAAGCGCCGTTCGACTACGAAGCCATCACCAGCGACGACCCGCCGCAAAGCGTGTGCAGCAAGATCGTTAACAACTCGCTGCACGCCATTCAGCGCTTCGCGCGCGACGTGGATTCGGCGGCGATCGAGCGCGCGACGCAGTTTCTGATCGACGCGAAGGGCATCTTCCTGTTCGGTCTCGGTATCTCCGAAACCATCGCCTTCGATGCCGAGCACAAGTTCTTTCGCTTAGGACTGCATTGCCGCGTGGTGCTGGAAAGCCAGCGTCAGTTGCTGCTCGCGCCGACCTTGCGCAACGACGAAGTCGCGGTGTTCTTCTCGCACTCCGGTTCCACCAAGTCGCTCGTGATGGCCGCCGCAATGGCGAAGGGCAAGGGCGCGAAAACTATCGCCATTTGCGCGCCCGGTTCGCGGCTCGCGCAGACCTGCGACCTGACCATCGCGGTGCCGGCTTACGAGAACACGGAGCTGTACACGCCGCTGACGGCGCGTATCAATCATCTGCTGGTGGTGAACATGCTGGTGGCGATGCTGGGCTTGCGGCAAGGCCGCGAACTGCCCGACAACCTCGCCGCGCTCGACCCGTGGTTTACCGACAAATTCATGGATTAGCCCTTTTTCGAAGGGCTTTTCTGATCGATACGACTGACACGATTGACCCGAACCGATATTTGGAGACGCACGTGAGCACGCACATCGAACCGGGCTATGCCCAGTTGACCCCGCAATCGAAACAGGACGAAGCCAAGCTCGTCTTGGGCATCAAGGCCTGCGAGCATTATCTGAAGCCGGGCATGAAAGTCGGGCTCGGTTCGGGTACGACCTCGCACTGGTTCGTGCGCGCGCTCGCTCCGCGCGTGAAAGACGGACTCGATATCGTCGGCGTGCCGACCTCGAACGCCACGCGCGAACTCGCGCTCGAACTCGGCGTGCCGCTCACCGATCTCGGCCAGATCGACCGGCTCGACGTGACCATCGACGGCGCGGACGAGATCGATCATCGCGGCAGCATGATCAAGGGCGGCGGCGCGTGCCTGCTGTGGGAAAAGATCGTCGCGGCGGCCTCGCGCAAGATGGTCGCGGTCGTCGACGACAAGAAGGTTTTCGATACGCTCGGGCGTTTTCCGCTGCCCATCGAAGTGATCCAGTTCGGCTGGCAGAGCACGGAGCGCCTGCTGCGGGAACTGTTCGTATCGGCGGGATTCGATGCGGGCGTGCGGATCGAGCGGCGCGCGAAAAACGGCGCGCTCGTCGTGACCGATAGCGGCAACTGGATTCTCGACTGCCATCTCCAAGCGATCGCCGATCCGCTCGCGCTGTCGCCGCGCTTCAACGCGATTCCCGGCGTGGTGGAAAACGGGCTGTTCACCGGCATCGCGAGCGAGATGATCGTCGGGCATGCGGACGGCACGGCGGAGATCGTCGTCTTCGAAGGAGCCGCGCGATGAGCGACGCAGCGGATCAGGGCGCGACGCTCGACGCCTTCCGCCTCGACGGCGACGTCTGCGTGGTGACGGACGCGGCGAAGGGCATCGGCTTTGCCATTGCGCGCGGTCTGCGCAACGCGGGTGCGACCGTCGTCGTCGCCGATCGCGATGAAACGCTCGGGCAGCAGGCGGCGCAATCGATCGGCGGCGGCTTCGTGGCGCTGGACGTGACGGATTCGGCTTCCGTCGATCGCGCGCTCGATGCGGTCGTCGCGCAATACGGCAAGCTCGACGTGCTGGTCAACAACGCGGGCATCGTCAAGAACACGTCCGCGCTCGAAACCGACGACGCCGCGTGGCGCGCGGTGCTCGCGGTCAATCTCGACGGCGTGTTCTATTGCTGCCGCAGCGCGGCGCGGCATATGTCCCGAGCGAGGGCGGGCCGTATCGTCAATATCGCGAGCATGAGCGGGAGCATCGCCAACAAGCCGCAGCCGCAGGCGTCGTATAACGCGTCGAAGGCGGGCGTGATTCATCTGACGCGTTCGCTCGCGGCGGAATGGGCGGCCGACGGCATTCGCGTGAACTCGATTTCGCCGGGCTATGTCGGCACGGAACTGACCAAGCGCGGCTTCGCGGTCGAAGCGTGGCGGCGCGTCTGGATCGACTCCACGCCGCTCGCGCGCATGGCGACGCCCGATGAAATCGCGCCGGGCGTGGTGTTTCTGGCATCGCGCGCGAGTGCCTTCGTCATCGGCACGGACCTCGTGATGGATGGCGGCTATACCGTCTGGTAAGAGCAGCAGCGAACAAGCAAACGGAGACGAGCAGCACATGACCACAGGCGAAGCCATCAGCGCATTGCGCGAAACCCTGGGCGCGGATGTCGTGTCCCTGCCCGACGAATTCGGCGACCGGCGCGTCGTGGACTGGAGCGGTCTGCCGGGCGAGACGCCGCTCGCCGTCGTGCGTCCGCGCACAACCGATGAAGTGGCGCAGGCGCTCGCCATCTGCACGCGATACAAACAGCCGGTCGTCACGCAAGGCGGGCTCACGGGACTCGTCGGCGGCGCCAATGCGCGCGGCGGGGAAATCGCGCTGAGTCTGGATCGCATGAACCGCATCGTCGAAATCGATGAGGTCTCGGGCACGATGACGGTCGAAGCAGGCGTGCCGCTGCAAACGGTGCAGGAAGCGGCGAGCGCGGCGGGCTTCTACTTTCCGCTCGATCTCGGCGCGCGCGGCAGTTGTTCGATCGGCGGCAATCTCGCGACCAACGCGGGCGGCAACCGCGTCATCAAGTACGGGATGATGCGCGATCAGGTGCTGGGCGTCGAAGCCGTGCTGGCGAGCGGCGCGGTCATCGGCGATCTCAACAAGATGATCAAGAACAATAGCGGCTACGATTTGCGGCATCTTTTGATCGGCAGCGAAGGCACGCTCGCGGTCATCACGCGCGTGGTGCTGCGGCTGCGGCCGAAGCCGACCGTGACCGCGACCGCCTGGTGCGGTCTGCCGGATTTCGAGGCCGTGACGACGCTTCTCACGCGCGCGCAGGCCGGGCTCGCGCCGGGCGTGTCGGCATTCGAGGTGATGTGGGCGGGCTATCACGATGTCGTGCTTGCAAATCTCAAAAACCTGCGCGCGCCGCTCGCCGACGCGCATCCGTTCTATGTGCTGCTGGAAAGCGTCGGCACCGATCCCGCGCGTCACAACGAAGCCTTCGAGGAATTTCTCGGCGCGATGCTGGAAGAGGGCATCGTCAGCGACGCGGCGATCGCCTCGTCGGATGCGCACGCGCTCGCGTTCTGGGCGATCCGCGATGCGCCCGGCGAGTATCAGCGCTTCATTCCGAATCACGCGGCCTACGACGTGAGCTTCTCGATCGCGCAAGTGGGCGACGCCGCCGCGCGCTGCGAGGCGCGTCTGCGCGAGCGCTGGCCGCAGGCGATGATCCTCGTCTACGGCCATCTCGGCGACGGCAATATCCATATCGTCGTCGATGTGCCGGGCATGGCCAAGCACGAGCATGACGACATCGACCGGGTGATTTACGAGGTCACCGGCGAGCTGCGCGGCTCGATCTCGGCGGAGCATGGCATCGGCGTGAAGAAGCGGCATTTCCTGCCGCAAAGCCGCCGCGAAACCGATATCGACGCCATGCGCGCGATCAAGTCCGCGCTCGATCCGCTCGGGCTGTTCAATCCCGGCAAGGTGGTGTGAACGCGCCGCGGCGCGTCAGATTTCGCCGGTGGCGCGCAGATGCGCGAGGCGCTTTTTCATCAGCATGACATCGCGCGAATGTTCCTCGCCGCGCCGCAGCGCCACGCTGGTCGAGAGAATGTCGATCACGACCAGCGCCGCGAGCCGCGACGTGGTCGGCGTATAGACGTCGGTGTTTTCCAGCGTTTCCGCGATCACGGCGACATCGGCGAAACGCGTGATCGGGCTCTCCGAACCGGTGATGACGACCACGCCCGCGCCGCGCTCGCGGGCCGTGCGCGCGATCTCGATCAGCCCGCGCGTGGCGCCGGTGTTGGAGATGGCGACGACCGCATCGCCCGGTTCGAGCATCGATGCCGCGATGAACTGCTGATGCGAGTCCTGATGCGCGACGCACGGCACGCCGAACAAGGGAAACTTCTGCTGCGCGTCCTGCGCCACGATGCCCGACGCCCCGAAGCCGAAGAACTCGATGCGCCGCGCCTTCGCGAGCAGATCGACCGCGCGGCCCACGGCGGCGAAGTCGAGCTTCTTGCGCGCCCAGTCCAGACTCGTGATGGTGTAATCGAAGATCTTGGTGGCGACGGCTTCGGGCGTGTCGTCGTTGGCGAGCACCGAATGCGCCGCCGGCGCGCCGAGCGCGAGGCTCTGCACCACGCGGATCTTGAAGTCGCGAAAACCGTTGCAGCCGATGGTCGAGCAAAAGCGCAGCACGGTCGGCTCGCTGACGTTCGCCAGCCGCGCGAGTTCGGCGAGACTCAGGTCGGAAAGGGTATCGAGATTCGAGAGAATGAACTCGGCGACCTGCCGGCTGCCGCGCTTCAGGCTCGGACGCGCGCGGTCGATCAGTTCGAGAACGTTGATATCGGACACTCGATGTTCCTTGGATTGAAGCCGGGCGTCTGCCGCCGACGACGGCGCGCACCCGGCCGGGCGATGCGAAAGGAACAGTTTATCGGAACGTGAAGCGGCGCCAGAAGCCGCCGCCGCGCTGCGACAGCACCGCCGCGACGATGATCACGCCCATCACCACTTGCTGGTGATAGCCCGGCACGCTCGCCAGATTCATGATGTTGCCGATCACGCCGAGAATCAGCACGCCCATCAGCGTATTGAGTCTGGCCTGCAAAATTGAATTTGCCGGAATGGACCCGACGACGCAGTCTGGTGCAAACGTAAACGCACATCTCAGCCAGGTCTGCAGCGCACGAGTAGAGGTTGAGGCATGACGTTGAGCTGAAAACGTG
>NZ_LFJJ01000006.1 GCF_001189365.1 Candidatus Burkholderia verschuerenii | reverse complement strand
TCAAGGGGCAAACCGGCGACGCGCTGCATGCGGTGCTGTGTGCGGCCGGCTACAACCTGCGCTGGCTGCTGCGCGCGATCGTTCGTCTGGGCCTTGGCCCTATATTCTTTTTGCTGCTCGCGTGGGCGCGTTTTCAGCTCAACGTCATGCCTCAACCTCTACTCGTGCGCTGCAGACCTGGCTGAGATGTGCGTTTACGTCTGCACCAGACTGCGTCGTCGGGTCCATTCCGGCAAATTCAATTTTGCAGATCCGACTAGATATACGGATCGCTCGTGCGCAGCGTCGCGTCCACCGCGATGCCGTTGTCGATCGCGAGTCCCGCATCGCGTCTTCCTTCGATACGCGCGACCTGCGCATTCACGCGCACATCCACGCCCATGCGCCCATGACGCGCGATCAGCGCCTGCGCGACGACTTCGGGCACCGCGCGCATCAACGCACGCGGCGCGGCTTCCAGCACGGTGACATGACAACCGCGCGCGACCGCCGTTGCCGCGACTTCGAGGCCGATAAAGCCCGCGCCGATCACCGCGATGCGACGGCCCGTATCGAGCGCGCCCGCGATGGCGAGCGCATCCGGCACGTTGCGCAGCACATGCACGCCGCGTAGCGTGCTGCCGGGCACATCGAGCTTGCGAGGTTCCGCGCCCGTTGCAAGCAGCAGACGTTCGTAGGCGATGCACGCGCCATCGCCGAGCACGACGCGTCGCTGCATGCGATCGATGCGCGCCACCGGCGCATCGACATGCAACTCGATGTGCTGCGCCGCGAAGAACGCATCGTCGAAGATGCCGCATTGTGCGACGCTCTTCTGCCCGAGCAACACCGCCTTCGACAACGGCGGCCGTTCATAAGGCGCGATGCCTTCGTCGCCCAGCAACACGATACCGCCGGTCCAGCCGTTCTCGCGCAATGCATGCGCGGTGCGCGCGCCGCATTGGCCCGCGCCTGCAATCACCATCGGATTCATGCCGCGCTCCCGTCGATCGATAACGTGATCATCACGAATGGCATTTCAAACTCTATCTGAGCACGCGTCAAACGCTGTTTTGCCTTATTTTGAGGCTTTAATGGATTGCACCTAAGGATCGCGCGTGAAATCGCCACACGCACAACGAATCCGTAAAAACACCGTCTCAATCTGAGGCAAATTGCGTCATCATGCGAAGCATCGCCTACGCCGGATGTCGATCATGAAGAGCAAGCCGACGCTCAAGCAATTGATGGACGCAACGCAACTCAGCCGCGCAACGATCGATCGTGCGTTGAACGACCGGCCGGGCGTGCATCCGCGCACGCGTCATGCCGTTGCGGCCGCGTTGGAGCAATTGAGCGGACGTGCATCGGCGAACGAAGCGGCGGCTTCGCGCGAGACCTTCACTTTCACGATGCTGTTGCAGGCGGGCGATGCCTTCACCGATGAATTCGAACGCTGCGCCATCGCGCACGAGATGAATTCGCGCAAGCAGGCGCGCGGCTTCATCTCGTGCGTTGCGTGGGCGAGTCGGATGAAGAAGTCGCGCAGCGCATTCGCGAACACGCGCGCGCGTCGCACGGCATCGGCGTGATCTGCATGAATACGCCTTCGACGTGTTCCGCGTTGCGTCATTGCATGGCGCAAGGCAAAGCAGTCGTCACGATGGTCACCGATGTCGATGTCCAAGCGCGTCACGCGTATGTCGGCGTGAACAATCGCGCGGCGGGTCAGGCGGCGGCGTTTCTGATCGGACGGCATCTGCGGGATCGGCCTTCGCCCGCGGTGGCCGTGGTGGTCGCGACGTTCTCGTACACCTGTCACGAAGATCGCGAGATCGGCTTTCGTTCCCTGCTGCGACAGCGCTTTCCGAATGTGAATCTCGTCGAAGTGATCAAGGGCGCCGACTCGGGACCGGCCACATACGAAGCGACGCAACGGTTCCTCAAAACGCATGGCGATCTCGCGGGCATCTACAATGTCGCGGGCGGCAACGAAGGGCTCGCTGCCGCGTTGCGCGAAGGCGGGCTCACGGGCAAGACGTTCTTCGTCACGCATGAAGTGAACCGCATCACCGAGCCCTTGTTGCGATCGGAAGTAATCGACTTCGTGTTGACGCAGGATATGAATCTGCTGCTGCGTACATCGGTCGAACAATTGAGCGCGGTATGCGAGGCACGCCGCGCGCGATCGCAAGCCATTCTGCCTTTACTCACTTGCAGCAAGTATTCGCTTTGACGCGGCTAACGCGACTGCCGTGCATATCCGCAGCTCTGACAGAAGCGCGCATCCGCATTCACCGCCGCGCTGCAACGCGAACAACGCAGCGGATCGAGCGGCGTCTCGCATTGCTTGCAGACGAGCGTGCCCGGCGGATTCGACTTGTGGCAGTTCGGGCACGGCACGTCCGGCGGACTCGCGGGGATCGTGCCCGCGGGGCGTCCCCACGGTTCGTCCTGATAGAACCACTCGCCCGGCTCATAGCGGCGATGATGTCCACGCGCGCGACGGCCCCTGATGCCCGCTGCCTTCGTTGCCGTGTCCATAGGTGTTATCGAAAAGCCTGCGCCAGAAACTCATTTCGTATTCCTTCATTGAATAACGATATCAACCCAGATGCTTTCTCAGCAAGCGAAGCCCGTTGCCGACGACGGTCAGGCTCGCGCCCACATCGGCGAACACGGCCATCCACATCGTCGCCGCGCCGGTCACGGCCAACGCGATGAAAACCGCCTTCACCGCCAGCGAAAACGCGATGTTCTGCACGAGGATCGCGTGCGTCGCCTTCGATAGCCGGATAAAGACGCCGATCTTGCGCAAGTCGTCGTCCATCAGCGCGACATCGGCAGTTTCGATGGCGGTGTCCGAGCCCATCGTGCCCATCGCGAAGCCGATATCGGCGCGTGCCAGCGCGAGCGTGTCGTTGATGCCGTCGCCGACCATGCCGACGACCGCGCCTTCGTTGGACATCTGCGTGAGAATGCGCAGCTTGCCCTCGGGCATCAGATCGCCCTCGACGCGATCGATACCGACATCGCGCGCCACTGCTTTCGCGGTGCGGATGTTGTCGCCGCTGAGCATCGCGGTGCGCACGCCGAGCGCATGCAGACGCGCGATCGCCGCGTGGCTCGTCGGTCTCACCGTATCGGCGACGGCGAATATGCCGCGCACGTTTTGCTCGTCGCACAGCATGACGACAGTGCGTCCTTCGCGCTCCAATGCTTCCACGCGCCGGCGCAGTTCCGCCGTCACGAAACTCTCGCGCTCCATCAGACGATAATTGCCAAGCCAGACCATGCGACCCGCGATGGTGCCGCGCACGCCGAGTCCGGGCCTCGCCTTGAAGTTCTTCACCATGTAGAGACGCACGCCGTCTTCTTCGGCCGCGCGCGTGATCGCGTTCGATACCGGATGATCCGATCGCTCCGCGAGACTCGCGGCGAGCGTGCGAACGTGGGCGTCGTCGTCATCCGTCTGAACGCGCTCGAAGGCCGTCTGCACCGGTTTGCCGTGCGTGAGCGTGCCGGTCTTGTCGATCGCGAGCCAGTCGAGCTTGCGCCCGAGTTCGAGAAACATGCCGCCCTTGATCAGAATACCGCGACGCGCCGCAGCGGCAAGACCGCTCACGATCGTAACGGGCGTCGAGATCAGCAGCGCGCACGGACACGCGATCACCAGCAGCACGAGCGCGCGATGCGCCCATTCGAGCGGCGCGCCCCAGCCGAGCACGAGCGGCACGATCGCAATCGACAACGCGATGACCAGCACGGCAGGCGTATAGATACGCGCGAAGCGATCGAAGATACGCGCGAAGCGATCGATGAAACTCTGCGTCTGCGCTTTCGACGATTGCGCCTGTTCGACAGCGGCCACGATGCGCGCGAGCGTGGTGTCGTTCGCCTGCGTCGTCACGCGAAATTCGAACGCGCCGGTCTGGTTGATGGTGCCCGCATACACGGCATCGCCCTTGGTCTTTTCGACCGGAATGCTTTCGCCCGTGATGGACGCCTGATCGATCGTCGATTGTCCGAGCACGATCACGCTATCGAGCGCGATGCGCTCGCCCGGCTTCACGCGCACGATCGCACACGGCATGATCGCGCGTGCATCCGTGTCGCGCCAGGTGCCGTCCGGTTGCATCGCGTTGACGGTGTCGGGCGCGAGCGTCATCAATCCGACGATGGCATTGCGCGCGCGTTGCAGCGACTGCGCCTCGATCAACTCCGCGATGGTGAAGAGCGTCATGACCATCGCTGCCTCGGGCCATTGGCCGATCAGTATCGCGCCAGTCACGGCGATACTCATCAGCGCGTTGATGTTCAGCTTGCCGTTGCGTATCGCGACGATTCCCTTGCGATACGTGGTCAACCCGCATGCGGCCACCGCACACAACGCCAGTGCCGCGACGACCCATGACGGTTGCGCGAGCCAGCTTGCGGTTTCGGATAACGCCGCGCTCACGCAAGCCAGCGCGAGCGGCCATATGCGACGCTTCTTGGGCACTTTCTCGGACGCTTTCTCGGGCGATGAATCGAAGCCGAGCGAACGCAATGCATCGAAGATCGACGGCAACGCGCCTTCCTCATGTTCGACGATCAACACGCGCAGCAGCAGATCGAATTCCATCGATACGATCGCCGGCATCTTGCCGAGCTTGACGCGAATCAGCGCTTCTTCGGATGGGCAATCCATCTGCGCGAGATGGATGCGCGTACGCACACAGACACGTTCGGTAGCCGCTTCGGCGGCAGCGACAGGCGTGTTGCGGCTGCTTGCGTCATCGCAAGCTCTGGTTACATCTTCGAGGTGCAACATGCTGGTTTCCTTCGTTGACTTGTGTTCAAGTAAACACCCTGGAGTCACTCCAGAGTCAAGAAGGAAGGATGTCGAAATGAAAATCGGAGAACTTGCCCGGATCACGAACTGCACGCCAGACACGATCCGCTTCTACGAAAAGGAAGGCTTGCTGCCGCCCACGGAACGCACGCAATCCAACTACCGCACGTACGACGATACGCATGTGGAACGCATGCGCCTGATCCGCAATTGCCGCGAGTTCGACATGACGCACGACGAAGTGCGCGCGCTGCTGCAAGCGGTCGATTCGCATGCGCCGCACTGCTGCGCGATCAACACGCTCATCGATACGCACATCGATCATGTCCGTGTGCGTATCGATGAGCTGATCCGTTTGCGCGATCATCTGACCGCGCTGCGCGAGTTGTGTCGCGGCGAACACAACGTGCACACATGCGCGATCCTGCAGGAATTGTCGTCGAAGGAAACGTCCAAGCCGAAAGCAAGGAAAACGCATCTCGGCTGAAGCGGGCCGCTCAATGCATCGTGTGCGCGGCGGGCGTCGATGCGTTCGTATCGAGTTCGAGCAGGCGCTCCATCGGCACCGGACGGCTCAACAGGAAGCCTTGCAGCTTGTCGCAGTGCGCATCGCGCAGGCGCGCGAGCTGGTCGGGCGTTTCGACGCCTTCGGCCACGACGGTCACGCCCAGCTTGTGCGCGAGATCGATCACTCCTTCCACGACGGTGTAGGTCATCTCGTCGGTTGCGATCGCATCGACGAACGATTTGTCGAGCTTGAGCAGATCGGGCCTGAAACGCGTGAGATAGCTGAGACTCGAATAGCCCATGCCGAAATCGTCGATGGCGATACGCACGCCAATTTCGCGCATCTACGTTAGTATGTACTGCGAATCATCGACGTTTTCGATCAGAGCCGACTCGGTAATCTCAAGCACGATACGGCGCGGATCGATGTACCAGCGCTTGATCGCCTGACGCAGCACGGAGACGAGACGCGGATCGCGGAACTGCTTCGGCGACACGTTGATCGCCACCGATTTCACCGACGGCATCGTCGCGGCGAAACGGCCGGCCGCTTGCACGGCTTCGCGCATGATCCAGTGGCCCGCATCGAAAATCAGCGTGCTTTCCTCGAGCACTGGCACGAACGCGCCGGACCCGAGCAGGCCGAGTTGCGGATGATCCCAGCGCACCAGCGCCTCGACGCCGACGAGTTCGCCCGACTCCACCACATACTGCGGCTGATAGTGCAGCACGAACTGATCGTCGCGGATCGCGTCGTGCAATTACGCTTCGAGCTGAATGCGCGCGAGGTCGTCTTTCTCGCGTTCGCCGAACACGCGGAACGTGTTGCGGCCCGCGCGCTTTGCGGCATACATCGCCATGTCCGCGCTGATGAACAACTCTTCCGGCGTGCGGCCATGCTCCGGGAACAGCGCGACGCCGATCGAACACGACATCGTCACGTTCTTGCAACCGACCTTGATCGGCCGATGACACGCCAGCGCGATACGCCGGCACGCGCGCTCGATGCGTTCCTGATCGAACGCGCCCGGCAGCACGATGGTGAAGTCGTCGCCGCCCGGACGCGCGATGATCGCGCCTTTCGGCAGCGCCGCGCGAATGCGCTCGGCAATCGCTTTGAGCACGGTATCGCCCGCCGTGTGACCGGCGGAATCGTTGATGGACTTGAAGCGGTCGATATCGACGAACAGATAGGCGAGCGGCTCGCCCGACTCGCAGCGCTGAACGATCGCCTCCGTCATCGCGTTGCGGTTGTGCAGACCGGTGAGGCTGTCGATATTCGCGAGCTTGTGCAGTTCCGCGAGACGCATGCGCTCTTCGGTGGCATCGACGCAGACGCTCACCACGCGCGACACCGCGCCGTTTTCGATTACCGGATAGATATCGGCGCGCACCCAGCGCGTGCGTTCGTCGGGCAGCGCGAGACGGAAGTAGCTTTGCGACGGCACACCGGAATTCACGGCGCTGCGCATCTTGCCGCGCAATTCGGGCATGTCTTCGCTATGCACGCGCTGCGCCCACGAGGTTTCGTCTTCCTTGAGCGCGGACACCGGCATTTCCCACATGCGCTCGAAGGCCGAGCTCACATGCAGCAGCAGTTCGCGGAAATCGGCGCTGGCGGTCCAGAACACGGCATCGACGTGATCTTCCATGTCTTTCTGCACGCGCGCATTGCCGCGCAGTTCGTCGATCAGCGCAACTTCGGCGGTGATGTCGCGCGACTTGCACAGCACGGCCGTGACTTTGCCGTGCTCGCCGTAGACCGGCGCGAAGCTCGATGTCCACCATTTGAGCGCGCCGCCGAAGGTGCGGCACGAGCCGGAGAATTGCGTCGATTGACCGGCGAGCGCCTGATCGAACGCAGCGCGCGCATCCGGACCTTCCCACAGGTCGAGCCATTCGATACCGACGAGATCGTCGATACACTTCGCCTCGATCAGACTGCGCCCGACTTCCGACACGCAGATGATCCGCCCCTGGAGATCGAGCAGCTTGATGCAGTCCTCGGCGATCGACAGCAAGCCGTGCGACAATTGATTGGCCGCGAAAATCCGCCGGCGCGCCTGCTGTCCCTGATGGATGAACACCATCGCGGCGGCCGCGCCCATCGCCAGCATATTGCTGATCGGCTGCGGCACGAATAGCGACACGATCGCCATCGTCACCACCGCGAAGAACGCAAGGCCGAAACGGTCCAGCCGGACCGCCCATTCGATATAAGGCAACCGCTTGGCGACCGTGTCGCTCATGTGTCCGAGAAAATCGCTCGCTCTTCCCTGCACCGCTTCAACCCTATTTGTCGTTGGTCAAACATTGGACTCTTGGGCTGTTTGTCGGCGCTATCGGCTAAATCTTTAGATAGATGCGCAAAACGCACATGTTTTATGTACATACATATCGGCGATAAAACCCTGCGCGGCGCGTTGCAGTGCGGTCGAAATCTCGCGGGCGAGCATTTCCGCACGATACGGCTTGTTGAGCAGCGTGACGTTCGGCCGGAGCACGCCGTCGCGCGAGAGGATGTCGCGCGTATAGCCGGATGCGTAGATCACCGGCACCGGGCGCGCCTGCGCGAACGCCCATTCGGCCAGATCGGCGCATTTCACGCGGCCGGGCATCACCACGTCGGTGAGGATCAGGTCCACGCCGAGGCCGCTTTCCAGCACGCTCAGCGCGGCGGCGTCGTTCGAGGCCTTGAGCACGGCGAAGTGCATCGCCTCCAGAATCGCGACGGTCGATGCCAGCACGGCGGGATCGTCGTCGACCACGAGCACGGTGGCGTTGCCGGTGAGCGCGGTCATGGTCGGCGTCTCGGCCGGCGCGGATTCGTGATCGCCGCTGCGCGGGAACAGAATCTCGACGGTCGTGCCGACGCCGATCGTGCTCGACACCGCGATATGTCCGCCCGACTGCTTGACGAAGCCGAATACCATCGACAGGCCGAGCCCGGTGCCGTGGCCGTCCGGCTTGGTCGTGAAGAACGGTTCGAACGCTCGTTCGAGAACTTCGGGCGTCATGCCGGAACCGGTGTCCGACGCCGTCAGGCGCACGTATTCGCCGGGGCGCAGGTCCTTGCCTTCGCAGGCCACGGCGTCGAGCGTTTCGTTGGAGCAGGCGACCGTGAACTTGCCGTCGCCGCGAATGGCGTCGCGCGCGTTGATCGCCAGATTGAGCAGCGCGTTTTCCAGCTGATTGCGGTCGACGCAAAAATTCCACGGATGATCCGGCAGCAAGGTCGCGATGCTCACGCCCGAGCCGACCGCGTGCTGCAGCAGTTCGCGCAACTCGTCGAACAGACGGCGCGGATTGATCACGACCGGCGATTGCGGCTGACGCCGCGCGAACGACAGCAATTGCGACGCGAGCTTCGCGCCGCGCTGCACGGCTTCGAGCGCCGCCTGCACCCGCGCGGGCACGCGGCTGTCGTCGGGCGGCAGGTATTGCAGCAATTGCAGATTGCCGCTGATCGCCTGCAAGGTGTTGTTGAAGTCGTGCGCGACGCCGCCGGTCATCGCGCCGAGCGCTTCCATCTTGAGGCTCTGGCGCAATTGCGCTTCCACCGCGACGCGCGCCGCGACCGCTTCCGACACCTTGTCTTCAAGGCCGCGCGTCAGTTCCTTCAGTCTTTCCTCGGCGATCTTGCGATCGTGGATATCGACGATCACGCCGGGAAAACGGCGCGGCTGGCCGTCGGCGTCGTATTCGCAGCGGCCCGATGCGGCAATCCACGTCCAGCCTTCGTCCTCCGAGCCCACGCGATATTCCGCGCGATACGGCGTGCCGTCGCGCACCGTCCGCGAGATTAGCGCCGACACGCGTTCGCGATCGGCGGGATGAACCACGGCCAGCGCCCGTTCGATCGGGAAGCCCGTGTCCACTTCATCGTCCGTGAAGGCAAAGGTGCGCGCGAAACGCTCGTCGCCCTTCACGCGATTCGCGCGAATCTCCCACACGAAGGTGCCGCGCACCGCGCCCGAATTCAGCGCCAGTTGCAGCCGCTCGCTCGCCTCGCGAAACGCCGCTTCCGCCGACGCGCGATTGCGTTCGAGCAGCACGCGTCCGGTGGTTTCGACGACGATCGCCAGCGTACCGACCGGCAAGCCTTCGTTCGATGCGACCGGGCTGTAGTGCAGATCGAGCCACACTTCGGCGCTTTCGCCCTCGCGCGCGAGTTCGAAGGAGATATCGTGATACGACAGCGATTCGCCGCGCAGCCCGGCATCGACGACATTGCGATTGAACTCGGCCGCTTCCGGCCACGCCTCGACAATCGACATGCCGAGTATCCGCGGATACCGCGCGCCGGAGAATTTCGCGTACGCGTCGTTATAGAGCAGCGTGCCCTCTTCGCCCCACAGCACGGCCATCGGCAAGGCGTTGCGCAGCATCACCTGCACGACGGAGCGGAGATGCTGCGGCCAGTCGTCGATCGCGCCGAGCGGCGTGTTGCTCCAATCGAACTGACGAATGGCGCGGGCGGTTTCGCCGATCCACGAATCGAGTTGAAGATGATCGGAAACGGTGGAAGTCAAAAGCGATTCCCTGACGAGTCATTGAAAAGCGTCATTGCGTGACGACGCGCGGCATCCCGGCGCTTACGGATCGACAGCTTAAAGGCTAACGCGGATCGAAGCGAGTGGACATCGCCTTGCGCGCATGATGCGCATCGGACTCGCGCGAAACGTGCTGAAGAAATACGCGTTTGCTCGCGATTGAGCAAGTCGCACTCCTGCCGCGCCGACATCGCGCAAACGTTACATCTGCAATGAAAAGCCCCTCGCCGTCTTTCGACGCGAGGGGCTTGTGATCGCTTGAAGTAAAGTTTGACGCCTCGTTTCAGGGCACGAGGCGTTTTATTGGGTGGCAGGCGTCTTGCAGTGGTGCGAACATTTCGGCTTACTGGCTGGCTTACTCGTTCTTCGCCGCGCGTCGCGCGGGCCGCCGTACCGCGCGGATTTTGCCGGTGCGTCCGCCGCCGCAAAAAAAGCGCTCGCCGCCGTCCGATTCGAGTCCCGAGATGCCCGTGCCTTCCGGCATCTCCAGACGCTCCATCACTTCGCCGCTGGCCGGATCGACGCGACGCAACTCGCTTTCGTCGGCTTCCCAGGTCGCGTGCCACAGCTCGCCATCGACCCAGGTCACGCCGGTCACGAAACGATTCGACTCGATGGTGCGCAAAATCGCGCCGTCGGCCGGATCGACCTGATGAATTTTGCGCGCCTGATACTGCCCGACCCAGAGCGTGCCCTCGGCCCACGCGAGCCCCGAATCCGCGCTGCCGCCCGGCGCGGGAATGGTCGACAGCACGCGGCCCGTGTGCGGATCGATCTTCTGGATGCGGTCTTCCGCGATCTGATAGAGATGCGTGCCGTCGAAGGCCGTGCCCGCGTGCGCGGCGACATCCAGCTTGCGCGGACGCTCGCCGCTGTCGGGATCGAGCGCGTTGAGCGTATCGCCGGCGGCGAACCAGACCTGAGCGCCGTCCCAGGTCACGCCATGCGCGCCGTCGATTTCCGGAAAAGGCCCGTATTCGCGGATGATTTCAGCTTTTGCCCGTTTCATGTCCGCATCCTCGCTGGAAGGTTGATCGTGCGTTCATGCTACTCAACGCGGCGCGAAGTGCGGGAGTAACAAGGGCGTCGTGAAAAGTGGGCGATGCGATCAATCGCTCGTCAGCGTCAGCGTCGGCGACAGCAGCAGCGCCGTGGCGAAACCCGGCATCGGCGGCGTGATCCAGCGGCGCCCGCGCCCGCGATCGATTGCACCTTGTGCGCCGACGCCAATGCATCGAGCGCGCGCTGCACGGTGCGCTGACTCGCGTTCAGCGCAAGCGCCAGCGCCGAACTGGACCACGCCTGCCCGTCCGATAAAAACGCCAGCAGCGGCGCGTGATCGTCTTCCACCGGACGCGTCAGCACCGCGACCTCGCGCGCGCGATGCGGCGCGAGCGTGAAGCCGCGCGCGGTCGCGTCGATATCGGCGAGCGGACGCAGCATCGTGCGCAGCCGGCCCATCTCGACGCGCAGCCGCGCGCGATGCGTCTCGTCCGCGTGCCCGATGCGAAACGCGCCGGCGATCAACGCATCGCGCGATGCATCGCCGGGCCACGCTTCGCCGAACATGCGCGCGAGCGTGAAAAGCACCGGACGCGTGGCGAGCGCCACGACGATATCGCCCGCGCGCACGCCATTGCGGGTTGCATCGACGATCAGCATGTCCGATGCGAACAAGGCTTCGACATCGTCGAGCCGCAGCAAACGCGCTTCGCCTCGCGCGACGACACGCGCCGCCGGTTCGCGCAGCAGCCCGGCGGCCTGCTCGACTTCGGCCATCAACGCGCCGATGCCGGAACGTCGCGCCATCCGCGCCGCGCGATCGAGCGCATCGCGGGCGGCGTGGGTGCGCAGCCGGCGCATCGCGATGCCCGCTTCGATCAGCGCCTGCAAGGCTTGCGACGCAGGCGGCAGCGCGGCCGTATCGAGCGTGGCGAAGCGGCGTTCGGCATCGTCCAGACGTCCGACGAAGGCGAGCCAGCGCACCTCGAGCGCGTGCGCATGCGCGGCGTTGACGCGATCGCCGTGCGCGTCGAGCGTCGCGCGGGCGTGATCGAGCGCGCGGGTCGGCCACGCGAGATCGCGCGATCCCAGCGCGATTTCCGCCTGCGCGACGACGCAGCGCGCCCGCGCCAGCGCTTCCTTCGCGCCGAAGCCGCGCGCCGCGCTTTTTATCAGCGCGCGGGCGCGATCGAAGTCGCCGAGCTGCGCCATCGCGATGCCGCGCAACGCGAGCGCGGGCGCATCGTCGCGCAGCGCGACGCGATTGAGCGCGCCCAGCGGATCGCCCGCCGCCAGCGCGCGCGCCGCGGCCGTGATCAGCGAGTCCATGCGCGTTCCGGTCCTTGCGTCGATTCACGCCACACTTGTCACTCCCGTCGTCGTCGGTCCCGGCCCTAATCTAACACCGTGCTTTCCTCGGGCCGTATCGATCATGAACACGCCGACTCGCCGATTCCTCGTCATCGCCGCGCTTGCGTTTGCGGCGATCGTGACGCCGATGCTGCTTTCTTCGCACGCGATGCTCACGCTGCCGATGCCCGGCGGCTGGACACTATCGACGATGTGGACGCGCGATTGCGGCAAGACCTGGCTGCGCGCGGCGGCGGATTTCATCGCCATGTGGCTCGCGATGATGACGGCGATGATGTTGCCGTTGTTCGCGCCGATGCTGTGCGGACAGCGCATCGGGCGCGGTGTGTCGATGAGCGTTGTATATGCGCTCGTGTGGGGGCTGCTTTGGACTGGTGGTCTACGCAGTGGGCGTCGCGCTGGCCGCGCTCGCGTTGCGCATGCCGATGCTCGCGCGTTATGTGCCGATCGCGGGTGCGTCGATCGTGATCGCGGCGGGCGCGTTGCAATTCAGCCGATGGAAGGCGCGAATGCTTGCGTGTTGCCGGTCGATGTGCGCGAGTGCGAATGCGTTGCGGTACGGCTTGCATTGCGTCGCGTGCTGCGCGCCGCTGACCGCCGTGCTCTGCGTGATCGGCGTGATGGATTTTCGCGCGATGGCCTTTGTGACGGTGGCTATTACCATCGAGCGATGGATGCCGGGGAAGGAGCGGATCGTCGGGGTGGCGGTGATGGGGGTGGGTGTGACGCTGCTCGTCTCACGATGATGGTTTCATGCACGCTCGCAAATATTCCACCACCCGCGCACACCGCGCGGCTAGCGGCCATTCCGCGCGATGAATCAGCCACAAGGTATCGACGAGCGGCTCGCCGCATTCGACCACTTCGATAGCATCCTGCCCGCCGAACGCCACGCGCGCATAACGCGGTATCACCGTGAAGCCCAACCCGCGCGCAACGAATTCCAGAATGAGCCCGATCTGATTGCTGAAGCCATGACGCGTCAGCGCGCGAATACCCGGATGCCCCGGAAATCGCCGGCTCAACAGACGATTCGCCATCGCCTGCCCATCGGGATGGTCGATGAAACCGAGCGCCTCCAGATCACGCCACTCGTGCACGCGCGCGCCTTTGGGCACGACCAGTTCGAGAGGCTCCTCGCTGAACTTGCTCGCGGCGAGACGCGTATCGTCGGGCTTTAGCGTGACGAAGCCGATGTCGTAGCGATTCTCCAGTATCGCTTCGAGCACCTCCGAATCCGGCGCGAAACGATGACGCATTTTCCACTCCGGATGCCGCTCCTGCCAGTCGAGCAGCAACGGAAACAGCGCCAGCCCGATGCTGCCGGGACTGATCACGCCGATCTCGCCCGTGTCGTCGTCGCGGCCCGCGAGGCGCGAGTCGAGGCGCTTGCGCGCCAGTTCCGTTTCCGCGCAATAGTCGATCAGCGCCTGCCCCGCAGGCGTCAGTTCGATACCGCGCGGCCGGCGAATCACGAGCAAACCGAGTTCATCCTCGAGATGACGAAGATGCTGACTCACCGCCGCCTGCGTCAGATTCAGCCGTTCGGCGGCACGCGTGAAGTTGCCGATTTCGACCAGCGCCCCGAAGGTCCGCAACCATTGTGGATTGAGCATTGCATCGTATGCGTCGTGCGCGTTCGTTGGCGAAGGGCATGGCCTGCCGCAACGTTCACGCAGGCTCCATACCGTGACGCAATTTTACCTCATCGGCATCGGGCGACGTCAGAAAGGCGAGCCAGGCGCGCGCCTCTTGCGGCGCATGCGCGTTGGTGCAAATCGCGGCCTGAAACACGGTGACGGCCTGAATCGCGTGCGGCAGCGGCCCGAGTATGTCGATGCCTTCCACGCCGATCAGCTCGCTCGTCTGCTGAAAGCCGAGTTCGACCTCGCCCTTCGCGATCAACGATCTGACCGCCACGCCGGGCGGCGCCTGCACGATCCGCGACGCGATCGCATCGGCGATGTTCCAGCGCTCGAACAGCTTCGTCAGATACGCGCCGCTCGGGCCCGTCGAATAGCCGATGCTACGCGCCGACAGCAAGGCCGCGCGCACATCGACTTCGGTGTCGATCGACGGATGCCGCGAACCCGCCGCAACCGCGACGGACACGCCTGAACGCGCGACACTCACGCGACTCGTCGCGTCGACGCGGCCCGCTGCGATCAGTGTGTCGATCGCCGCCGATGCCAGCACGACGATATCGAACGATTCGCCTTCGGCCACGCGCTTCGCCGCCGCAACGCCGCCCACCGATTGGATCGCCACGTGCTGCCCGGTACGATGCGCGTAGGCATCGGCGAGATCGGCGAGCACCTGACGCGTCGCCATCGATGAAATGCCGGTGAGCTTCATCAGTCGATATAGCGCAGGCCCGCTTTCGCGAGCGGTTCGCGCATGTTGTACATGTCGAGGCCGAGCACGCCGTCGGCGAGCTTCGCGCGCTTTTCGCCTTCGAGCGCTTCGCGCGCGGCGGCTTTCTCCAGCACTTTCGCGGCCATCGCGGACGGCACCACGACCACGCCGTCGTCGTCCGCGACGATCACATCGCCGGGCGTGACCGGCGCGCCCGCGCAGACCACCGGAATGTTGACCGAGCCGAGCGTGGCCTTCACCGTGCCTTTCGACGAGATCGCGCGGCTCCACACGGGGAAGTTCATCTCCGTGAGCACGCGCACGTCGCGCACGCCGCCGTCGATGATCAACGCGCGTGCGCCGCGCGCCTTGAAGCTCGTCGCCAGCAGATCGCCGAAGAAGCCGTCGGTGTTGTCCGTCGTGCAGGCGGCGACGACGATATCGCCCGGTCTGATCTGTTCGGCGGCGACATGCATCATCCAGTTGTCGCCGGGTTGCAGCAGCGCGGTCACCGCCGTGCCGCCGACTTGCGCGCCGTTGTAGATGGGCCGCATATAAGGCTTGAGCAGGCCGACGCGGCCCATTGCTTCATGCACGGTCGCGCTGCCGAGCGCGCCGAGTTTGGTGGCGACGTCGCCGTCCGCGCGATTGATGTTGCGATACACCACACCGAGTTCAAACATGGTCATTGTCCTTTTGCCTTGAGCCTTGCATCGAGACGCGGATAGACGCGTCGCGCGTTGCCTTCGTAAATCTTGTAGCGTGCATCGGGCTCGATGCTCGCCGCGTCGACATAGCGTTTCGTATCGTCGAAATAGTGTCCCGACTCGGGATCGATGCCGCGCACCGCGCCGATCATCTCGCTTGCGAAGAGGATGTTGTCGACGGGAATCACGCGCGTCAGCGGATCGATGCCGGGCTGGTGATACACGCAGGTATCGAAGAAGATGTTGTTGAGCAGATGGTCCTTCAGCAAGGGATTTTTCAGCTCCTGCGCGAGACCGCGAAAGCGTCCCCAGTGATAGGGCACCGCGCCGCCACCGTGCGGAATCACGAACCTGAGCGTCGGAAAATCGCGGAACAGGTCGGACGTAAGGCATTGCATGAACGCGGTCGTATCGGCGTTGAGGTAATGCGCGCCGGTCGTGTGGAAGCATGCGTTGCAGCTCGTGCTGACGTGGATCATCGCGGGGATGTCGTACTCGACCATCTTTTCGTAGATCGGATACCAGTAGCGATCGGACAGCGGCGGGCTGGTCCAGTGGTCACCCGATGGATCCGGGTTCAGGTTGGTCGCCACATTGCCGTATTGCTCGACGCATTTCTCGAGTTCGGCGATGCACGTGCTCGTGTCGACGCCGGGGCTTTGCGGCAGCATGGCCGCTGGGACGAAATGGTCGGAGAAAAGTTCGCTTACGCGGTAGCACAGCTCGTTGCAGATTGCGGACCAAGTCGCCGAGGTTTCGTAATCGCCGATGTGGTGGGCCATGAAGCTGGCCCTTGGACTGAATACCGTCATGTCTAAGCCTCTTTCCTTCATTAACCTTAGCTGGTTTTGCTCTATTGTTTCTTTTAGTTCATCGTCGGTGATTTTTAGCTCTGATTTGTTTGGGGCTTCTTTGGGGTTCTTTAGCGCGTTTATTTGCTTTTTACGCCATTCTTCCAAGGCGCTTGGGGCCGTGGTGTAGTGGCCGTGGATGTCGATGATCATTTCTTGTTTGCTCCGCTTTGGTTACGTCGTGGATCTGGTGTTGCTGTGGTTTATTCAGTAGCCGGTTTTGTTCAGTAACCGCCTCCCCGGCGGAGGGTCACTTTCTTTGCGGCGGCAAAGAAAGTGACCCTCCGCCGGGGAGGCGGTTACTGCAATAAACGAAGCAACAACCGTCTAATGCACAACCGGAACCCCAACCTCCCGCCCCCGCGAACTCTGCGCAACAAGCACCGCAACAGCAGCCAACGCCGCCAGCACGGCAAGCATCGCCAGGATCGCCCCAAACTCCCACCCCAGTCCCAACAGCGCCCTACCAAAAGCCGATCCAAAAATACTTCCAAACCGCCCCATCCCGAGCATCCAGCTCACACCGGTAGCCCGAGCAACAGTCGGATACCGACTAGGAGCAAACGCATTCAACCCAGTCTGAGCGCCGCTCATACAGAACCCGGCAGCAAACACAAGCAAAGCAAGCGAAGATGACAAAGCACCAATCCAGGCAAGCCCAAGCACACAAACAGCTCCGCCGAGATAAGCCACATTGATAACCGGCGCCGGCCGCGCCCGATCCATGACGAACCCGACGAGAATCGCGCCGATCGTGCCGCCGATCTGAAACATCGCCGTTACGTTGGCAGCGGCGCTCACGCTCAAGCCCGCATCTTTCATCAAGGTCGGCAGCCAGCCGGTCAGCAGATAAATGACCAGCAGTCCCATGAAATACGTGATCCACAACGCGGCGGTCATCAACCCGTAGCCTTGCGAAAACAGCACACCGATAGGCTTCTTGGTAGGCAACGGCGGCTCGGCCGAAACAAAAGTCTCGTCGCCCGCGAAGCGCATGCCGAGCACACGTCCGAGCACCGTGCCGACCTTCTCCGACGACGCGCCGCGCACCGCGAGCAATCGCGCCGATTCAGGCAGCAGCCAGATTTGCAAGGGAATCAGCAGCAAGGGCAAGCCGCCGCCGAAGATCAGCACCGACCGCCATCCGTGCGTCGGAATCAGCGAGCCCGCGACGAAGCCGATCAACGCCGAGCCGAGATTGAAGCCCGTGAACATGATGGTGATCAGCAACGCGCGCTTGCGCTGCGGCGCATACTCGGAGAGCAGCGTCGTCGTGTTCGGCATCGCGGCGCCGAGTCCGATGCCGGTCAGCACGCGCAGCACCGCCATGCTCGCAGGCGATGTCGTGAACGCCGTCGCGATCGTGAACACGCCGAATAGAAACACCGACGTGATCAACACGCCCTTGCGCCAGATCCGGTCCGATGCCGGTCCGGCCGCGAGCGCGCCGATCACGAGTCCGATGGGCGCGGCGCTCATCACGAGCCCGAATGCGGGCCGCGAAATATGCCAGTCCGCGATGATCGACGGCGCGATAAAGCCCATGATCGCCACGTCCATGCCGTCCGCCGTCACGACGAGAAAGCACAGTGCGACCAGCAGCCACTGGTAGGCGGATATGGGCCGTTCGTCGATCAAGCCCTTGATGTCGATGGTTCTGCTCATGTCGTCTCTCTCCCTGTCTTTTGGCTTTAGCTCTTGCTTTTCTCTGTCTTGTCCCAGTCGAGCTTGCCGCCGCCCTTGCCCGCCACTGAATACAGCGCGCCGGGCGCATTACGCGTCTTCTGAAACTCTTCCAGCGATTGCCCGCGCATCGCGGCGTAGATATGCAGATTGGAAATGCCCGTCACCGCGCCGAGCTTTTCCAGCATGAAAAAGATCACGCCGTAATGCAGCAGGCCGCGCCAGTCGCGACGTCGAATGAGATCGCGCTCCTGTTCGCTCAAGGCCGCCGCCTCGAAACTCGCTTCCTCGTCGCGCTGAAACGCCTCGCGATGCGCGGGCTCCACCATGCGATGCAGATAATCGTTGATGCGATACGCGCGCACCGCCGTTTCGATCGAGAACGGATACGTGCCTTCGAGTTTCTCGACATCGGTCAACTGCACCGCCATCTTCCGACGATGTCGTTCGATGATCGCCGGTTTTGTTTCGTCATCCTAACATTCGTAGATTGCGGTCGCGATGCCCGCCATCGACGGCAGGTAATAGCTGCGATGCTTGCACACGACATTCGACGACAACGCGCCGCGCATCGTCAGCCACATGATCACTTCCGCGCCTTCATAGCCGCCGAGTTCCGCGAATTCGGCAATGGTCATGTCCGCGAGTTGCTCGGGATCGCGTTCGAACAGATCGAGAAAGCGCTGGTCCCACGCCGTGTTATTGAAGCCCGAACGTTCGCCATGCACCTGATGCGACAGCCCGCCCGTCGCGAGAATCGCCACCTTGGTATCTTCCGGATAGCTCTCGATTGCGCGGCGCAGCGCCTGACCGAGTTTGTAGAAACGGCGCGCGAACGGAATCGGCAATTGAAGCACGCCCATTTGCAGCGGCACGAGCTTGATCGGCCATTCGGGCTTGTGCGGACACAGCATCGACAGGGGCGAGAAGCAGCCGTGATCGAGCGGCTTGTTCTGGAAGAACGACATGTCGAACTCGTCGGTCATCAGCGACTGGCCGATATGCGCCGCGAACTTCGGATCGCCCTTGATCGGCGGCAGATCACGCGCGCCGCCGCCTTCGTCCGCGACACGCCATTCAGGGCCGACGCCGAGCGCGAACGCCGAGTAATGATCGAAGAAGAACGACGTGACGTGATCGTTGTAGATGGTCACGACGACATCGGGACGCTTCTCGTCGAGCCATGTGGCAAGCGGCGCGAAGTTTTCGAAGATCGGCGCCCAGACCGGATCGTCGCGCTTGTTCTTGTCGAACGCGAAGCCGATGGTGGGCGTGTGGGATGCGGCGATGCCGCCGACGATGCGTGCCATGCTGCGGTACTCCTTCCGGTGTTCGGGCAACACGGAAGATACCGAAAAACGGCACGGAAATGGGACTAGGCGTTAACCATGATTCGACGGCGAATCGATACCTTCGCCGCTCGCGGAAGCTTCACCGTGGCAGGCTTTAAGCGATGCTCGGGAATTTTCCGGCGTCGCCACGCGATAAACAAAACTGATGGCATCGGAAGGAAGACGCAAACGGCCTCAATGAAACTGGATTCCGCCGCAAACATTCAGCGCTTGCCCCGTCACGAACGCCGATTGTTCAGACGCGAAAAACAGCACCGGCCCGACGATATCTTCGGGATAGCCGAGCCGCTTCAGCGCGGTCGTATTCTCCCAATGCCGCACGGCCTCGTCGCTGCCCAGATTATTGCGGCCCATCTCCGTGAGGATGATCCCCGGACAGATCGCGTTCACGGTAATGCCATCCATCCCCACTTCCTGCGCGAGCACGCGCGTCAGCGTGACGACCGCCGCCTTGGTCGTCGCATAGTGCCCTTGCGTCGAAACGCCCTTCACGTTGACATCGAAATGCGTGTCCCAGGTCTTGTCGTCGAGATCTTGCAGCAGCGATGGCTTGAGCACGCCTGCATTGTTCACCAGCACGTCGATGCGACCCGCGTCCGCAATCGCGCGGCGCACGGTCGAATCGATCTGTTCGCGATCGCTGACATCGAGCGTCAGCAGATGCGCCTTGCGTCCGCGCATCGCGATCATGTCGGCGGTCTTGCGCAGATCGCCTTCCGTTTGCGGCAGATCGGTCACGATCACATCGTAGCCCGCATCGGCGAATCCGATTGCAAGCGCCTGCCCGATGCCCCGGCTCGCGCCTGTCACCAATGCGACCTGACCGGTCTTGTCGTGTGTCGGCATGTCCTTCGTCTCCGTTTTTATGATGTCGTTCACGCGTAGGCGGATGCCCGCGTCGGCAAGCTGTTCATCGCGCGCACGGTGTCGTCGAAGGAGACGAGGTTGGTGCCCGAGCCCAGTCCCGTGGCGACGATCGCGGCTGTTGCCGTAGCGAGCTTCGCGCATTCGCGCAAGTCCCAGTCGCGCACGAGGCTCGCGATAAAGCCGCCCGTGTAGGCGTCGCCGCAGCCGGACGTGTCGCGCACCTGCACGTCGTGCGCGGGCAGCGCGAAGGTCAGGCCGTCTCGCGTCATCACGAACGAGTCTTCCGCGCCGAGCGATATCGCGCATGCGCCAGCGCCCTTTTCGATAAAGTAACGCGCGCAGGTTTCGGGATCGGCCGAGCCCATCAGCGCATGCGTTTCGTCGATGCTCGGCATGAAGAAATCGACGTAAGGCATCAAGGGTTCGACCAGACGCAAGGTCTCCGCGCGCGCCTGAATCAGATCGACTGTCGTGATGCAGCCGGCGGCCTTCGCATCGCGCAACAGCGCGATGCTCGGTTCGCCGTCCATTGCGAGCAGCGAGCCGACGCCGCCGAGATGCAGCACCTTGCTTTTGCACGCGGCCGCTTGCACGTCGGGCGAAATGCGCCAGCGCGCGCATGCAGCACGGGACGCGAGCCATCGGGACGAATCGGCAGGATCGTGGCCGATGTCGGCGCGCCTTCGATACGCTCCATCAGCGATGAATCAATTCCTTCGTTATCCAGAGTATTGATGATCCAGTCGGCTTTCTCGTCGGTGCCGACCGCGCCCACGGCCAGTGCCTTGAGTCCGAGCCGCGCGCACGGCACGACGGTGCCCCCCGCCGTGCCCGCCACCGTCAGACGGATTTCGTCGAGAAACACGCGGCTGCCGCCCGGCGGAATCTCCGTGACGGGCACGCCGAGAATATCGAGGATGTACGTGCCGCAGACGCTGACGTCGTGAGTGTGAGTCATGATGAAATGAGTTGTTATCGTTAGGGTCGTAATGACTCAGGTCGCGTAATCCGCGTTGGTGCGATCGAGCTTGCGACGCAACGCCGACCACGCCATATCGATCAGCGCCTGACGACCGCCACCGACCGTCGCGGCATTCGCGTTGAGATCGATGGTCTCCCGATCCACCTGTCTCAGCTTGCCGCCACCCGCTTGCGCCGCGATCTGAATCTGGCACGACATCTCGAAGTAGTACATGTTGCGAAATGCTTCGGCAATCGTCGCGCCGACCGTCAGCAAGCCGTGATTGCGCAGCATCAGAAAGCTGTTGTTGCCGAGGCTTGCCTGAAGGCGCGGCACTTCATCGGGCCGCGTGGCGATGCCTTCGTAATCGTGATAGCCGATCGAGCCGAGCACCAGCGACGCATGTTGCGACAGCGGCAACAAGCCCTCGTCCTGCGCGCTCACCGCCGTGCCCGCGCGCGTATGCGTATGCGTATGCATCACGCATTGCGCATCCTCGCGCGCGGAATGAATCGCGCTATGAATGATGAAGTCCGCGCGATTCACCGGAAACGGCGAGTCGTCGCGCTTGTTGCCGTCGAGATCGATCTTCACCAGCGAAGACGCGGTGATCTCGTCGAACATCAGGCCATACGGGTTGATCAGGAACAGATGGTCGCGGCCCGGCAATCGCGCGGTCAGATGCGTGAAGATGAAATCGGTCCATCCGTACATCGCGACGAGCCGATAGCATGCGGCAAGATCGCAACGCACTTGCCATTCTTCGTCGCTGACCTTTCCCTTGAGGCTCGGAATTTCCAATGCGTGAGTTGTGTCGCTTGTCGTTGCGCTTGTCCTTGAGTTTGACTGGCCGGTTGCTGTCCGTAAGTCCTGAACTTCACGAGCACGCGTTCCATTTCATCGTTGGAAAGAGTCGGCGGCGGGCCGAACGGCAGGCACGCGAGTACAGCGTCGCCAGCTCTTCCACCGTGACGGAGAGCGACATCGCCTTGGCCAACGTCGCGCCCGCCGCAATCGTGCCGTGATGCGCAAGCAGACACGCGCGCCGTCCTTTCATCGCGGTGAGAATCGATTGGCCGAGTTCCGCCGTGCCGAAGGTCTCGTATTTCGCGCATGGGATACTGTTGCCGCCAGCCGCCGCGACGACGTAATGGATCGCAGGGATAGCATGCCCGAGAATGCTCACTGCCGTTGCGTTGGTCGAATGCGTGTGCACGACCGCGATCAGTTCCGTACGCTCGCTGAGAATGTCGCGATGAAAACGCTATTCGCTCGACGGCAACACATCGCCTGCGTACGAACCGTCCCACTGCATGAAGACGATCTTGTCGGGCGTCATGCCGTCGTAGGCGAGGCCTGTCGGCGATATATAGAAACCGCCCTCGCCGCGCACGCTGATATTGCCCGCCGTGCCCTTGTTGATACCGAGGCGCGCCATGCTCTGCAACGCCTCGACGATGCTCTTGCGAATCGAAAGGTCTGCGTCGTCGCTCATGGGAGAACCTTTACTTGGCCAGCAACTGGTTGAGACGCTGCTGGAGATATTCCTCGTTGGTCATGCCGTTCTGCGCTTTCTCGCCCCAGTAATTCGTATTGAGCGCGAAGGCCACCTTCACATTGGTCGGATTGTTCGGCCAGTTCTTGCGCACCTTCTCGTTGCCCGCGTCCCATACGAGCGGCGATGGAACAGGCACCGCATAGAACTCCGCGAGCTTCGCGGCATTGGCCGGATCGAGCCGCCATGAAAGCAGCTTCAACGCGTTCTCGGGATTCGGCGAGTTCTTCGGAATGGCGAAGAAATGAAATCGTAGTAATAGATGCCCTGATTCCACGTCATGTTCAAATGCGCGTCCGGCTCCTTCAACATCAGATCGTTGATGCGGCCGCTATATGTCATGCACATGTCCGCTTCGCCGTCGAGCATCAGTTGCGGCGCTTGCGCGGCCGTGGTCCACCACTTCGCCACATAAGGCTTGATCTCGGCGATTTTCTTCAACGCGCGATCGGCGTCGATCGGATAGAGCTTGTCCTTGGGCACGCCATCGGCAAGCAGCGCGGCCTCGTATACGAAGCGCGAAAACGCCGGCATGCAACGCTTGCCGGGAAATTTCTTCACGTCCCAGAAGTCGGCCCAGTTTTGCGGCTTGGCTTTCGTATAGCGATCGTCGCTCCATGCGAGCACGATGCCGATATCCTGCAGCGCGATGCCCTTCTTCTTCACCGCGTCCTTCGGCAAGGTGGCGATGGTCTTTTGCGCGGCCAGCGAAAGCTTGCTGACGTCGATATCGGTCAGACAGCAGTCGCCGAGCTGATTCACTTCCTGATCGAAGATGAACACCATGTCCCACTGGCTCTTGCCCGCCGTCACTTGCGGCTTGATGCGCGGACCGCTGTGCGCTTCCTCGATGGTCTTGACCTTGACGCCCGTCGCCTTGGTGAACGGGTCGTAGATGATGCGTCGCAACGCGTCGCCGTATGCGCCGCCGGGGTCCTGCATCACCACTTCGTCGCTCTGGGCGTGAGCCGCGATATTCACGCCGGCGAGCAGCACGGCGAGCGTCAGCGTGGCGCGTTTTACTGCTTTTTTCATCGTGTCTCCATCTTTGTGAGTTCTGGTTGTTCGGCGAAACGAATCAGGACTGCGCGCGCCCCGCCAGCGTCTTGCGCGCGAAAGATATGCCGACGATCACGAGCACCACTTCGATCGTCGAGACCACTGCAAGCACCGGATTGAGCTGATAGTTGATATCGGCCCACAAACACAGCGGCAACAGGGTGATCGACGAACCGGCGAGGAACAGCGACAACACCAGTTCGTCGAACGATTGCAGGAAGGCGAAGAACGCGGCGGCGGACAGACCCGGCGCCATCGCGGGCAGCGTCACATGCAGGAACACGCGCCAGGGCGATGCGCCATGCACCGATGCCGCGAGCTCCTGCCGCTGATCCACCGATTGCAGCGCCGACGACACGATCACCACGACCAGCGGCAAGCCCGCGACCGAATGCGCCATCGCCACGCCCCACACGGTGCCGACGAGATGCAGATGCAGCATGTACGCATACAGCGACAAGCCGAGCACGACCGGCGGCACGATCATCGGGCTGACGAGCGCGGTCATCACGAGCGACTTGCCCTTGAAGTCGGAACGTACGATCGCCATCGTCGCCGATGCGCCGATCAGCACCGACATCGCCGACGACAACACCGCGACCAGCACCGAGGTGCCGAACGCCGTCATCCAGTCGGAATTGGAAAAGAAGCGCACATACCAGCGCAGCGAAAAGCCCGGCGGTGGGAAGGTGAGAAAGCTCGCGCGGCTGAACGAAATGACGATCACGACGACGATCGGCAAGGTGAGCGCGAGCACGACGAAACCGCCGAGCATCGTCACCGTCAGGCCCGATACGCTGCCGGGCACTTTGCCCAGCACGCGCAGCATGCGCCAGCCGATGGCATCGGCGAGCGTGGCCTTGAGGCCGCTGCTCAAACCCTGCGTCGTATCGTTATCGTTCGTTGTCAGCTTCTGTCCGCCCCAGATGAATTCGAGGCCGAGAAAGCGCATCGCCAGTCCGACGACGACCGATGCGATCACCAGCAACACCACCGCCAGCGCCTGCAAAAATCCCTGACTCTCGATAAATTTGGACTACTATGTAATATGCATGGCGAACATCTGATCGCCGGTTCTGACGAGCAGCGTCGGCGTGATAAAAAAACCGAGCGTCGCGACGAATACGAGCAATCCGCCAGCGCCCACCGCCGGCAGCGAAAGCGGAAAGAACACGCGCCAGAAGACCACCGCCGGCCCCGCGCCCGCCGAGCGCCCCGCGCGCAACACGGCCGGATCGATGCGCGAAAAGCCGCTGTAAATGGTGAGCACCATGAGCGGCATCAGCACAGCCGAAATGCCGAGCAACACCGCGCCGCGATTGAACAGCAGATCGAGCGGCGTATCGATCACGCCCATTCCCATCAGCAGCTTGTTGATCGGACCATTGCGGCCGAGCATCACCATCAGCGCGTAAGTGCGGATCAGGATGGCGACGAAATACGGCAGGATGATCGCGCCGGTCAGCATCGTGCGCGCCATGCCCTTGCTGCGATAGATCAGCAGCGCGGTCGGATAGCCGAACACCGCGCAGATCACGACGACCCACATCGCGATGCCGAGCGTGCGCGCACCAGCGAATCCCAATAGAGACTCACCGAGAACACGCGCGCATAGTTGGCCCAGAGCGTGTGCCAGTTGAAACTGATACGAAACAGATCGAGCAAGGACAGCACGTAAAGCAGCCCGAGAAACAGCACGGCGGGCACGAGCAGCCACCGCAGATCGCGACGGCGCGCGGGCTTCGCGGCCGTTTGCATCGACGGCAAGGTGGCGCTCATTCGATCACCCAGCAGTCGCTTTCCGCCCAGCGGACGAACACGTCGCTGCCGACTGCCGGAACCGGCAGATGCGCGCAGTCCATGCGACGCATCTGTAACGACGCGCCGTTCGGCAGACTCAGATCGATACGCAGGATTTCGCCGAGAAACACGGCATCGGCGACGGTCGCCTTCAGTGCGCCCGACGTGTGTCGGGCACGATGGCGATGCGTTCCGGCCGCACCAGCACGACAGCCGGACCGCCGCTCGCCTTGCGCCCCGCCAGCGCCACGTCGAAGCGATAACCGCCGTCGATCTGCACCGTCGCACTGGCACCGCGCGTTTCGACCACGTTCACATCGAGCAGATTCGATTCGCCGACGAAGCTCGCGACAAAGCGGCTCGCCGGCCGCCGATACAACTCCGACGGCGTGCCGAGTTGCACGATACGCCCCGCATCCAGCACGGCGATGCGATCCGACAAGGCGAGCGCCTCGCTCTGATCGTGCGTGACGAAGATCACCGTCATCCCGAGCGTGCGATGCAGTTCGCGAATCTCAACCAGCGTCGATTCGCGCAGACGGCGATCGAGCGCGCTGAGCGGTTCGTCCATCAGCACGACGCGCGGCCGCGTGACGATGGCGCGCCCGATGGCCACGCGCTGCTGCTGGCCGCCGCTCAATTGAGCGGGCAGCTTCGACGCATGCTCGCCGAGCCTAAGCGTGTTCAATACTTCGCTCACGCGCGCATCCGAGCTCGCGCGGTCGAGGCCCGCCATTCGCAGCGGAAACGCGACGTTCTGCGCCACCGTCATATGCGGAAATAGCGCGTAGTTCTGAAACACCATGCCGAAGCCGCGCTTGTGCGCGGGCACGCCCTGAACCGGTGCACCGTCGACGAGAATATCGCCGCCATCCACGGTCTGATACCCGGCGATCATGCCGAGCAAAGTGGTTTTGCCGCTGCCGCTAGGCCCGAGCAGGGTCAGAAATTCGCCGGGTTCGATCGACAGGCTCAGCTTGTCGAGCACCGTGACCCGGCCGAACTGGCGCGTCACGGTGCGCACGTCGATGCGGCTTCCGATCAGTTGCGCCGCGCCTTGCGCAACCTGATTTTTCACTGAGATGCGCCTCTGGATCGCTTGAAGCATGCTGTCTCCGTATTGTTCTTGACCGCGTCCGGCAGGTGGACAGCGGTAGCGACGACGCGAGGTCGGTCTTCGAACGATACGGAGAATGCAGCGAAAGCCCTAGCGTTCTGCAAAGTAGAACGCCGGGCTTGATACCCCGCCTTAGCTGGCTTGCGTCCACGCGCCGAAATGCGCGATGTCCGTCATCGGCAGACGCGCGCGCGGCGCGTTCTCGCCCTCGGCCAGCGCTTCCGGCAGGCCCTTCGCGCCGCCGTGATGCGCGACCGAGATCATCGCGATCGGCGTAAAGCGTTCGGGAATCGCGAAGGCTTCGCGGAAGGCGTTGGCGTCGAAGCCGCTCATCGAATGCGCGGCGAGATCGCGCGCGTGCGCTTGCAGCAGCAGCGCCATCGCGGCCGCGCCTGCATCGTAGGCGGCGGTCGGGTTGGCGGTGCCCTTCGAGGTCAGCGTATCCGCGATGACTGCAAACAACACCTATGCATTTGCATTCCACGATTGGTTGAAAGGCACCAAGGTGGCGAATGCGCGCTCGAATGCGGCCGGGTCTGCACTCTTTTCGAACACGACGAAACGCCACGGCTGCACGTTGTAGGCCGACGGCGCCCAGCGCGCGGCTTCCAGCAACGCGACGACGTCCTCGTGCGCGACAGGCTTGTCGGCGGCATACGCGCGCGGGCTCCAGCGTCCGGCGATAAGCGGATGGATGTCGATGTCGGTCGGTGCGGGACGATTGCTCATGAATATCTCTTAGGTCTCGAAGGTCGATAGCGCTTCGCTCGAAGCGCGGCAATGAAAAAAGACGAGCCGCCATTCTTCCAGATTTACGCGACACGCGCCGCTTTCGCATGCGACGGCAAAGATGTTCTCAATGCAAAGCGCATAGCGCATCCCTATTCAATGCATGGGAAAACAATATTTTTACCTTTAATTTAATTTAATTTGACTTGTTAGATTTGTCTCGCGGTCGGTTAAGTCTTTCACATCGACTCCTCGATGCGCTTTGCGCGCATGCATTCACTCTGCTCCGGAATTTTTCGATCATGGATAAGCTGGCTCGTGTCGCCGAAGTCATGCCGAGCGCGTCTGCGCCATCGTCAACCGTCAAGATGCGCACCGAAGGCCTGTCGAAGCATTACGGCGAGACCGTCGCGCTGCATCCGATGGACCTTTCCGTGCGCACCGGCGAACTGCTGACGCTGCTCGGGCCATCGGGTTCGGGCAAGACCACGCTGTTGCAGATCGTTTGCGGCCTCGTCGAGCCGACCGCGGGCAAGCTCTTCATCGACGCGAAAGACCGTACGCATGCCCTGGTGCACGAGCGCGATATCGGCGTGGTGTTTCAGAACTACGCATTGTTCGGGCATCTGACGGTGTTCGAGAACATCGCCTTTCCGCTGCAGATGCGTCGTGTCGGCGCGCAGGAAGTGAAGCGCCGCGTGATGCACGCGCTCGAAATGGTGCGCCTCGCGACCTTCGGCGAACGCTTTCCGCGCGAACTCTCCGGCGGCCAGCAGCAGCGCGTCGCACTGGCGCGCGCGCTCGTGTATCAGCCGTCGCTGATCCTGATGGACGGATCGCTGTCCGCGCTCGATCGCAAGTTGCGCGAGAACATGCAGATGGAGATCAAGCGCATCCATCGCGAAACGGGCGCAACCATCATCTTCGTCACGCACGATCAGGAAGAAGCGCTGGCGCTGTCCGATCGCGTGTGCCTCATGAACGCCGGGCGCATCGAGCAGATCGGCACGCCGCAGGCCATTTATGAAACGCCGCGCAGCGCCTTCGTGGCGGACTTTATCGACGTGTCGAACAAGCTGCGCGGCCGAGCCGATCGCGACAGCATGCTCGTCACGCCCGACGGCGCGATTCCCCTTTCGCGCGATGCCGCGACGAGCGCCGCCGCGACATCGGCCGAAGCGATGCTGATCGTGCGGCCCGAACACATTCGTATCGACGACGGCGTGAACGGCTTCGTGCGCGGCCGCGTCATCGAGCGCATTTATGGCGGCTCGGAAACGCGTCTGATCGTCGAATTGCCGAGCGGCGCGCTGCTCACCGTGCGACAGATGGCCGGCACGACCGTGCGTGATATCGGCGATGTCGTGTCGCTGCGCTGGCAGCCCGAACACGCGCTGCTGCTCGATCACTAAGAACATTTAGAACATTCAGAAAACATTCATCTACACCACACCCCGGAGAAACGAGCGTGAGTTCAAGCAACATGCAAAGCCGCAGGCAGTTCATCAAGACCACGGGCGCCGCCGGCCTCGCGCTCGGTTTTCCGATGATCTGGACGCAACGCGCCAACGCCGCCGACACGCTGACGGTCGCCGATAACGGCGGCGCGCTCGGCCCGGTGATGCGCACCGCGTTCTACGATCCGTTCGAGAAAGAGACGGGCATTCGCATCGTCAACGTCGCGCACGAATCCGATCCGACCACGCAATTCAAGCTCTCCGTCGATTCCGGCTCGCATATCTGGGACGTCGCGATGGTGACGCCCGACAACGTGCTGCGCCTGAGCGACACGAAAAAAAAAAACTATCTCGCGCCGCTCGACATCGCATCGAGCGATGCGAAGGGCATCCTGCCCGGCATGCTGACCAACAACTGGTTCGGCTTCTCGATCTACGGCGTGGTGATGGCGTATCGCAGCGATCACTTCGCGAAGGCAACGCCGACCGGCTGGCGCGATTACTGGGACACGGCGAAGTTTCCGGGCCGTCGCGGTCTGTATCGTTCGCCAATCGGTCTGCTCGAAAACGCGCTGCTCGCCGATGGCGTCGCGCCGAAGGACCTGTATCCGATCGACGTCGATCGCGCGCTCAAGTCGCTCGACAAGATTCGCAAGAACATCAACGTGTGGTGGGCCAACGGCGCGCAGAACACGCAGCTTCTGCAAAGCGGCGAAGTCGATCTGTCCGATACGTGGAACGCGCGCGCACTCGCCGCGATCACGGCGGGCGCGCCGGTGAAGATCGTCTGGGAAGGCACCTATAACGTCGACGGCTGGTCGATTCCGGCCGGCACGACCAAGCTCAAGCAGGCGCAGTACTCGAGCCTGATCGCCAACGGCCCGAGCAACAACGACACCTACAAGCTGATCGATCCGAAGCGCGCCGAACTGCTGCCGACGTATCCGAAGAATCTCGAACGCCTGCAACGCCGCGACAACGCGTGGTGGGGCAAGAACTTCGATTCCGCGAACGAGAAGTTCCAGGAATGGCTGCTCAACGCGTAACACCTACGACTCATCGACAGGAGACGCGGCAACATGGCTGATCGACACATGGCGCTGGGCGTGCTGGTGCACGCGACCGGCTCGCATCCGGCTTCGTGGCTCAAGTCCACCGCGCCCAAGGGTGCATCGACGGATATCGAGTATTTTCGCGGTCTCGCGCAACTCGCGGAATCGGGCCTGATGGATCTGTTCTTCATCGCCGATTCGCCCGCCGCGCGCACCGAAAAGCTCGATGCGTATTCGCGCTATCCGCACTTCATGAACTGCTTCGAGCCGATCACGCTGCTGTCCGCGCTGGCCGGCGCGACGCAGGACATCGGACTCGGCGCGACGGCATCGACCAGTTTCTACGAGCCGTACAACATCGCGCGTCTGTTCGCCTCGCTCGATCATATTTCGCATGGCCGCGCGGGCTGGAACGTGGTGACGTCTGCGAACGATTTCGCCGCGCGCAACTTCGGCCTCGACAAACTGCCGCCGCACGATCAGCGTTATGCGCGGGCACGCGAGTTCTTCGATGTGGTGTCGAAGCTGTGGGACACCTGGGAAGACGATACTTTCGTCGACGACAAGGAACAGAGCAAGGTCTTCGAGCCGTCGAAGATGCATGTGACGGATCATCAGGGCAAGTACTTCACGGTGTACGGTGCGCTCAATATCAAGCGCATGCCGCAGGGACGGCCCGTGGTGATTCAGGCGGGTTCGCCGGAAGACGGCAAGTCGTTCGCGGCGGAAACGGCGGAAGTGGTGTTTTCGTCCGATCCGACGCTCGAAAAGTCGCAACGCTTCTATGCCGATCTCAAGGGCCGGATGCCCGCGTTCGGCCGCTCGCCCGACGAGATGAAGATTCTCACCGGTCTCTCCGTGATGGTCGGCAGGAGCGTCGCGGAAGCGGAAGACAAATACGCCGAACTGCAAAGCCTGATTCATCCCGATGTGGGGCGCATGCGTCTGGGCGCGGACCTCGAACTCGATGTTTCGAACCTGCCGCTCGACGAACCGATCCCCGAACATCTGATTCCGCAGAAGGCCAACTTCCATCAGGCCTACTTCAACCAGATCGTCACGATGATCCGCGAGCAGAATCTCACGCTGCGTCAGCTCTATACAAGCTACGAGCGCGGCAAGGTCACGCTGTGCGGCACGCCGGAGATCATCGCCGATCATATGGAAGAGTGGATCGACACGCGCGCCGCCGATGGCTTCATGCTGGCCTTCCATGTGCTGCCAAACGACATGCAGGATTTCGTCGCGCATGTCGTGCCGGAATTGCAACGTCGCGGCAGCTATCGCAAGGAATATAGCGGCAGCACGCTGCGCGACAATCTGGGGCTGTCGCGCCCCGTCAATCGCCACGCACGGAACGATCGATGAACGCCACACCCGCCAGTCAGGGCGCTGCCGCAGCGCCGCGCAAACGCATTGCTTTGGGTCCGCTCTGGCTGGCGGCGCCGGGCGCGCTGTTTCTGCTCGCGTTCCTGGTGTTTCCATCGCTGAAGTTGTTGTCGCTGTCGGTGGTGCAAAACGGTACCGATGCGTTTTCGATGTCCGCGTTCGCGCGCTTTTTCGGGCCGAGCGTGTATCAGCGCGTGTTGCTGACGACGTTTTCCATCGCGCTGCAAACGACGGCATGGTGTCTCGCGCTCGGCTATCCGCTCGCCTACTGGCTCTCGGGTTTGTCCAGGCGCACGCAGCAAGGCGTGTCCTTGCTGGTGCTGCTCGCGTTCTGGACCAGCACGCTGGTAAAGAACTTCGCGTGGCTCGTGCTGCTCGGGCGCAACGGCATCGTCGCGGATGCGCTGAAGATGCTCGGCATCGCGGGCGGCGATCAGTTGCTGTTCAATCGTCCGTCGGTGATCTTCGCAATGGCGCATACGTTGTTGCCGCTCGCGGTGGTCACCATGTTGCCGGTGATGAATCAGATCGACAAACGCGTATCGCTGGCGGCGGCCACGCTCAGCGGCGATCGCGCGCAAGTGTTCTGACGCATCTTCTTCGTCTCGTCGATGCGCGGCGTCGCGGCGGCCGGCCTGCTGGTGTTCATCAGCGCGCTGGGCTTCTTCATCACGCCGACGCTGCTCGGCAGTCCGCGCGAGATGATGCTCGGTCAGCTCATAATCGTGCAGATCAACGAATTGCAGAACTGGCAGCTCGGCAGTGCGCTCGCCGTCGTGCTGGTGATATCGGCGTTCGTGAGCTGCTTTCTCTATAACCTCGTGTTCGGCATGGCTTCGCTCGTCGACGATCGCGAATCGAAGCGGCCCGCGCATCATCGGCATATGCGCACGCTCGGCAATGCGATCGTCAATGGTCTGGGCTTCGCGTGCTCGCAAGTGCTCGCGCCGTGGGACAAGTATGTGCGCCCGGCCGTGCGCGTGAGTCCGCCCGCGATCTATTCGTGGCTGCTGATCGCGGTGCTGCTCTTCCCCATCGTCGCAATCGTGCCGATGGCCTTCACCGCCGACACGTTCCTGTCGTTTCCGCCGAAGGGCTTCAGCCTGCGCTGGTTCGTGCAGTATTTCGATTCGACGCTATGGATCGGCGTGACACTGCGTTCGTTCGGCATCGGCCTGCTCGCTGCGTTCTTCACCGCCGTTATCGCGACGATGGCCGCGCTCGGCATCGCGCGTTCCAAATCGCGCGGCACGGGTGCGCTGTTCCTGCTGTTCCTGTTGCCGATGATCGTGCCCAGCATCGTCACCGCGATCGTGCTGTTCTATCTGTGAGCGCGGATCGGGCTGGTGGCGACGAACCTCGGCATCGTCATCGGCCATGTGGTGATCGCGATGCCGATCGTCTTCGTCATTCTGCTCACGACGTTTCGCGGCCACGACTGGGCGCTCGATCACGCGGCCGGCACGCTCGGCGCGAATCGCGTGCAGGTGCTTCGTCGCATCACGCTGCCTTCGGTGAAGAACGGCCTGATCGCGGGCTTCGTGATCGGCTTCCTGACATCGTTCGAAGAATTGACGGTTGCGCTGTTTATCGGCGGCGGCATCAAGACGACGCTGCCCAAGCAACTGTGGACCGACATTCTGCTGCAGGTCACGCCGACGCTCGCAGCGGCATCGACAGTCGTGCTGTGTGTCGTGAGCTTGCTGTTCCTCGTGCTTTAGACTCTGCAGCCGCGCGGCAAAACGGCTGCTTGAGTGTTTCGATCAATCTAACGTAGAGAGCTTTGCAAATGGATGAGCGCCAGCTTCGAGTCGACCTCGCTGCCGCGTTTCGATGCTTCGCCAAACTGGGCATGCACGAGGCCGTAGCCAATCACTTCAGCGCGGCCGTTTCGCCCGACGGACGCAAGTTTCTGATGAACCCCAAGTGGGTGCACTTCTCGCGCATCCGGGCGAGCGACCTGCTGCTGCTCGATGCCGACGATGGCGAGGAACTCGCCGGCCGCAAGGATATCGATGCGACCGCGTGGGCGATTCACGGACAGATTCACCGGCGCGCGCCGCATATCCGCGTGGCGATGCATCTGCATCCGGTGCATGCGACGGCGATCGCCTGCCTGAAGGATCCGGAGATCAAGCCGATCGAGCAGAACACGGCGCGCTATTTCAATCGCTTGGCGTTCGACAACGAATTCGGCGGCATGGCCGATACCGCCGCCGAAGGCGCGCGCCTGGTCGCCACGCTCGGCGACAAGTCGCGTCTGATGATGGGCAATCACGGCGTGATGGTGACGTCGTCGAGCATCGGCGAAGCGTTCGACGACATGTACACGCTGGAGCGCGCGTGCCAGATTCTGAGCATCGCGTATGCGACGGGTCAGCCGCTCAAGGTGCTGTCGCCGGAAGTCGCCGAAAAGACCGCGCGCGACTGGGAAGGCATCGTGGATTTCTCCATCGCTCACTTCGAGGAGATGAAGCGCGTGCTGGACAAGGAAGATGCAATTGATCCGGGAGGCCGAGGCACTGTTCCAGCGCCTGGACCATCTTCCACTCGCCCGCCGCGTGGCGGCGATCAACGGGATCCGCCAGCATTTGCATGAGCATAGCCCGTTTGCGGACGAGCCTACGGATTGCGTTCAATGGGTGCCGGGTGATGAGGTGCAGGGCAATGAGTACAACCCCAACACGGTTGCTCCGCCCGAGATGAAGTTGCTGACCCTGTCCGTCGAGGCCGATGGGTTCACACAACCCATTGTCGTGCATCAGATCGATGGTCACCGATATGAAATCGTCGATGGATTTCATCGACACAGGGTCGGGAGTCGGTCCGCTGCCATCAAGCGACGGCTTCATGGCTTTTTACCGGTCGTGACGATCCGGGCCGCGCGTGCGGACCAGACGGATCGGATCGCGTCAACCATCCGGCACAACCGCGCCCGTGGCATTCATGGTGTTGCCCCGATGACGGATATCGTCGTCTCACTGCTTCGGGCTGGTTGGAGCGATGCCGACATTGCAAAGGAGCTGGGAATGGACCCGGAAGAGGTGTTCCGGTTCAAACAGGTCTCCGGGTTGCCCGACCTGTTCCAAAAGCAGCCCTATTCCCGATCGTGGGATTGACGGCGGAGAAACCGGCCATCAACTCGATTTGTCATGCCTTCAGTTCGATCGCTCTCGTTCGACGGAGGGCGATGACGTTTACAACGGCAAGGCACCTATTTGACACCTGGGTCGTGCATTCAAAACCTCGGGAAACGCCTTCGAATTCGCTTAACTAATTGTCACGCAAAGAGTTTTACGCAGTTCCTTGCCCTGTTCGGCCGCTTGACATCGGCCATTTTTTATGACCGCTCGCGTCGCGGCGGGAAGGCGCGTGCGGCGGCGCTAAAATGCGCGGCTTCGCTTGCGTGCGTTGTCCGGTGTCGTTGCGCATCGCGCAATCGCTGCGATTGTTGCGTTTCTCGCGATTGTTGCGATTCGTGTCGTTCGACGCGACTACCATGTTAGCTGTTTGCGGCGTTTCGCCGTCGCGCCGTCCGCTTTCGGGAAAGTTTGATGCAGAACGTTTCGCCTCCGTCCGACCATGCCACGCTAGGCGTCTGCACCCGTCGCGCGGCGCTCGAAATCCTTCGCCTGCGCGATCCGGCGGAAAAGGCGGCGCGGGCGCGCGAGTTGTACGCGGGCGTTTTGGCAGGCGACGCGGCCATCGTGCCGGATGCCACGCTCGGCGAACCCGGCGATCTTCCCGGCCGGCCCGCGCGCCCGGAACTCGTCGCGCCGTCGTCGCTGAAGCGTCGCAGCATGCAGTCGGACGCGGGCCGCGCGGTGCTGCTGCACGCGTTCGCGCACATCGAATTCAACGCGATCAATCTGGCGCTCGACGCCGTGTGGCGCTTCCCGTCGATGCCCGCGGAGTTCTATCTCGACTGGCTCAGGGTCGCGGCGGAAGAAGCGCATCATTTTTCGCTGCTGACGGCGCGTCTCGCGGAATTCGGCCATGTTTTACGGCGATTTTCCCGCTCACGACGGCCTCTGGGACATGGCGCAGCGCACCCGCGACGACGTGCTGGCGCGCATGGCGCTGGTGCCGCGCACGCTGGAGGCGCGCGGTCTGGACGCGTCGCCGCCCATTCGCAAGCGGCTCGCGCAGGCGGGCGATCACGCCTCGGCGGCGATTCTCGACGTGATCCTGCGCGATGAAATCGGCCATGTGCTGATCGGCAATCGCTGGTTCCGCTTTCTCTGCGACGGCGCGCAACTCGATCCGCATCCGACCTACGCGCGGCTCGCGGCGCAGTATCACGCACCGAAGCTGCGCGGCCCGTTCAATTTCGAGGCGCGTCGCGACGCCGGATTCGACGAAGCGGAACTGCGCGCGCTGGCCGGACTGGACGACGAAGCGGATCGCGCGTCATCTCAAAAATCGGCCGAAAAGCTATAATCGAACGATCATTCTTTTTATTCGACTGAAAGGCGAGCCATGAAAGATTCGCGCTCCGAGTTCGTCGACGCGCGCGGTGTGCGTCTGCATGTGCGGCGCTGGGGTCCTCCCGACGCGCCGATGCTGTTCATGCTGCACGGCTGGATGGACGTCGCCGCGTCGTTCCAATTCGTCGTCGATGCGCTGGCCGGCGACTGGCAGGTGCTCGCGCCCGATGCGCGCGGTTTCGGCCTGTCCGACTGGCCGGTCGCGAAGCAGGGCGGTGGCCACTACTATTTTCACGACTATCTGGCCGATCTCGACGCGCTGCTCGATCACTACGCGCCGCACGGCGAGGTGAATCTGGTCGGGCACAGCATGGGCGCGAACGTCTCGCTGCTGTACGCGGGCGGGCGTCCGGAGCGGGTGCGGCGCGTGGTCGATCTGGAAGGCTTCGGGCTGGCGGCGGCGCGGGCATCGCAGGCGCCGGGGCGGATCGGCAAATGGCTCGACGAACTGCGCGCGTCGCCCGAATTGCGCAGCTACGCCACGCTCGATGACGTCGCCGAGTGGCTGATCAAGACGAATCCGCGGCTCGCGATGTCGCTGGCGCGGTTTCTGGCGCAGCACTGGTCGCGTCAGGAAAGCGACGGCCGTTTCCATCTGCTCGCCGATCCGGCACATAAGCTGCGGGCGCCGATCTGTATCGACTGGACGAGATGATGGCGAGCTGGTCGCGCGTGACGGCGAAGGTGCTGCATGTCGAAGCCGAGGATTCGCCGACGCTCAAATGGCTCGCGGGCGAGGTGCCGATCGCCGAATTCAAGGCGCGTTTCGAAGCGATGCCCGACTGGCGCGAGACGTTTCTGAGCGACGCGGGACACATGGTTCATCACGATCAGCCGGAACGCGTCGCCGAACTGATCGACTCGTTTTGCGCCTGAAAAACGGTTCGCGCGATCGATCTGCATAAGCGGCGTGTCATGCCGTTAAAGTAGAATGTAACGAACCTGCGAATGCCGATGATGAACGCCGATCTGCACTGCCACTCCACCGTTTCCGACGGCCAGTTTTCGCCGCCGATGTCGCCGCGCGCGCATGCGGGCGGCGTCACGCTGTGGTCGCTGACCGATCACGATCAGCTCGGCGGACAGCATCAGGCGCGCGAAGCGGCGCGAGCGCTCGGCATGGGCTATCTGCCGGGCGTCGAGATTTCGGTGACATGGGCCGGGCGCACGGTTCACGTCGTCGGCATGAATATCGATCCGGACAACGAGGAGCTGCAACGCGGTCTCGAATCGACGCGCAACGGTCGCGCGGCGCGGGGCGTTGCGATCGGCGAGGCGCTGGCGGCGGTCGGCATTCAGGGCGCATACGAAGGCGCGCTGCGCTACACCGACGATCCCGATATGATCTCGCGCACGCATTTCGCGCGGTTTCTGGTGGATCAGGGCTACGCGAAGACGACCTCGGAAGTGTTCGCGCGTTATCTCGGCGACGGCAAGCTGGGCTTCGTCGGGCATCGCTGGGCCAAACTCGTGGATTGCATGAAGTGGATCCGCAACGCGGGCGGCGAGCCGATCATCGCGCATCCGGGTCGCTACGATTACACGCCGGTCGAGTTCGCCGCGCTGTTCGACGAATTCATCCAGATGGGCGGTAAAGCCATCGAGGTCGTCACGGGCAGCCACACGCCGGACCAGTATCGCGAGTACGCCGATGTCGCGCGCCGCTATGGTTTCGAGGCGTCGCGCGGATCGGACTTTCACGGTGCGGGCGAAGGGCGCGTCGATCTCGGTCAGTTGCCGCCGTTGCCGGACGATCGACGCCTGTCTGGGAACGCTGGCTCTAACAGACGCATCAGCGCCGTCCATCCGGCGTGCGCCTTGTCAAACGCACGTTCCCTGCGCCGTCGATGTCGCAAGCGCCTCTCGCAGCGCAGCCGCGCCCGGAATTCGCATCCGCGCGCGTTCGGCCTGCGAGCCACGAACGAAACAAGAAGGCGACGCCATGTCTCAATTCTTTCGTATTCATCCGGACAATCCGCAGCCGCGCTTGATCAATCAGGCCGTGCAGATCATCAAGGACGGCGGCATCGTCGCGTTGCCGACCGATTCGAGCTACGCGCTCGCCTGCCATCTCGACGACAAGGGCGCGGTGGAACGCTTGCGCCGGATTCGCGGTATCGACGACAAGCAGCATTTGTCGCTCTTGGTGCGCGATCTGTCCGAGTTGTCCAACTTCGCGATGGTCGATAACCGGCAATTTCGATTGCTGAAATCGGTGACGCCGGGGCCTTACGTGTTCGTGCTGGAGCCGACCAAGGAAGTGCCGCGCAGGCTGTCGCATCCGTCGCGCAAGACGATCGGGCTGCGCGTGCCGGATCATCGCATCACGCTCGATCTGCTCGAAGCGCTCGGCGAACCGCTGCTCGCATCGACGCTGATCCTGCCGCCCGACACCGAGCCGCTCAACGATGCCGAGGAAATCCGCGAGCGGCTGGAAAAGCAGATCGAACTCGTGATCGATGCGGGCGCGTGCCCGGCGGAGCCGTCGACCGTCATCGATCTGTCCGGCGGCGAACCGGTGCTGGTGCGCGCCGGACGCGGCAGTCTGGAGCCGTTCGGGCTCACGGCGTAAGCGTCCTGAAACCGCTATCGAACGCCATCTCCCACACGCGCACGAATCCGCTCGATATTGGCGCGCGCGGCGGTGCAGCAAGCGCGTGTCCGACCCTGCCTGCTTGCTACAATACCGCCCTATGGATCCTTCCCTGATACAAACCATCGCGGTCTACGCGCTCCCGGTGATCTTCGCGATCACGCTGCACGAGGCCGCGCATGGCTATGCCGCGCGCATGCTCGGCGACAACACGGCTTACGTGCTCGGCCGCGTGTCGATGAACCCGATGCGTCACATCGACCCGATCGGCACCATCGTGATGCCGCTCGTGCTGTATTTCGTGACCAGCGGCGCGTTCATGTTCGGTTACGCGAAACCGGTGCCGGTCGCGTTCGGCAATCTGCGCAATCCGCGCTGGGGCAGCATGTGGGTCGCGGCGGCGGGTCCCGCCAGCAACTTCGTGCAGGCGCTCTTGTGGGGCGTCATCGCCGTGCTGCTCGCGGCCTTTCATGTCGACGAACCGTTTTTCACGCGCATGGCCGCGGCGGGCGTCAGCGTGAATCTCGTGCTCGGCGTGCTGAATCTGTTTCCCTTGCCGCCGCTCGATGGCGGGCGCGTGCTCATGGCGCTGTTGCCAGTGCGCGCGTCACTGGCGCTGCAGAAGGTCGAGCCTTACGGCGTGTGGATCGTGATGGCGCTCATCATGACCAACCAGTTCACGCGTTTCTGGCTCGCGCCGCTCGTCAACGTCGGTTATTCGGCGGTGTCGGCCATCCTGAATCCCCTTGCTTCACTATTCCCATAAGATCATGTTCCCTGACCGTATCTTCTCCGGCATGCGGCCAACCGGCTCGCTGCACCTCGGCCACTATCACGGCGTGCTGAAAAACTGGGTGCGGCTGCAGTCCGAATACCCGTGCTTCTTCGCCGTGGTCGACTGGCACGCGCTCACGACGCACTACGAGACGCCCGAGGTCATCGAGAAAAACGTCTGGGAAGTGCTGATCGACTGGCTCGCCTCGGACATCGATCCGGCGCAGGCCACGCTGTTCATACAGAGCCGCGTGCCCGAGCATGCGGAACTGTCGCTACTGCTCGGCATGGGCACGCCGCTCGGCTGGCTCGAACGCGTGCCGACCTACAAGGAGCAGATCGAGAAACTGAAGGAAAAGGATCTCGATACCTACGGCTTCCTCGGTTATCCGGTGCTGATGGCGGCGGATATTCTGCTGTATCGCGCATCGCTGGTGCCGGTCGGCGAGGATCAGGTGCCGCACGTCGAAATGACGCGCGAAATCGCGCGCCGCTTCAACTATCTGTACGGCAAGGAGCCGGACTTCGAAGAGAAGGCGATGGAAGCCGCCAAGAAGCTCGGCGGCAAGCGCGCGAAGCTGTATCACGAGTTGCGCACGGCGTATCAGCAGGAAGGCGACGACGAAGCGCTCGAACAAGCCCGCGCGATGCTGCAGGAGTCGCAAAGCCTGTCGATGAGCGATCGCGAGCGTCTGTTCGGCTATCTCGAAGGCGCGCGCAAGATCATTCTGGTCGAGCCGCAGGTGCTGCTGACGGAAGCGTCGCGCATGCCGGGTCTCGACGGGCAGAAGATGTCGAAGTCGTACGGCAACACCATCGGCCTGCGCGAGGACGCGGCGACCATCGAGCAGAAAGTGCGCAAGATGCCGACCGATCCCGCTCGCGTGCGCCGCACCGATCCGGGCGATCCGGACAAGTGCCCGGTGTGGAAGCTGCACGAGGTCTACACCGACGAGAAGACGCATCAGTGGGTGCAGAAGGAATGCCGCACCGCGGGCATCGGCTGTCTGGAGTGCAAGCAGCCGGTGATCGAAGGCATCCTGCGCGAACAGCAGCCGATGCTCGAACGCGCGCAGAAGTACATGGACGATCCGTCGCTGCTGCGCGCGATCGTCGCGGACGGCTGCGACAAGGCGCGCAAGTTCGCGACCGAGACCATGCGTGACGTCCGCGAAGCGATGGGCCTGTCCTACAACTGATGGAAACGAGCGCCTGGATCGCGCGCTGGGCGCATCTCGTTGCGCCCGGCGCCGATGTGCTCGATGTGGCTTCCGGAAGCGGGCGGCACGCGCGCTGGTTCGCGGCGCGCGGTCATCCGGTGCTTGCAGTCGATCGCGACGCCGACGCGCTCGCCTCGATGGCCTCGTGCGACGGCATCGACACGCTGAACGCCGATCTCGAAAACGGCGCGCCGTGGCCGCTGCCCGCGGATCGGCGCTTCGGCGCGGTGGTCGTAACGAATTATCTGCATCGTCCGCTGTTCCCGTATCTCGTCGATGCAGTCGCGCCCGGCGGCGTGTTGCTCTACGAAACGTTCACCGTCGGCAACCAAACCGTCGGCAAACCGTCAAACCCGGCGTTCCTGCTGAACGCGGGCGAATTGCTGGACGCGGTGCGCGGCAGCTTGCGCGTCATCGCCTTCGAAGACGGCTTCATCGAATCGCCGCGTGCTGCGTATGTGCAGCGAATCTGCGCGGTGCGCGAACATCGGACGGAGCAATCGTCCGATGAAAACATCGGAAAGACGCTCACGATTGGTAACACACCCTCGGGTTGGCCGCGTTACGTTTTGACCGGCTAATCCGCTACAATCGCGTAATATCGCTTTTCGCGACTAAATTCACGATTAAATTCATAGAGTTTCATGAACAACGGAACCAACGGCGGCATTCGAATCCGCGGCAGCATCCCTGCCATCGTCACACCGATGCACGAGGACGGTAGTCTCGATCTGCCGGCGTTTCGAAAACTCGTGGACTGGCACATCGAGCAGGGCTCGAACGGCATCGTCGTCGTCGGCACGAGCGGCGAGTCCGCCACGTTGTCGGTCGAAGAACATGTGCTGATGATCCAGACGGCCGTCGAGCACACGGCCAAGCGCATCCCGATCATCGCGGGCGCGGGCGGCAATTCGACGGCCGAGGCCATCGAACTGTCCAAGCAGGCCAAGAAGGTCGGCGCGGACGCCACGCTGCAGGTGGTCCCGTATTACAACAAGCCGACGCAAGAGGGCATGTATCGCCATTTCAAGGCGATCGCCGAAGCCGTCGACTTGCCGGTGATCCTCTACAACGTGCCGGGCCGCACCGTCGCGGACATGAGCAACGAGACCATTCTGCGTCTCGCCGATGTGCCGGGCATCATCGGCGTGAAGGAAGCGACCGGCAATATCGATCGCGCGGCGCAGCTGATCAAGGCCGCGCCGGCGCATTTCGCCATCTACAGCGGCGACGATCCCACCGCCATCGCGCTGATGCTGCTGGGCGGCCACGGCAATATTTCGGTGACGGCCAACGTCGCGCCGAAGGAAATGAGCCAATTGTGCCGCGCCGCGCTCGAAGGCGATGTCGTCACCGTGCGCCGCATCCATATGCAATTGCTGTCGCTGCACAAGCAACTGTTCTGCGAAGCGAATCCGATCCCGGCCAAATGGGCGCTGCAGGCGCTCGGCCGCATGGAAGGCGGCATCCGTCTTCCCCTCACGCCGCTCGACGCGAAGTATCACGACGTCGTGCGCGAAGCGTTGCGCGACGGCGGGCTGCTCGCCTGAGCATCGATTGCATGCGGCGGCGTCTCCTCTCCACGATGATCACGCCGCTGCCAGCAATCGTCATGCGCCACCTCGCACTTCAACCGCCGCACATCAGTATCGGCATCGACTTCGCGCGAAGCTAGGTCGATGCGACGCGATGCGTTATCCGCAGCAAAGAAGGACCTCATGAACCGTTCCGTACTTCTCACTCGAGCCGCACGCCTGGGCGTGGTGTCGGCAAGCTTAGGCGCTCTCGTCGCGCTCGCCGGTTGCGATACGCTCAACGACTGGCTCGCACCGGACCGCGTCAACTACAAGACCGCGGAAACCGCGCCGAATCTCGCCGTGCCGTCCGACCTCAGCACGGCCGATATCAGCCAGCGCTACGCCGCGCCGCCCGCGCTCAACACGCTCGGCGGCACCGCCGCGCGCACGCCGACGGCCGCCGGCAACCTGACGCTCGGCGTGCCGAACACGCAGGATCCGCTCGGCATGCACGTGGAAAGCGACGGCGATCGCCGCTGGCTCGTGATCGACGGCCGCACGCCCGATCAGGTCTGGCCGCAACTGCAAGAGTTCTGGACCGACAACGGTTTCACGATCAAGACCAATTCGCCGCAGACCGGCATCATGTCGACGGACTGGGCCGAGAATCGCGCGAACATTCCGAACGACTGGTTCCGCAATAGCGTGGGCAAGCTGTTCGACTTCGCGTATTCGTCGGGCACACGCGACATGTTCCGCACGCAGGTCGATCGCACTGTCGACGGTTCGACCGATCTCTCCGTCACGCATAGCGCGATGGAAGAAGTGCTGACGGGTCAGGACAAGACCTCGTCGCGCTGGGAAACGCGTCCGCGCAATCCGGCGCTCGAAGCCGCGATTCTGCAAAAGATGATGCAAAAGTTCGGCCTCACCGAAGATCAGGCGAAGCAACTGGTCGCCAATGCGCGTCCGGCGGGCGCGAAGGTCGCGGTGGAGCAGAACGGCGGCACATCGACGCTCGATCTCGCCGAGCCGTTCGATCGCGCGTGGCTGCGCGTGGGCCTCGCGCTCGATCGCACCAACTTCACGGTCGACAATCGCGATCGCGAGAAGGGCATCTACTACGTGCACTACTCGGATTCGATGGCCGATCTGAAGAAAGACGGTCTGTTCGGCAAGTTCTTTTCGAGCAATACGCCGAAGCCGACGCGTCAGTTCCTCGTCAACGTGAAGCCGAAGGCCGACAAGGTGACGCAAGTCAACGTGGTCGATTCGAATGGCCAGCCCGACAGCTCGTCGGATGCGCAGCGCATCGTGTCGCTGCTGCATGCGCAGTTGAACTGATCGACTTATCGTGAGATTCGCCAGCCTCGGCAGCGGCAGTGAAGGCAATGGATTGCTCGTCGAGGCGGCGAGCGGCACGACCGCGACGCGCGTCCTGCTCGATTGCGGTTTCTCCGCGAAGGAAACGCAGCGTCGTCTGGAGCGGCTCGGTTGCCGCGCCGACGAACTCGCGGCCATCGTCATCACGCACGAACACACGGATCACATCGGCAGCGCGCTGACCCTGGCGCGCAAGTTTTCGATTCCGCTCTACATGAGCTGGGGCACGGCGAGCGCCGTGGGCGCGGACGATGCCGGCGTCGAATTGCATGTGCTGTGGGGCGACGAGAGCGTCGCTATCGGCGATGTCGGCGTGATGCCCTACACCGTGCCTCACGACGCGCGCGAGCCGCTGCAATACGTGTTCTCGGACGGCGCATGCAGGCTCGGCGTGCTGACCGACGTCGGCGTGGCGACGCCGCATATCATCAACGTGCTGAGCGGCTGCGACGCCCTCGTGCTCGAGTCGAATCACGATGTCGAGATGCTGGCCGCGAGCCGCTATCCGCCGTCGCTGAAGGCGCGTATCGGCGGGACGCACGGACACCTGAATAACGATGCGGCGGCGGCGATTCTCGCGTCGCTCGATCGTTCGAAGTTGCGTCATCTCGTAGCCGCACACCTCAGTCAGCAAAACAATTTGCCGCATCTGGCGCAGGCGGCGCTTGCCGCCGTGGTGAACGCAGCGGCGCTCGATGTCGTCGTGGCGACGCAGGATGAAGGATTCGACTGGCTCGCGCTATAAAAGCCTTAGCGGCTTTGAAGAAAGGCGAACATATCGAACTGCCAAGCAATCCGATCACAAACATGAAGACGCAAAAAACCGGCCCAAAAGCCGGTTTTTTCTTTTGTGGGCCGCCGCGAAGGCGAGCGGCCCGAGGCGTGCGCCCTGGACTTACTGGCTTGCGCCCGATGCCGGAGCAGCAGCCGAAGCAGCAGCGTCCGAAGCAGCGCCAGCAGCCGAAGCTGCGTCGCTAGCAGCGGCCGAAGCGCTCGATGCAGCTGCGTTTGCGTCCGAAGCGGCAGCGGCGGGAGCCGAAGCAGCAGCCGAATCGCTAGCAGCGCTCGGAGCAGCCGAATCGCTAGACTTGTTGCATGCAGCCAGAGCAACAGCAGCCAACAGGGATGCTACGAGGAGGGATTTCTTCATGATCACGTCCTTTTATGGTTAAAGGTAAGCAACAGCGCAAAGTACCGGTAATGTGTGCTCCAACACCGACCTGGGCCGCGGTGGAGCCTCACAATCTTTTTTTGGTGTGAGACAACTACGGCTTGGCCGGAAATTATAGGCACTTTCGTCACGACCGTCGATAAATCGGGGGCCGATACGTTGTCTTTCTCATACAAACTTTCATATTGCGGAACAGCAAATCCATCAGTTTCTGCAATGTCGACAGCGTTTTACAATCGCCACTCTCAGGCCGATGGGTCCGTCTGAATCCAGCCCGCACGATACCACTCGTGCAATAGCGATGTCATTGCCGAATCGGCTGTAAGTGTTAAAAAGCGTTTCGCTTCCAGACGTCTCGTATCGGCAAATTCGGGAAGCCACTTTTTAGCGCTTGCCGATAACTTCTCCGCTTCTCCATTTACGAAATACGACTTTGCGTCATAAAGCAAGATCGTCTTTCGGTCCAATGTCAAACCAGTTTTCTTTACGCGTTCAACAAATTTTTGCTGATTCAATGCGCGTTCGGGTGGATCGAAAACGACGTTTGATTTTGGCTCGCTGAGATAACTGCCTAAAAATTTCGCAATGTCCTTTTCATTCCAGTCAATGGACGCAAGGATCGCGCCAACCCTTTCGAGCAGCAAGGCCGGCAGCGCGGCGGGGCGATCCACCGGCGGCTGCTCCGGATCGCGATAGCGCGCGTTGCCTCGGGCGTTGGGCGCATCGCCTGCCTGCTCAGCGAGGTGATACAGGAACTGCGCCGTGAGCTCGTGCGCGGACGGCGCGCGAAAGCCGATCGAACAGGTCATGCATTCGCCTTCGGCGATGCCGTCATGCGCGATATGCGGCGGCAGATACAGCATGTCACCGGGCTCCAGAACGCAGTCTTCTTCGGGCTCGAAGTTCTGTAAAACTTTCAACGGCAAGCCGGGTTTTAGCGATAGATCGCGCTGCGCGCCGAAACGCCAGCGACGTTTGCCTTTGACCTGCAACAGAAAGACGTCGTAAGAGTCGAAATGCGGGCCGACACCGCCGCCATCGGTTGCGTAGGAGATCATGAGATCATCGAGACGCGCATCGGGAATGAAGCGGAACCGGTTTATCAGCGCGTGCGCGCGCTCGTCGTGCAGGTTCACGCCCTGCACCAGCAGCGTCCATTCGCGCTTTTTGATCGAGGGCAACTCGTCGGGCGCAAAGGGGCCGTGTTCCAGATTCCACGTATTCCGGAAGTGCGTGATGAGGCGTGATTCCACATTGTCTAGATCGGCCAGTTCGAACAGTTCGTCGCGTGTGAGCGGCGCGGCGAGTTCGGGGATGGCCTGGCGAATCAGCAAGGGCTTTTTCTGCCAGTAACGCCGCATGAACTGTCGCGGCGTTCGATTGCCCAACAGGGGCGTGACTTCGTCGGGAAGCGGCGCGCCGGTGCGCGCGGGCTGGCTTGAAGCCTCGACGTGCGAGGCTGGAGTTGCATGGAGTGGCCGCTTGGGCATCGTATAATTAAGGCTTGTATCTTGGAGGATCCAATGAAAATTGCGAAAGACAAAGTCGTTTCGGTCGCGTACAAGCTATCGGATGCGCAAGGCAATCTGATCGAGGAAAGCGACGAGCCGATGGTCTATCTGCACGGCGGCTATGATGGCACGTTCCCCAAGATCGAGGAAGCGCTCGACGGCCAGGAGCCGGGTTATGAAACGCTCATCCAGCTCGAACCACAGGATGCTTTCGGCGAATACGATCCCGAGCTCGTGAAGATCGAGGAGCGCAATCGCTTTCCCGAGCCGCTCGAAGTCGGCATGCAGTTCGAAGGCACGCCCGAAGACAGCGACGACGAACTCGACACACTCATTTACACGGTGACGGATGTCGCCGAGGACAAGGTGGTGCTCGACGGCAATCATCCGCTGGCCGGCATGGCGCTGCGTTTTTCGCTGTCGGTGCAGGAAGTGCGCGACGCGACGGAAGATGAAATCACGCATCAGCATGCACACGGCGCGGACGGCCTGAGCATCGCCGATGAAGACGAGGACGATGACGACGAACCGCGCAGCAACAACGCGGGCCCGACCTTGCATTGAGCGGACGCATCCTTCGAGGTTTCGACGAGCGCAGCCAAGGCTGCGCTTTTTTATTGCGCGTTGCCGTTGCTATTCGATGGCGCGACCTGCGTGTCGTTCTGCGTACCTGATGCGGGCAGCGGATAGATCGGCGATCGGCGGCAGCGACGGTTGAACTGATGCCGGCGGCGGCGCCATGTAGATCGGCGGCAGCTCGGATGCGGGTTGCGGCAGCGTCGGCGGCGGCGGCAGATACTGCGGCTGCGCGGGCGGTGCCGATGACGGCATGGTCGGCTGCGTCGCTGGCGTGTCGATCTGCGATGGCGGTTCCGCGTTGTCGCGCTTGCGAACGTCGCGTATATCGCGCACGCGCAGACGGAACGGCGGACGCCAGCGCGAATCGCTTTGGACTTCGAGCCATTGCGATTGCGGCCGTTTGAGCGCGACGGCCACGCGCGTGAGATTGGTCACGGTCAGCCCCTTGTCGTTGCGCAAGGGTTGATCGATATGAAAGCCGTTCGGCTCGGGCGTATCGGTGCCGTGAATCACGATGACCGGCCCGCGAAACGCTTCGGCCGCCTTCACGAGATTGCGTTTCAGTTCGAGAAAACCGTCGCGCGGCTGGCTCGATCGCGAGAAGCGCAGCCACGGAAAGCGCTCGCGACGCTCGTAGCGCGAGAAATCCGGATCGCCTTGCAGAATGACGACCAGCGCGCGCATCTCGGTGCGCCGCGCGGTTTCCGCCGCGTGTTCGAGCCAGAAACTGGTCGCGACCGCGCGATCCTCGAACTCGCCGTTGCGGCCGCCCGCGCTCAGATAGTGGTTGTTCGGACTCGGCGCGTTCAGCCCGATAAACGCGACGCCCTGATCCTGCCAGCGCACGATTTCGCGAAAGGTCCGAAAGCGCGCGACATCGCTTTCGCGCGCGAGCGTGAGCGGACTCTGGCCGAGCGAATTGGCATCGGGAAAGAACAATTGACGCACGAAATCGAGCCGTTCGACGGGATCGTAGCCGCCTGCCTGCGGCGTGCCGCAATCGGCCCAGTCGTGTTGACCCAGCAGCAGCACGAGCGGCGTGCGCGCGCTGTCGAGCACATCGTGACGCGCCTCGAAGATGCCGTCGCGGCACGCTTCCGCGCTGCCTTTCACATTGCCGTCGTAGACGATGAAGGAGATGTCGCGATCGCGGCCGATGGCATCGAGCATCTGCCGCACGGGCGCTTCGTCGGCGGGACGCGTCAGCGCGTTCGCGACGACCGCGAAGCTTTGTGTCGGCGCGTTTTCCGCGAGGGCATCGGCGCAGGCGGCGCACCACATCGCGACGGCCGCGATCGCGGCGAACCGCGTCGCCGCGCTGGCCGGCGCGATCCGGTCAACGCGAGACATCCGGCGCGGAATTCGCCAATTCATGCAGTTCGTAGAGCAGATCGAGCGCATCGCGCGGACGCAGATCGTTCGGATCGAGCGTGCGCAGCTTGTCGAGCACGGGATGTTCGGGCGCGTCGGCGGGTGCGGCCGGCTCGGGTTCCGGTGCATCGTCGTAAGGCGTGTAGGGCTGGTTCGCGAACAGATCGAATTGCGCGGTCGGCTGGCTGACCGACAACTGCTCCAGATGATGCAGATGCTTGCGCGCCGCGCGGATCACCGCCGTCGGCACGCCCGCGAGTTGCGCCACTTGCAGGCCGTAGCTCTGATTGGCCGGGCCTTCGTTGACGGCATGCAGGAACACGATGCCGTGATCGTGCTCGACCGCCGACAGATGCACGTTGGCCGCCTGCGCAAACTCCGACGGCAATTGCGTGAGTTCGAAGTAATGCGTGGCGAACAGCGTGTAGCAGGCGTTGTGCGTCAGCAGATGCCGCGCGATTGCCCACGCGAGCGCGAGACCGTCGAAGGTCGAGGTGCCGCGGCCGATTTCGTCCATTAGCACGAGGCTGGATGCGCTCGAATCGTTGAGGATCGCGGCCGCTTCGGTCATCTCGACCATGAAGGTCGAACGGCCGCCGGCGAGATCGTCCGCCGCGCCGATACGCGTGAAAATGCGATCCAGCGCGCCGAAGCGGGCGCGCTTCGCGGGCACGTAACTGCCGACGTGCGCCATCAGCGCGATCAGCGCGGTCTGCCGCATGAAGGTCGACTTACCGCCCATGTTCGGGCCGGTGATGAGCAGCAGCTTGCGCTCCTGGCTCAGGCAACAGTCGTTGGCGATGAACTGCTCGACCTGCGCCTCGACGACCGGATGCCGTCCCTGTTCGATATCGATGCCCGCATCGGCGGCGAACTCCGGCGCGACCCAGTCGAGCGCGCGGGCGCGTTCGGCGAAGGCAGCCAGCAGATCGAGCTCGGCGAGCGCACTCGCGACGCGCTGACAATCCGCGATGAACGGCAGCAGGCTTTGCAGCAGCGCGTCGTAGAGCGCGCGCTCGCGCGCCAGCGCCCGTTCCTGCGCGGACAGCGCCTTGTCCTCGAAGGCCTTGAGTTCCGGCGTGATGTAGCGCTCGGCATTCTTCAGCGTCTGACGGCGGCGGTAGTCGTCGGGCACCTTGTCGGTCTGACCGCGCGTCACTTCGATATAGAAGCCGTGCACCTTGTTGTACTCGACGCGCAGATTCGCGATGCCTGTGCGCGTGCGTTCGCGCGCTTCGAGATCGATCAGGAACTGATCGCAGTTCTCCGAAATATCGCGCAATTCGTCGAGATCGGCGTCGTAACCGCGCGCGATTACGCCGCCGTCGCGGATCAGCGCGGCCGGTTCCGGTGCGATGGCGCGCGTCAACAGTTCGAGACAGTCGATCGGCGGCTCGAGCGATGCGGCGATGCGCGCCAGCGCCTCCGGTTGCGCCGGCACGGCCGCGACGCGCTCGCGCAGTTCGGGCAGCGACGCGAAGGTATCGCGCAGGCTCGACAGATCGCGCGGACGCGCCGACAGCAGCGCGAGACGCCCGGTGATGCGCTCGATGTCCGAGATCTTACGCAAGGCCGTGCGCAACGCGTCGAGGCCGCTGCCGGCGGGCGCATCGAGCAGCGCGCCGATGCCCTGATGACGTGCCTGCGCGATCGATGCATCGCGCGGCGGATGATGCAGCCAGTGACGCAGCAGGCGGCTGCCCATCGTCGTGCAGCAGGTGTCGAGCAGCGAGAACAGCGTCGGCGATTCGGTGCCGCGCAAGGTTTCGGTGAGTTCGAGATTGCGGCGCGTCGACGGATCGAGCCCGATGTATTCCGATTCGTACTCGACCTTGAGACTGCGCACGTGCCGCAGTTGCTGGCCTTGCGTCGCGGCCGCGTAGATCAGCAGCGCGCCCGCCGCGCCGCACGCGCAGGTGAGCGTCTGCGCGCCGAAACCGTCGAGGCTCGCGACGTCGAGTTGCTCGCGCAGCCGCTGCGTGCCCGAACCGACATCGAAATGCCAGGCGGGCACGCGCGTGGTCCCGCCGAGGCTCGTCACGCCGAACGACGCCTGCAAGTCTGTGATCGAATCGGCGATGAGCGTTTCCGCCGGCCGGATGCGTTCGAGCGCCGCGCCGACCTGACCGGGCGCGACTTCCGCGAGGCGCAGCGCGCCGCTCGCCAGGTTGAGCCACGCGAGGCCGACGCTGGTCACGAGACCGCGCCGATTGTGGATGGGGCAGAGCGCCATCAGGTAGACGTCGGCCTTGTCGGAAAGCAGCGCGGCATCGGTCAGCGTGCCGGGCGTGACGACGCGCACGACCTTGCGCTCGACCGGTCCCTTCGACGTGGCCGGATCGCCGATCTGCTCGCAAATCGCCACCGATTCGCCGAGTTTCACCAGCTTGGCGAGATATTGCTCGCACGCGTGATGCGGAACGCCGGCCATGCGGATCGGATTGCCGCCGGATGCGCCGCGTTGCGTAAGCGTGAGATCGAGCAGACGCGCGGCCTTCTCGGCGTCGTCGAAAAACAGCTCGTAAAAATCGCCCATCCGATAGAACAGCAGCGTGCCGGGATGATCCGCCTTGAGGCGGAGGTATTGCTGCATCATCGGCGTGTGCTGCGAAAAATCGGCCGGAAGCGCCGGCGTGGCAGGTGTCATTGCGCCGGACGTGACATCGGGAGTTGCGGTGTGATTGCCCATCTTGCGTGCGGTGAAAGCGAACGGGCCAACGCTAGCTGATAGGGCAAGAGTTTAACCCGTCGTGCGGGATGGAAGGAGTCGGCCGGATGGGATAGGCGGGATGGACGGTTTTGAGATCGCCGAGGCCGGATGTTTCGGTTACGAATGTGCTTGCCGATGCGTGAAGAAGCATAGCCGTGCCGAAGCGGTTCATCGGGTCGCTCAGGGCGATTCCGCCAGCGCATGTCTCGCGTGCGCCTCGATAGCGATATTCGAGCGTGCTCAGGCGGTGTCCGAGCAACGCGCGAACTTTCAGCCAATGTTCCGACGCATGGGTCGCGCCGGTGTAATGCTGTGCGCAGCAGACTTGAGTGGCAATCGGAAAAAGCACGCCGGAACACAGAATATCGGTTATTTGCAAGCTGGCGTGATTGTCGCTGTGACCGAACAAGGGCCGTTCCACGAGACGCGGAAACGGATCGCCGCCAGTGCGTCTGCGCTGCGTAAAAATCGAATGGGCGACGTTGACGTTGGGTTTGTAACTGCGACTGTCCGCGATGATGAGGCCGCTTTCGCTGTGCGTAGTCAGGTAATGATGGAAATGGCGAGCGATCGCCTGAATGCTGGACGTGTAGACGGATCGCCCGTCGAACGGCTGACCGAGCGGCTTGACGAATATCCTCGCGACGAGGCGCGCGTCGATCGATTCCAGCAGGTCCAGATTTTTGCTGACGTAGCCGATCGCGTGACGGCGCGTGTTGCGTCCCGAGTCGCGCATCATGTTGCGAACCGTCGCACCTTTGACTTCCGCCATAATCCAGTCGAGCGCGCGGGCGCCCTTGGGCAGATTGTTCGGGAAGAAGCGCCGCTTGAGCTCGATGAAATGGCTCGTCAGCAGATCGAGATGCCGCCGATGCACGAACAACCCGGCGCGATCGCGAAAACCGGAGTTGGACCGTGATGGTCCGGCCGCTCGATTGCACCCAGGCAACCGGATTCGTCGACATAGCAAACGTACATTTGAACCCCGCAAAAACAACTAGGGCCACCGAAAAGGTGGCCCTAGGATTTGCCGCCGCAGGCTCGAAGCCCGGTACGACCTTTGGGATGTCAGTCTGCATCATGCCACAGACCGCCCGCCTAACGAGGTAAATTTTGTCTGCTGAATGTCGTGTCGTCTATTCGGCCGAATGGCCAATCCGACGGCGATTCACCACCCACCCATCAGGTCCGCCCCGCCAAAAAACCCACCAGCAACGCCAGCCCCGCGACCGCACCGAGCGTATGCCACGGCTTGTCGTGCACGAAGTCATCCGCGTAACCGGCCGCGTCGTTCAGACGGTCGGAGATCACCGAACTCGCGCCGTTCAGTTGCGAGCGCGCCGACTTGAGCTTCGACTGCAACTCCTTGCGAAGCTTCTCGGCGTCGTAGTCCTTGCCGCTTTGAATCGAGCTCTCGAGGTCATCGAGCAGGCTGCGCAGCTGATCGCTGGCCGTGTCGACCGCGTCGCTGGCACCGCGTACGGCGCGCTGGCCGACGTTGGCTGCGCCATTGATTTTGCTGTCGAGCGTCGAACGTGTGAACAATCCCATTTCCTTGCTCCTTTATTGACGTTGCCGAAAATTGGTCCGCGCCGAAAAGCCGCAGGCGACACGTTGCGACCGGTCGCAAGCTTTCAGGCGCGCATCATCCACTGCGCCGCTGCCGACGATCCTCCCTGCCAAGTCAGCGCCGCGCGAGCTGATGATCCCAGAATACACCGTGAAGCAAGGTTCATTCCTCCACCATCGACACCAAATCGACCTCTCGTTCGTTTTGGGTGTGACGGCGCATCGCGAGCGCCATCATCTCGCAGACGAACACGCCGAACACGACGATGATCCATTGCACCGGCACTTTCGCCGTCAACAGCAGCGCGTACGCGCCGAGCATCGCCAGCACGGCGATGTTCTGATTGAAGTTCTGCACCGCGATGGAGTGCCCCGCCGATAGCAAGGTCGCGCCGCGATGCTGGAGAATCGCGTTCATCGGCACGATGAAAAAGCCCGACAACCCGCCGAGCGCGATCATCAACGGATACGCCATCAATATGTACGCCGGCGCGAAAAACGGACCGATCTGCACGCCCGCGCCCGACGGGAACAGATCCTTGTTGTAGAACGCCATCGCCACCGACACCGCGCCGATCAGCATGCCGACCGGCAGCACCTTGAGCGACTGCCGCAGCGCGATCCACGCCGCCGCCGCGCCCAGCGCGATGCCCACGCCGGTGATGCCCTGCAAGACCGCCGCCTTCGACAGCGACAGGCCGAGGTTCGCGTCGGCCCATTTGAGCACCAGCAGTTGCAGCGTGACGGCCGCGCCCCACAGGAGCGTCGTGACCCACAGCGCGATCTGCGCGAGCTTGTCCTTCTACAACACGACGAAACACTCCGAGAAATCGCTGACGAGCCGGGTCGGCTCTTTCAGGCGATTCGGATAGCGCGCGCCGGTATCGGGGATGAACACGTTGATGACGGCCGCCGCCGCGTAAATCAGCATCACCGTGAACATGGCGGCGTGCGCGGCCGTGCTCATGAAGGGAATATGCGCGTGCTGCACCCATCGGCCGACGACCTCGCTCACCAGCGCGCCGCCGATCACCGTGCCGATGATCGTCGAGCCGACCGTCGCCGATTCGAGCCACGCGTTCGCCGCGATCAGTTTCTGCGGCGGCAGCAGTTCGGTGAGGATGCCGTACTTCGCGGGCGAATAACCCGCCGCGCCCAATCCGACCACGCCGTACGCGATCATCGGATGCACGCCCGCGATCATCAGGGCGCAGCCCGCCGCCTTGAGCGCGTTCGATACGAACATGACGTGGCGCTTTTGCAGCGCATCGGCGAATGCGCCGACGAAGGGCGCGAGCACGACATAGGCGACCGTGAAGAAGATCTGCAGCAGCGGCGTGATCCACGGCGCGGAGTGCACCACGGCGAGCATCGCGATGGCGGCGATCAGCAACGCGTTATCCGCCAGCGACGAAACGAACTGCGCGGCGATGATCGTGTAGAAGCCTTTCTTCATGGAGTCGAGCGCGGCGGGGAAGGGGCGCAATAGCGCAAAAAGCCCTCGAAATCGAGAGCAAAAGATTGCACTGTAGCGGAGCCCTGCGATCGGTGCAGGAAGGAGCGGCGAAGCGCGCGAAGGCGCTCCGCCTGTCGATGTTTTATTCGCCCGTCAGACGCGTGCGCGAATGCGGATCGAGAATCTTGACGAGTTGCGCGTAGACCTTAGGGTTCGCCGCGACGATTTCGTTCTGGAACAGGAAGTCCGACTCGCCGGTGTAATTGCCGACCAGTCCGCCCGCTTCGGTGACGATCAGGCTGCCCGCCGCCACGTCCCACGGATGAATGCCCTGCTCGAAGAAGCCGTCGAGGCGGCCGGCCGCGACGTTCGCCAGATCGAGCGCCGCCGCGCCCGGACGACGCAGCCCCGCGCACGACAGCGTCATTTCGCTGAACAGGCGCATGTAGCCGTTCAAGCCTTGGCCGTCGCGGAACGGGAAGCCGGTGCCGATCAGCGCGTCGGACAGGCGGTCGAGCTTGCCCACGCGGATGCGTCGTTCGTTCAGATACGCGCCGCGGCCGCGCGAGGCGGTGAAGAGATCGTTGCGCGTCGGGTCATAGACGACGGCCTGTTGCACGACGCCGCGATGGGCGAGCGCGATCGACACGCAGTAGTACTGGAAACCGTGGATGAAGTTGGTGGTGCCGTCGAGCGGATCGATGATCCACTGATATTCCGACTCGCGATCCGTTTCGCCGGATTCCTCGGCGAGGATGGAGTGATCGGGATAAGCAGTTTGCAGCGTCTCGATGATGGCGGCTTCGGACGCCTTGTCGACTTCCGTCACGAAATCGTTGTGCTGCTTCTTGCTGATCTGGATACGGTCCAGATCGAGCGACGCGCGGTTGATGATCTGTCCGGCGCGGCGCGCGGCCTTGACAGCGATATTGAGCATCGGATGCATGAGCGAATTCCTTTGACCGGCCAAGCGTTTCGCAATCGCGAACGCACGATCGGAGAAGTTGGCGACAACGACAATGTCGACGAAAGACGAATTGAATAAGAGCGGGGCGGGCCGTCCGACAAGGCTTTTGGAGCCCGAGCGGCGCGCGAAGGCGCCATTTTACCTGCAAATTGGGAACAAACGCGCTAAAAGCGCGCACGTCGCCTGAACGTCGCGTTAACATGACGGGCTGAACTCCCCAGCCTTCGACTCAGCACTTTTCACGCCTTGGAATCCTCGAACGACACCTTGCCCGCCGGCGGCTTCACTTCCACGCGCTTTATCCTGGTCGAGCCGAGTCATCCCGGCAACGTCGGCGCGGCGGCGCGCGCGCTCAAAACGATGGGTTTCGCGCGCCTCGTGCTGGTCGAGCCGCGTGTCGCCGATGTCAAGAACGAGCCCGAAGCCATCGCGATGGCCTCCGGCGCGGACGACGTGCTGGCGTCCGCCCATGTCGTCGATACGCTCGCCGATGCGCTCGTCGGCGTGCGCTGGTCGGTCGCGCTCACCGCGCGCATGCGCGAATACGGCCCGCCGCAGATGCCGCCGCGCGCGCTCGCCGAACGCGCGCACGAATTCGTGCGTCATGGCGACATCGCGCTGGTGTTCGGCAACGAGCGCACGGGCCTTTCGAACGCCGATGTCGAGCGCTGCAGCGCGCTCGCGCATATTCCGGCCAATCCCGCCTACAGTTCGCTCAATCTCGCGCAGGCCGTGCAGGTGCTCGCCTACGAATTGCGGATGGCCTTTCAGGGCCCCGCGCCGGAACTCGCGCTGGTCGAGCCGGCTGTGCAGCACGCGCCGAGCGAGGACATCGAGGGCATGTTCGGGCATTTGCAGGAAGCGCTTGTCGCGCTGGATTTCCTCGATCCCGACAATCCGAAAAAGCTGATGTCGCGCGTGCGGCGGCTGTTCGCGCGCACCGGTCTGGAGCGCGAGGAAGTGAATATCCTGCGCGGCATCGCGAAACACATTCTGATGCGCGCGAAGAAAGACTGACCGTAACGGCCGAGTGGATTTCGGGCGCGATGCGGCGCGCGCATCCTACAATCGGCGGACAACGATATAAGCATCGCGCTATCTGTCATTAAGCGCGCCGTTCCCCATTCGAGAATCCGCCATGTTCGACCGACTTCGCGAAGACATCGCCGCCATCCGCGCGCGCGATCCCGCCGCCCGCAGCGTCCGGGAAGTCGTGACGTGTTATCCCGGCCTGCACGCGATCGTCCTGCATCGCGTCGCGCACGCGTGCTGGACGCGGCAATGGCGCTGGCTCGCGCGCTTCGTCTCGCAGATGGCGCGGTTTCTGACCGGCATCGAGATTCATCCGGGCGCGACGCTCGGACGGCGCGTGTTCATCGATCACGGCATGGGCGTGGTGATCGGCGAGACGGCGCAAGTCGGCGACGACTGCACGATCTATCAAGGCGTGACGCTCGGCGGCACGTCGCTTACGCGCGGCGCGAAACGGCATCCGACGCTCGAACGCGGCGTGATCGTCGGCGCGGGCGCGAAGGTGCTCGGCAGTTTCACGGTCGGCGCGGACGCGAAGATCGGCTCGAACGCGGTCGTCGTGAAGCCGGTGCCGGCGGGCGGCACGGCGGTGGGCAATCCGGCGCGCATCGTCGTGCCGGCGGTCGCGAAAGCGAAAGAGACGAAGCGCGACGATGGCTTCTGCGCCTACGGCATTACGCCGAACGCGGACGATCCCGTGTCGCTCGCCATTCACGGTCTGATCGATCACGCGTCCACGCAGACGCAGCGTATCGACGATATCGTCGCGGCGCTGGAGCGGCTCGGCGCGCGCGTCGAAGCGATGCACGGCATCGACGGCGCGGCGCTCGTCGATCTCAAACGGCTGTGTACGTCGATGGATGGAAAGGCGGAAGCAGTAGACGAACGCTAAAGCGTTAAAGCACTAAAGCGGCAAGGCGCGCAGGCCTTCCGCGTCGAGCCGCAGATATCCGCCGCGCGGCGCGTCGATATCGAGTTCCCAGTCGGGCAGAACCCAGCGCCTGCCGTCGGCTTCGCGATGCATCGCCGGCCGATGCGTGTGGCCGTGAATCATCGTATGCGTCTGACTATCGGCGAAGAGACCGTGCACGGCTTCGCGCGTGACGTCGTACTTGGCCGACATGCCTTGCTCGCGCGCGCCTTCGCTATTCATGCGCATGCGCTGGCCGATACCGAGCCGCTTCTTCAATGGCAACGCGAGAAAGAGCCGTTGCGCGATGCGGTTGCGCGCGAAGCGCCTGAAGCGTTGATAATCCGGATCGGCCGTGCAGAGCGCATCGCCGTGCGCCAGCACGATGCGCTTGCCGAACGCGGTCATCACGTACGGATCGGGCAGAAACATCGCGCCGGCCGCTTTCATGAAGCGCCGGCCGAGCAGGAAGTCGCGATTGCCGTGCATCACATACAGGCCGATGCCGCGCTCCGACAGCGTGTGCATGCACTGCGCCATGCGTCGCGCGAAGGCGGCGCGTTCATCGGCGACGGAAGCATCGAGAATGTCGTCGCCGATCCAGAATTCGAACAGGTCGCCGAGAATGAAGACGGAATCCGCTTCGTTCGCCGTGACCTCGATGAAATGCTCGAACGCCGCGACCGTGTGCGGAATCGCTTCGTTCAGGTGCAGGTCGGAAATGAAAAACAGCGGGCGCGCTTGGTGCGCGTTGCCCGCTGCTTCCTGACCGAAATTCTGCGCAAAAGGCTGCGACACAGATTTCGATTCGATCATGCGATGACGATCAGACCACGACCGCCTTTTCGATCACGACGTCGTCGAGCGGCACGTCCTGATGCATGCTCTTCGAACCGGTCTTGACCTTCTTGATGTTCTCGACCACGTCCAGACCTTCGACCACGCGACCGAACACGGCATAGCCCCAGCCTTGCGGCGTCGGCGACGAGTGGTTCAGGAAGTCGTTGTCCGACACGTTGATGAAGAACTGCGCGGTGGCCGAATGCGGGTCGCCGGTGCGCGCCATCGCGATCGTACCGGTTTCGTTCTTGAGGCCGTTGTTGGCTTCGTTCTCGATCGGCTTGTCGGTCGGCTTCTGCTTCATGCCCGGCTCGAAACCGCCGCCCTGAATCATGAAGCCGTTGATCACGCGATGGAACACCGTGTTGTCGTAGTGACCCTTCTTCACGTATTCGAGAAAGTTCGCGACGGTCTTGGGCGCCTTTTCAGCGTCGAGTTCGAGCTTGATGACGCCGTGGTTCGTATGCAGTTCGACCATGATGAGATTCTCCGTGTGTTGATGGGCGGCGCTCGTCCGACACGCGCGCCCGGTTGTTCCAGTTGTTCGATGATTACTGCGCAACGACGCTCGCCGACTCGATGACGGTCGGCTTTTGCGGCACGTCCTGCATCGGGCCGCGCGTGGTGGTCGGGCTGGCTTCGATCTTCTTCACGACGTCCATGCCCGCCACGACCTTGCCGAACACGGCGTAACCGTTGCCGTCCGGATTCGGATAGTCGAGACCCGCATTATCGACCGTATTGATGAAGAACTGTGCCGTGGCCGAATTCGGGTCGCTGGTGCGGGCCATCGCGAGCGTGCCGGTCGCGTTCTTCAGACCGTTCTGGCTCTCGAGCGGAATCGGCGCGCGCGTGGGCTTCTCGGCGAAGCTCGTGCTGTAGCCGCCGCCCTGAATCATGAAGCCCGGAATGACGCGATGAAAGATCGTGCCCGAGTACTGACCGGACTTCACGTAGGCCAGAAAGTTCGCGACCGTCTTCGGCGCCTTCTCCGGATACAGCTCGACCTTGATGTCGCCCTGCGACGTCTTGATCAGCACCGTGGGATGCGCGGCCTGTGCGGATTGCGGCTGGGCAAAGGCGGGCGCGGCCGCGATCAGGGCGGCGCTCGACAGCGCCAGCATCAGGAATTTCATGAAGGATCGATCCTCGAATGATGAGTGCAACGATTCAGTCGCTGTTCAGCCGCTTTTAAACTGCCAGCCCGTGCCGTCATTCGCCCGACGGCGATGCGGCGCGGGCCTACAGCTTAACCGCTCGCTCGTGCGCTTTCGTGTCAAAGCGTCGGCGATGTTCGGGCGTTCAGGGTTGGTTTAAGGCTGATTGGCCGGGGCGGTGTACGGCGCAGTGTACGGCGCGGTCGGCAGCGAGCCGCTCGGGCCGCCGAACGGCGAGTACAAGTCGGGCGAGGGCACCGTGCCGCGGGTCGGCGCCCATTCGTCCGATGCCGCGTGCGGCGCCGCGGCCGCGCGGGTGCCCGATGCCGCGCCCGCCATCTTGCGATTGACCGGCGGCGGCGTGATGATCTTCTGGATATCCGTCACGCGCTGACGCGAGACCGGGCTCGTCGAGCCGAGCGACTGCGCGCGCTTGTACGATTCGCTCGCGAGGCGCAAGTAAAGATCGCCGAGGTTGTCGTATGCGAGCGCGTAGCCGGGGTTCGCCTTCACGGCCGTTTCGAGCGCGTTGCGGGCATTCTCGTAGCGGCCTTTCTTTGCATACAGCGCGGCGAGGTTGTTGTACGGTTCGGGCAACTCGGGGTACATCTGCGTGAGTTCGGTGAAGCCCTGAATGGCGTCGTCGTCGCGGCCGAGGCGCGCGAGCACGGTGGCGCGCTTGAACTTCGCCTGCACGTCGCGCGGATTGCTCGCGAGGCGCGCATCGAGTTGCCGGAGCGCGGCGGTCCAGTCCTTGTCGGCGATCGATGCATCGATCTGCGGCGTGCCGTCGGTCGTGGAACGGGCGATCTGCGCGAACGCGGCGCCCGACGGCACGAGGTACGCGGCGACGCCGATGGTTGCGACCGCCGCGACGGCCGCGAGCCTGCGCGCCGACGCGAGCATGCCGCGCGCGGCGGGTCGGCAAGAGAGTTGCAGAGGCATGCGCGCCTCGTCGTCAATCTGGTGAATCACTTGGAATGGAGTCGATGAATGATGCGGCGAAGGGAACGGTACGGAGCGTGAAATCCGGCGTGGTTTCACAAGCGCCGCGCGATGCCCGGACCCGCCATGAGCGACACGCCATGAATGGCCGGCGATACCCGCCACGAGGCCGCTCGAGGATTTCATAGGCTCAGGTCCGAGTGTTATACTCCGAGCCATTCTAACAAAAGGTCCGCACGTTCCCGTTCCGCGCACGTGCCTGCTTGCATCGGAGTCCGTCTTCCGCGAGCACACATCGAGCCGACGCCGGATCTGTCTTTCGCCACTCGTGGCCGTCTCCGTCAAGAGTCGCAAGACTCGGGTCGCAAAACGTCGTCAGCGGTCGCGCGTGTGTGTCACCTGAGTGTGTCATCCTCGCTCGTCTCGCATCGACGCAACGCTTGCGGCGCCGCACACGGCAGTTCCCGGACCACGCACTGTTTTCTATGACTTCGCTGCGCATCTACAACACGCTTGCCCGTGACAAGCAAAACTTCGTGCCACTTCGCGCCGGCGAAGTGCGCATGTATGTCTGCGGAATGACGGTGTACGACTACTGTCACATCGGCCACGCACGCGTCATGGTGGTGTTCGACATCGTGCAGCGCTGGCTGCGCGCGTCGGGCTACAAGGTCACGTACGTGCAGAACATCACGGACATCGACGACAAGATAATCCGTCGCGCGGTCGAGAACAACGAGCCGATCAAGGCGCTCACGCAGCGTTTCATCGACGCGATGCATGAAGACGCCGCTGCGCTCGGCGTCACGCGTCCGCACCTCGAGCCGCGCGCGACCGACTACATCCCGCAGATGCTCGGCATGATCGATGCATTGCAGGCGAACGGCTACGCGTATCAGGCGAAAGACGGCGACGTGAACTACGCGGTGCGCAAGTTCGCCGACTACGGCAAGCTCTCGGGAAAGTCGATCGAGGACTTGCGCGCGGGCGAACGCGTCGCCGCGAAAGATGCCAAGGAAGATCCGCTCGACTTCGTGCTGTGGAAGCAGTCGAAGGAAGGCGAGCCCGAGGACTCGGGCTGGGACTCGAAGTGGGGCCGCGGGCGTCCGGGCTGGCATATCGAATGTTCGGCGATGGGCTGCACCTTGCTCGGCGAACACTTGGATATCCACGGCGGCGGCATGGATCTCCAGTTCCCGCATCACGAGAACGAGATCGCGCAGAGCGAGGCCGCCACGGGCAAGCCGTTCGTGAACTACTGGATGCACAACGGCTATGTGCAGATCGACAACGAGAAGATGTCGAAGTCGCTCGGCAACTTCTTCACGATCCGCGAGGTCCTCGAAAAATTTGATGCCGAAGTGGTGCGCTTCTTTATTGCACGGGCACACTATCGGTCGCCGCTGAATTACAGCGACGTGCATATCGACGATGCAAAGAACGCACTCACGCGTCTATATACCGCGTTGAAGGATGTCGAGCCGGACAATCAGCAACTTGACTGGAACGAGCCGAACGCGCAGCGTTTCCAGTCTGCGATGAACGACGACTTCAACACGCCTGTAGCCGTAGCCGTGCTGTTCGATCTCGCGGGCGAAGTCAACCGCACCCGCGATGCCGCCCTCGCGCGCCAGCTCAAGGGCCTGGCGGGCGTGCTCGGCATGCTCGAGCGCGAACCGCGCGTGTTCCTGCAACAGGCGGGCGGCACGAGCGCGGAGCAGGGCATGACGCCGCACGAGATCGAAACGAAGATCGCCGAACGCATTGCCGCTAAGCAGGCGAAGAACTACGCCGAAGCAGACCGGATTCGCGCCGCATTGCTCGAAGCCGGGATTGCGCTTGAAGACAAACCGGGTGGGTCGACCGAATGGCGCCGCGTGTGAACGCGGGTCTTCGAACACTCTGATCGACTCACCAGGCAGGAGGCACGATGGCAACGGCCAGGAAGACGCCGGTCAAGCGACCCGCGTCAGGTAGCGCTGCGTCGTCCGCAACGAAGCGGGCACGCAACGCGGTATCGAAAACAACGACGCAAAAGATCGATGGTGCAACGACGACGACAGGACGCAAGATCGCGCAGAAGCGCGTAGCCGCGTCCAGCCACGCAACGGTCAAGCGCGGCGCCGGCACGCGCGGCAACGCGGAAGCGGGCGCCGCGCCGCTCAAGGCCAACGGCCGCGCCGTCGCGTCCGATGGCGCGGCGGCGGGATCGTCACACTCGCTCGTCGCCGATTCGTCGCAGCCGGGCGAAGTGGTGCGCAAGTCGCGCGTCGTCACGGCGGACGGCAAGGTGCCCGTGCAGATCGGCGGTCTGGTGCCGGAGATCAAGCGTCCGGATTATTGGGACCGCGCCTGCGCGGATCTCATGAAGCGCGACCGTATCCTCAAGAAGCTGATTCCGACCTTCGGCGAGATTCATCTCGTCAATCTCGGCGATCCGTTTTCGACGCTCGCGCGCTCCGTCGCCGGCCAGCAGATTTCGACCAAAGCCGCGCAGGCCATCTGGGAGCGCGTGAAGGGTGCGTGCCCGGAAGTGCATCCATCGCATTTCATCAAGTTCGGGCACGAGAAGCTGCAGGCGTGCGGGTTGTCGAAGCGCAAGGCCGAATACATTCTCGATCTCGCGCAGCATTTCGAATCCGGCGCGCTGCACGTCGAATCGTGGGTGTCGATGGACGACGAAGCCGTGATCGCCGAGCTCACGCAGATTCGCGGCATCGGCCGATGGACGGCGGAGATGTTCCTCATCTTCAACCTGTCGCGACCGAATGTCCTGCCGCTCGACGACCTTGGCCTGATTCAGGCCATCAGCGTCAATTACTTCAGCGGAGAGCCGGTCACGCGCAGCGAAGCCCGCGAAGTCGCGGCGAACTGGGAACCGTGGCGTACCGTCGCGACCTGGTACATGTGGCGTAGTCTGAATCCCATTCCCGCCGACCATTGAAGGTATTGAACAGACCGTTGCGCAGGCGGTGTCGCGGTTCAAGAACTATCGTTGATTTATAATCAATAGCTTCCGCGCGCAGTTATCAGGGACGGGCGCGGTTAGAATACGCCCTGCCCGATGTTTCAGGACTCGAACACATGAAGACCACGTTTCTGGATTTCGAGCAGCCGATCGCTGAACTCGAAGCGAAGATCGAAGAACTCCGCTTCGTTCAGGACGACTCGGCCGTCGATATTTCGGAAGAAATCGAGCGGCTATCGAAAAAAAGCCAGCAGCTGACCAAGGATCTGTATCAGAACCTGTCGCCCTGGCAGGTGTCGCAAATCGCGCGTCATCCGCAGCGCCCGTACACGCTCGACTACGTCAACGAACTTTTCACCGATTTCCACGAATTGCACGGCGACCGCTCCTTCGCGGACGACCTCGCAATCGTCGGCGGCTTCGCGCGCTTCAACGGCCAGCCGTGCATGGTGATCGGTCATCAGAAAGGCCGCGACACGAAGGAGCGCGCGCTGCGCAACTTCGGCATGCCGCGTCCCGAAGGCTATCGCAAGGCCGAACGGCTGATGCGTCTGGCCGAGAAGTTCTCCATGCCGATCTTCACGTTCGTCGATACGCCGGGCGCGTATCCGGGCATCGGCGCGGAAGAGCGCGGACAGTCGGAAGCCATCGGCCGCAATTTGTACGTGATGGCCGAGCTCAAGACGCCGATCATCACGACGATCATCGGCGAAGGCGGTTCGGGCGGCGCGCTCGCCATTGCCGTCGCCGATACGGTGATGATGCTGCAATTCTCCACGTACTCCGTCATTTCGCCGGAAGGCTGCGCGTCGATCCTGTGGAAGAGCGCGGCGAAGGCGCCGGAAGCGGCGGAAGCGCTCGGTCTGACGGCGCATCGCCTGAAGGCGCTCGGTCTGATCGACAAGATCGTCAACGAGCCGCTGGGCGGCGCGCATCGCGATCCGAAGGGCATGGCCGCGCTGCTGCGCCGGTCGCTGGCCGATTCGATGCGCCAGTTCCAGGGCCTGAGTTCGAAGGAACTGCGCGAGCGCCGTTTCGAAAAGCTCATGGCTTACGGCAAGTACAAGGAATCGATGCCGGGCGCGTAAGCGCTTTTCGCGTTCCTCTCCATCACGACCTCTCGTGACTTCGGATAACGACACTCCCGCCGGCCGCCTCGTCTTCGAGGCGCTGCGCGCGGCGGTTTCGGATGCCGCACTTCCCCCCGATTCCCCGTTGGCCGTCGCGCTGAGCGGCGGGCTCGACTCGACCGTTCTGCTCGATGCCGCCGTGCGCAGCTTCGGCGCGGATCGCGTGGTCGCGTTTCATATCCATCACGGCCTGAGCCCCAATGCGAACGCGTGGGCCGCGCATTGCGATGCGTTCGCGGCATCGCTCGACGTGCGATTTGCCGAGCGCCACGTCGATGTCGCGCGCGCTGGCGGCGAAAGTCTCGAAGCCGCCGCGCGCGATGCGCGGTATCGCGCGCTCGACGAACTCTGCGACGAGCACGGCGCGCGGGCGCTGCTGATCGCGCATCACGCCGACGATCAGGCCGAAACGGTACTGCTGCAACTCTTGCGCGGCGCAGGCGTGGCCGGACTCGCGGCGATGGCGCCGCATCGTGCTGATGGTGCCAAAAGTGCCGCGCCACGTCTGCGTCCGTTGCTGCGGCTGCTGCGCGCGCAATTGGAGCAGTACGCGCACGAGCGCGATCTGAGCTGGATCGACGACGAGTCGAACGCCGACACGCGCTATTCGCGCAACGCGCTGCGTCACGACGTGCTGCCGGTGCTCGCGGTGCATTTTCCCGGCTTCCGCGATGCGCTGGCGCGCACGGCATCGCACGCGGCATCGGCGCAAAGGCTGCTGGACGATCTGGCGCGCATCGATCTCGACGTCGCGCGAAGCGATGACGAAGCGGGCGCGCTGCGTCTCGACGCGCTGCTCGCGCACGACGACGAACGCGCGACCAATCTGCTGCGCTTCTGGATTCGCGCGCGCGGCTTGCAGGCGGCATCGACGGCGCGGATCGCGGATATGCTGCGCCAGTTGCGCGATACGGCGGCCACCCGCGACGGCCACGGATTGCGCGTCGATCACGCGGGCTGGGCGTTGCGCGTCTATCGCAACGCGCTGTTCTGGGAGCCGGGCGACAGCGCCGACGATCCCGACATCGACGGATCCGCCGCCGTGCAGAAATCGCCCGGCGAACTGCTCTGGCAAGGCGAGGAAGTCTGGCGGCTGCCGCAATGGCGCGGCTCGTTCGTGTTCGAACCGGTGGACGCGCCATCGGACGACGTGGTGGGCGAGGGCGTGTTGCGCGCCGCGCCGCTGGTCGCGCGCTCGCGCATGGGTGGCGAGCGCATGCGCGCGATCGCCGATGCGCCGAGCCGGACGCTGAAGAATCTCTTCCAGGAGCGCGGCGTGCCCGCGTGGAAGCGCGGCGTGCCCTTGCTGTTCGCGGGCGAGGCGCTGCTGTTCGTGCCGTTGATCGGCGTGAACCGGGAGGCCGCGCCGAGCGCGGAACACGGTCTGCTGCGCCGGATCATCTGGCGGCCGGATCTGCTGCTGGCGTGATGCTGCCGACAAGATGGCGCGACATGCGTCGGTAAAATGTCCGTCCTACCGGCTTCATCTTGTAATTTCAGCCCCGATCGCGTATCCTAATCCGCTTTCGCGCAAGCGAGCGGTTTTGCGCGGCATCTCCGTTCAAAAGACGCGATTTTGGCCCGCAAACACGCTTTCGTGCGCAACCATGGCGTGCGGCGACATTTGCGTTCCGTTGCGGGCTTCACCACTCCCACCGAAGCCTTCCGGCACGGCGCAGCTAAGGCACAAGCGCACCGCTTTTCACGCGCGTGACGCGGTTTTCCTTCCAGTTCAAGAACGACAATGGCACTCATCGTACACAAATACGGCGGCACTTCGATGGGCTCGGTCGAGCGCATCAAGAACGTCGCCAAGCGCGTCGCCAAATGGCACAAGGCCGGCCACAAGATGGTCGTCGTGCCCTCGGCGATGTCCGGCGAAACCAACCGCCTGCTCGGCCTCGCGAAAGACATCAAGGCCGACCCGGACCCGCGCGAACTCGACATGATTGCCTCCACCGGCGAGCAGGTGAGCGTCGGGCTGCTCGCCATCGCGCTGCATGCCGAAGGCCTCGAAGCCGTGAGCTACGCCGGCTGGCAAGTGCCGATCAAGACGGACAGCGCGTTCACCAAGGCGCGGATCAGCGATATCGACGGCACGCGGGTGCTGAAGGATCTCGACGAAGGCAAGGTCGTGGTCATCACGGGCTTCCAGGGCGTCGATCCGGAAGGGCATATCGCCACGCTCGGACGCGGCGGCTCGGACACCTCGGCGGTCGCGATCGCGGCGGCCATGAAGGCCGACGAATGCCTGATCTATACCGACGTCGACGGCGTCTACACGACCGATCCGCGCGTGGTGGAAGAAGCGCGCCGGCTGGATCGCGTGACCTTCGAGGAAATGCTGGAAATGGCGAGCTTAGGCTCGAAAGTGCTGCAGATCCGCTCGGTGGAATTCGCCGGCAAGTATCAGGTGAAGACGCGCGTGCTCTCCAGCCTGACCGATCCGCTGATGCCGCTGGAAACGGAAATGCACTCCGGCACCCTGATTACTTTTGAAGAAGACGAGAACATGGAAAAAGCAGTGATTTCTGGCATCGCGTTCCAGCGCGACGAAGCGCGCATCGCGGTGATGGGCGTGCCCGACAAGCCGGGCGTCGCGTATCAGATTCTCGGGCCGGTCGCCGATGCGAACATCAACATCGACATGATCATCCAGAACCAGAGCGTGAACGGCAAGACCGACTTCACGTTCACGGTCGGCCGTGGCGATTACCAGCGCGCGCTCGAAATCCTCAACAACACGGTGAAGGGCCACGTGCAGGCCGAAACCGTGCTGGGCGATCCGAAGGCGTCGAAAGTGTCGGTGGTCGGCGTGGGCATGCGTTCGCATGTCGGCATTGCGAGCACGATGTTCCGCACGCTGTCGGAAGAGGGCATCAACATCCAGATGATCTCGACCTCCGAAATCAAGATTTCGGTGCTGATCGACGAGAAGTACACGGAACTCGCCGTGCGCGCGCTGCATAAGGCGTTCGAACTGGATCGCGGCTGATTTCCGGGGTATGACATGCGTGTGACGGCTCGCGGGCCGTTGCACCATTGCGGTTCGCAGTAGATATGGGTCGCGAAATGATCGATTGGTAAAAAATCATCATGCGAATTTGACCGATGCCTGCGAACACGCTATTATCTCAACCTCGTTGCACAGCGTTCCCGGTGCGACGAAAAGTTTGGGAGACGTGGCCGAGAGGTCGAAGGCACTCCCCTGCTAAGGGAGCATCTGGCTAAAAACTGGATCGAGGGTTCGAATCCCTCCGTCTCCGCCAGTTGTCGTAGAGAAGCCCCGCAAGCTTAAAAACTTGCGGGGCTTTTTCTTTTTGCGCTTCTTATTGCATTTTTGCGCTCGTGCAATGCGAGCGTCCGATGCGTCGTGCCGTGGATACAGTTGCTTGCTGTCTGTCAAAACAACGAAACAAATGTTTGCCGACGTGATTGGTTGCCTTCTCTTTAGGATAAGTCCGCTTTTCTGTGTTTAAGCAGGTAACTATCCTCCGCGTTGCTTCAAAGCAAGCAATCGGATGCAACGCACACTCTTCATGCGTTGTCGGCAAATACGCGCTCGCCTGATCGCTCATCGCATCAGTGCCGCGAGTCAAAAAATGTTACTTAGTTATGGCAAGTATCAAGAAGCTTCTCGCTCCCGCGCTTCTCGCGCTGCTGGGCATCGCGCAGGCCCATTCGCAGGAGCTCGACCCGACTGCACTCAAGCTGATGGGCGTGTATGGTCCGCATAGCCAGTTCGCGGGTCCTTATGTCGGCGCGAAATTCGGCGTCGACTGGTCGGAGCGCACGGGCAACGACCCGCGTTCGACGCACTCGACCTGGTATCCCGGCGTCCTCGGCGTCGTGAACTACGACGTGAACTACGACGTGAACCAGTTCATCGTCGGCTTCGAAGGTTTCGGCGATTTCCATCACGGTTCGAGCACGTACAAGGACGGCGGCGTCGATCTGAAGCTGGGTATGCCGGTCAACGGCAATATCATGCCGTACGCGCGTATCGGCTTTACGGGCACGTGGCCGTCGGCGCGTCTGCACTACGGCGCGGGCGTCGAGTACAAGTTCGCGAAGAACTGGAGCGTGGCGGGCGAATACACCGGCGACTCGACGAGTCACGATGGCAGCCACTTCACCAACAACAGCCTGACCGTGGGCGTGCATTACTACTTCTTCTGACCGGTTTCGTGTCCGGTCACGGCGCGGGCGATGGCCGTCCGCGCCGTGCATCAAAGGCCGCGTTTCGTCGCGGCCTTTTTTACGCCCTTATTTTCCCGATGCGATCCGCTGCTCGATATGCTTCGCCCGCGACGGCGAAGACGGATGCGAACTCAGCATGCTCGATTGCCCGCCATCGATCGTCGACAGCTTCTGGAACGCGGTGACGAGTCCCTTCGGATCGTAGCCTTTCTTCTTCTGCGTATCGAACGAGTAATCGTCGGCGGCGGTTTTCTGCGACTGCGAGAACTGCGCGTTGACGAACTTCTCCGACAGATCGCCCAACTGCGACGCCGACAGATTCGCGACCATTCCGCCCGCCGCCGATGCCACCGAGCGCGCCGCCGACGTCGCGTACGCGACCTGCATCGCCTTCTTAGTGTGACCGAGCGCGACGTGGCTCATCTCGTGGCCGACGACGCCGCGCACTTCGTCGTCGTTCATCAGGTCCATCAGGCCGCTGTAGACGCGCACGCAGCCGTTGGCCATCGCCCAGGCATTGACGTCCTTGGTCAGATAGACATTGTAGTTGACCGGCACGCCGTTGATGTTGTCGCCCAGTTGCTTCGACAGCTTGTTCAGACGCGCGGTGTACGGCGACGATGCCGGCGCGATCTGGTTTTCCTTGTCCAGTTGGGCGTAGGACTTGTCGGACAGCGTGCGGACGTCGTTGTCGCTCAGCGAGAGCGCCTGCGTGGCGAGCTGGCCGGTTTGCATCAGCTGGTTGGGATCCATGCTGCTCAGGTTGCTCATATTGCTGCACGATGCCAGCGTGAAGACAGCCGAAGCCGCCAGCGCGACGCGGAAGAAGGTCATGATCGTTTGCCTTTGAAGAGTCGTTGTAGTTGTCGTCCCGCGAAACACGCGGACGGAGCGCTATGCTCAATGCGAGTCGACTCGTAAGCTAGCCGAAAATTCCGATTTTGCTTACAGCAGATGACAAAATGCTAGCGATGTCGTGAACCAATCGCGTTCGGGAAGCGAATCAATCGTTCGCGCGGCGGCGGAAAGCGCGAATGCGCGCGGCGATCGCGCCGATTGTGTCGACGGACGAAGCGTCGACGGCGAAGGCCGGCGTGTCGGGCAGGGCGTCGGCGGCGAGTTGCGTGAGCGTGCGGCCCGGCGGCATCTCGACGAACAGCGTCGCGCCGAGTTCGCTCATCGCGATGGTCGAATCGTGCCAGCGCACCGGATGGCGCAGATTGGTGGCGAGATCGTCGCGCACGGCATCGGCGCGACGGAGCACGCGCGCGCCGCGATTGCCGACGTAGGGAATACGCGGCGCATCGAAACGAATCTGCGAGGCGGCTTCGGTCAGCTTCGCGGCGGCATCGTCGAGCAATGCGCAGTGCGAGGGCACGCTGACCGCGAGCCGTTCCGCCTTGCGCGCGCCGTGTGTCAATGCAGCTTCGCGCACGCGCTCGAGCGCCACGTCGCTGCCCGATACGACCAACTGGCGCGGCGCGTTCAGATTGCCGATCCACGCCCTCGCCGCCGCTGGTTTCGATCGCCTGCGCAAGCTCGCGCTCGTTCAGACCCCGAGCACGGCGAGCATGCCGTAGCCGTGCGGATACGCGTCCTCCATCAACCGCGCGCGCAGGCGCACGAGCCGCAGCGCATCGTCGAAGGCGATGGCGCCGCTCGCGACCGCCGCGCCATACGCGCCGACCGACAAGCCCGCGACCACTTCCGGCGCGATGCCTTCGTCGGCGAGCGCGCGCGTCGCCGCGACGCCTGCGACGACGAGCGTCACCTGCACCGCGACGGTGGAGGCGAGCGCATCGGCGGAATCGAGTTCGAGCACGTGTTGGCCGAGCGCGTCCGATGCTTCCGCATAAATCTTCGCGATGGCGGGATGCGCCGCCGCACCGCTCAGTCGATGCAGAAAGCCCGGCGTCTGCGCGCCTTGTCCCGGAAACAGAAACGCGATCACGACGCGCTCCACGGATCGGCCGCGAGCCGCGGACCGTCGGCGTGACGCAGCATCACGCGCACGTTCGCGCGCGCGAACTCGGCGAGCGAAAAGGCGGCATCGCGCGTTTCGATCTGCACGTCGATGCGCGTGCCGATGCGCAGCGCTGCGTCCGACAGTGCATCGAGCAACGCGGCGGCATCGGCGCGCGGCAGCGGTTCGGGCGCGCGCACGATCAGATCGAGATCGCTGTCGCGTGTCACGGTCGATACGCCGCTCGCGAGTTCGAAGCCCGCGCTGCCGGCCGGTCCCCAGTCGAGGCCGGTAGCATCGACGATCGGCGCGATCGCGCGCAGCAGGGCGAAGGCGGGCAGCGTCGCGCGAACGGAATCGGGTTTGCGGCGGCGCAGTGCTTCCGGCGTGAACACGGCGTCGATCCGGCGCGGATCGACGCCGTGTTCACGCCGGATCGAGCCAGGTGCCGAAACGCTCGCTGCGCGTCGCGCCGCGAATGCCGACCGCGATCGAATGCCCGATGCGCGGTGCGCGCCGCGCTACGACGAACGGCGCGCGCGTCAGCGCATCGGCGACCCAGGAGGGCGCGTCCGCGAATGGCGTCGTATCGTCGGCGAGGCGGGCGAGGTCGTGCGGGCGCATGTCAGGCGTCCCGGGTGTCCCATTGCGCTTTCATCCGCTTGCGCACTTCGATCGATGCCGCGCGCGTGCGCGTCGCATCGGCGGAGGCGAGGCGGCTCGACAAATCGCGCGGGCCGTCGCGCGCATCTTTGACGGCGGCGGCGAGCGATGTCCGCACGCGTTCGATATCGGCGGATGCGGGCGCGTCGGCGTCGATGCCTTCGATCAGTTCGTGCAGCAAGCCGAGTTTCGCGTACGCGCTCATCTTGTAGGACATCGGCAACACGGCGTCGCCGAGCGCGTCCAGACTTTCGACACTGCGACGTGTGACGCGCGCGGCCGCTTCCTTGCCCATCGCGTGCACGGCCGTGCCGGGCGCATCGAGCGCGACGATCCGGTTCGCCTGATAACCATGCGCGAGATACGCGCCAGACATCGCCGGACCGACGATCAGCGCGATCACCGGATGGCCCGCGAGACGCGCGCTCGCGTAGGCATCGACGGCGGTGGCGCAGGCGAGATGAATGCCGAGCAGTTCCTCGCGACGTCCGTACGCCTGACTCTTCACATCGACGATGGCGACGATCGGGCGCTTCGTCTGCGCATCGCGATCGGCGTCGTTGATGTCGCGTACGGCGCGCGCCAGCAGCCAGCCTTGTTCGAGTCCGACGACGTTGTCGGTCGCGCGCGGAAAGCGGTTGCGCGCATCGGGCACGACGGCGATGAAGCGCGCGCGTTCGCCGTCGAGTTTGCCGTCGCGGGCGCGGACCGGGCCGCTTTCCGGCGCGGTGGAAGGCGCTGCCAGCGCGTCGAGCCAGCGCGCGCCGCGAGAAATCGAATCGCTCATGATGGGCTCCACAGTTGGCGCAGCGTGTCGGGATCGATCGCGTCGGGATTCACCTTCGTGAGCTGGTCGAGATACGCATCGACTGCTTCCGTGCGATGCCGCTTAGGCACGCCGCGCGCGAACGCCGCGAGCACCGCGTCGCGGATCTGCGCGGTATCGTCTTCGACGAGCGTATCGGCGAGACCGACCGCGACGCGTTCCTCCCCGCCGATCATCGACCAGATCAGGCGCCGGTCGCCCGAGTCGAGTTCCTCGATGCCCGCTTCCTGCTCGATCACTTCGGGCCCGTTCATGCCGAGGCGCGCCTGACGCGTCATCACGAGTTCGGTGCACAGCGCCGCCGCCAGCGACATCCCGCCGAAGCAGCCGACCATGCCGCCGATCACGCCGACCACCGGCACATGCCGCCTGAGCGCGACGATGGCCGCCTGAATCTCGGCGATCACCGCCAGCCCGAGATTCGCTTCCTGCAGACGCACGCCGCCGGTTTCGAACAGCACGACGGGACGAATCGCGCGTCCGGCGTCGAATTCGCTCAACGCCATTTCGAGTGCCGCCGCGATCTTCGCGCCCGATACTTCGCCGATGCTGCCGCCCTGAAACGCCGGCTCGATCGCCGCGATCACCGCCGGTTCGCCGCCGAGCATGCCGCGCGCGATCACCGCGCCGTCGTCCGATTGGCAGACGATGTTCTGCATCGGCAGCCACGGCGATTCGAGCCGGTCGAACGGCCCGATCAGTTCGCGGAACGTGCCTTTGTCGAGCAGCGCCTGCGCGCGTTCGCGCGCCGTCAGTTCGATGAAACTGTGCCGCGCGAGAAACGTGTCGTGCGCGTTCATGCAGATTCTCCTTCGCTGACTTCGACGGCTTCGGACAGACGCAGCAACACTACGCCGGGCGTCGCGCCGAAGTCGTTCAGTTCGAGTTTCACCGCGCCGTCGTAGCGCTGGAAAAAGCGGTCGAGCACGCTTTTCCAGACGTGTTCATAACCGTCGACGCTGGTGCGGATCACGACTTCCGCGTGCGCGTTCGGCGACGGCGTGAGCAACACTTCGAGATCGCCCGAGCCGACGACGCCGACATGCGCGCGGCGCGTGACGGTCCGCTTGGCGGGATACTCGTATCGCAGGTTTTCCATATGCGGTCCTTGATCGATTCGATGCGATTATGCGTTCAGGGCAGACGCCTGAGACTGTCGAGAAAGAGCGTGGCGGCGAGCAGATCGGCCGCGCCGCCGGGCGATGCGTTTAGCGCGAGCAGATCGCGATCGAGTTGCGCGTAAGCGGCGCGTCCGCGTTCCCGCGCGATGCCGCCTTCTTCGATGACGCGCCGCGCGCCATCCTGCGCGACGCGCAACGCATGCAGGCCGCCGCGATGCAGCAGACACGTATCGTCGAGCGACGCGATGATCGCGACGAGCGTATCGAGGCGCGCGTCGTCTTCGTTCAGGCCGCGTGCGCGGGCGTCGTCGAGCGCGGGCAGGCCGATGCGCCGCGCGTGCGGAAAGCCGTCGCGTGCTTCGCCGCGCGCGCCGGGCACGCGGTATCGCGCGCCGACTGTCGCGCCGTGGCTCGTCGCAGCCGACGACGGCGCGTAGCGGTCGTCGTGCCGTGCAATCGCCGCCGCCGATAAACAGATCGCGTCGCTGTCGTCGGATGCGTTCATCGCGGCGCCCACGCACAGCAAGCCGACGATCCAGATCGCGCCGCGATGCGCATTGCTGCCGTCGGTGGCGCGCATCATCGCGGCTTCGCCTTCGCGGCCGATGCGCGCCAGTTGCTCGCGCAAGGCCTGCGATGGCGGCGCATCCGACGCCGCGCGCGCAATCGCCAGAAACGTCGGCGCGAGCGCATTGGCGGATCGCAGCATCGTGTCGAGATCGAGATCGAGATCGAGATCGCGATGCGCGCCGCTGCCGCGTCGATCGACCAGCGCGGGCTTGGGCGTGAGCATCGCTTCGGCGATCAGCGCATCGACCGCGCATGCCGCGATGAGCGAGGCCGATGCGCGTGCGGTTTGATCGAACGCGCGGGAGAGGGCGAGCCGCATCGCGATCACCAGCTACGGAAGCGCGCGGGCGGCGCGTACAGACCGCCCGACCATGCGACCAGATCGTCGACGCCTTCCGCCGCGTGCAGATACGCAATGCCTTCTTCCGTCACAACGTGCGTGACGTCGTCGCCGTAGATCATCACGGGCGCGATCGGCATGTTGCTCTTCTTGCCGACGGCGATGGCATCGAGCGCATCGACGATGGTCGGCTCGCCGCCTTTTTTGTATGTCTCGGCGGTCTGCACGACGAGCTTGTGGCCGCGCGCGATCTCCGGATTCGGGCCGTCGTCTTTCAGGAGTTTGAGCCACGCTTCGCTCGAATGACGGCGGCCGCGCGGATCGTGGCCCATGTTCGGCGCGCCGCCGAAGCCCGCGAGCCGTCCGAGCGTGACAGTCGACGAGTTCGCGTCGGCATCCATCTGCAAGGTCGAGCCGATAAACAGATCGACGCCGTATTGCCCCGCGAGCTGGCAGAACACGCGGTTCGAGCGCAGACTGCCGTCGCGTCCGGTGAAGAACACGTCGGAGCGCGCGGCGATATAGTCTTCCATGCCGACTTCGCTGCCGAAGCAATGCACGCTTTCGACCCAGCCGGACTCGATCGCCGGAATCAGCGTCGGATGCGGATTGAGCGCCCAGTGCGTGCAGATTTTCCCTTTGAGACCGAGCGATTCGCCGTAGGTCGGCAGCAGCAGTTCGATCGCGGCCGTATCGAAGCCGATGCCGTGATTGAGCGCGGTAATGCCGTAACGATCGTAGATGCCGCGAATGGTCATCATCGCCATCAGAATCTGCAACTCGCCGATATGACGCGGATCGCGCGTGAACAACGGCTCCACGGCGAAGGGCTTGTCCGCCTGCACGACGACATCGATCCACGAGCCGGGAATATCGACGCGCGGCAGTTCATCGACGATCTCGTTGACCTGCGCCACCACGATGCCGTGACGGAACGCCGTCGCCTCGACTATGGTCGGCGTGTCTTCGGTATTCGCGCCCGTATAGAGATTGCCGTGCCGATCCGCCTGCGCCGCGCACACCAGCGCGACTTGCGGCGTCAGATCGATGAACATGCGCGCATACAGTTCGATATACGTATAAATCGCGCCGATCTCGAGCATGCCGTCTTCGAGCAGTTGCGCGACGCGCAGACTTTGCGGCCCGGCGAAGGCGAAATCCACCTTGCGCGCGATGCCTTGTTCGAACAGCGCGAGATGTTCCGGCCGGCTGATGCTCGAAATCAACAGATGGATATCGTGGACGCGGCCCGGATCGAGCTTGGCGAATGCGCGCGACAGAAAATCCGCCTGCTTCTGATTGTTGCCCTCGATCGCGACGCGATCGCCGGTGACGATCAGCGCGCTCAATGCATCGACGATGCGCTCGGTGTCGAGCACCGCGCCGTTCATCCACGGCTCGATCAGTTTCAGACGGCGCGATTTTTCCTGCGCGCGCGTGTTCCAGGAACGGGTTGCAGCGGACACATCGTTCATTGTTTGGCCTGTCGGGAAGTCGTGCGGGAAGATGCGCGGCGTTTCTTTTTCGTGTGCGTGGTTTGGGCGAGCGCCTGGGCATCGGCGAGAAAACGGTGGATCAGTTCGCCCGTCGCGAGCAAATGACGCGCCACCAGCGTTTGCGCCTGTTGGATATCGCGTGCGGCGAGCGCGGCGAGAATCGCGCGATGTTCGGCATCCGAAGCATCCTTATGGATCGGCAAGCCGAGCTTCAGCCGCAGATAGCGCTCGCCGCGCCGATGCATCTGCCCGATCATTTCCATCAGACGCGGCCGGTCGGCGGGCGCGTACAGACTCATATGGAACTGCTCGTTGCGCACGACGTACAACGCGGGATCGGGCTCGTTTTCGGCGGCTTCGAGCAGACGCTGCGCGTCGGCGAGCGTTTCCGGCGTGTGATGTTCCAGCGCGATGCCGATGGCGAGGCTTTCGAGCGACGCGCGAATCTCGTAGATTTCGCGCGCTTCGTCGGCCGATTGCAGGCTCACCGCCGCGCCGCGATTCGGCTCGATGGTGACCCAGCCTTCGCTTTCGAGCTGACGGAACGCTTCGCGCACGGGAATGGCGCTGACGGAAAACTGCCGCGCGATTGCATCCTGACGCAGCGGTTCGCCCGGCAGCAGCGAGCCTTCGACGATGGCCGAACGCAACGCATCCGCGATAAAGCGCGAGGTGCTTTGCCGCGGCTCGAACTGCGCATCGCGGAAGGAAAGACCGGGTGACGATGCCCCGGCGGGGGAGATGTCTGTCGGCATGGCTAGTGTTCCGTCCCAGAAATAACTTTACATAACCGAGCCACTTTCTGAAGGATGGAATCGGCGGTTGCGGTCCAGACAAATGGACGGTTGTGCTGGTTGTAGCGTGCGACATAGCGCTCGATGCTGGTA